>NZ_LMNJ01000035.1:0-11393 GCF_001423325.1 Methylobacterium sp. Leaf113
CCAATCACGAACAAAGAACGTATCGTATCCTGGCCTGTCTGCAACATAATAATAATCGACGCCGATTTCCCCCGAAATAGGATCAGATATAGGCTTCTCTATGATATGTCCGATGCCAGTGAATAACTGCAAACCATCAATATGACTTCTGCCTAAGCTGGTTCCTAGACGTGCCTCAACTCCTAAGGAAACTGATATAGGCGAACCGTGATTGTTGAAGCTATTATGTAAAGGCGATGCAAGGTATTCCTCCGAAAAAAGGACCATTGAAACTCTCCTGATTTATTCTGTGTCGCTTTTTCGGAAGGCTACTGACATCGATTCCCACCAAACGGACAAAATGCAACTTGTCGGTTGATAACACAATCTTTTTAACGCTGACTTTTAGGTAGCTTACCGCAAACCACGTCGTAGGCCGTGCGGATCAAAAACGCTAATGCGCGAGCAGCCGACCTCGTACCCATCATCGCGGAAGTTCGAAACGCCGGCGCTGTATCCCTTCGCGAAATCGCGGCCGGCTTAAACAATCGCGGCATTCACACGGCACGCGGGAAGCCATGGTCGGCCGTTCAAATTCAAAGGGTTTTGGCCCGCATTTCGGCTTAAAAACACAGCCTATGATCACCCTCTGACGCTTGCGCGTGCGGGCTAGCGCTCGTGCCATGTGCCGGAAACCGTCACCCGTGCGCTGTAGACGACGTTCCCGGATTTATCTCGGACAAAGGCAGCGAGCACCTGGTGGTCGCTCTTTGGAAATGCACTCTTGGAAAGTTCACCAAGGGTTCGCAAAACCTCGTCTCGCCCTGCCTCCAAGTCGGGGAGATCGAACCCTTCCTGATCCACAAACCGAGAACCGTCGCGATCGAAATCAAAATATAACTTTGGCATAAACTCCGACTCCAGGTTATTTTCTAACGCCTCCCCCTGGAGAATAAGTAACGCTCGAACCTTTTGCCTCAATTACTCTTGTTAAAACCGTTTTTAGCGTCGGGTACCCGACATATCGATAGGACGGTTCAGAATGGCCCCGAGTGACGTTTAAGCCGCGGCTTGATACACCCATAAATGTGGGTTTGTTGATTCACACATTCTTGCTTTCGAGTTCGGCCGTACGTTTCACGATGAAAGCCAGGATTTCGGTCGTCATTTTCGTGTCGGCCAGCGCGCAGGCGGCCTTAAAGCGACTGGCAATTCGTTTCGGCACATCCAGGGAAAGCCGGTGCGTTGGCTCACCCGCGGCAAGCGGCTCAAGAAAGCTTCTATCTTTTCCTCGACCTGCATCGATGAAGGCGGTTTGCTCAACCGTCAGCGCGGGAGGCCTTGGCGCTGCGCTGAATTTTGGTTTTGCCATTTGGCGTCATCCACGCTTTGATTTCGGTCAATAGAGCTTCGATTTCACGCGAAGCCGCGCTATCCGGCGCATATTCGAAAATAGTTTGACCAAGGGTCAGGCTTTCGGCGAACGGCACGCGCTGGTGAATTTCGGCTTGCAGGATAGGGAAGCCTTCGCGTGCTGCTAGGTCACGAATTTCTCGACCAATCACCGTATGCCCGATTTTGCGGGAAACCACAAACCCACATTTTAGGTTTGGCTTAATCGATTGTGCCTCTTGGATTTGGGCAACGGTTTCAGACGCAGCCCACATCGAAAGACCGGAAGGCTCAATGGGTACAAGCACCATGTCCGACGCGATGATGACGCCGCGAGCGATTTTTTGCGCCCGAGGCGGCCCATCGATTACCGTATGCGTGTAATCGGAGGCCATTTGGATGGCGTCACGAGCCATATTGTCTCGTGCCATACCGATCACGCGGAACGGTGTTTCTTCACGCAAGGAAGCCCAAGAGGCCGCGCTTCCTTGTTCGTCGGCATCAATGAGGAGCACGCGGCTCGAACGGGCCAGCGCCGCTGCCACGTTGATCGACAGCGTGCTTTTGCCGACACCGCCTTTTTGACATAGGAACGAAACAATCATTCCTTGAGGGTAAGCGCTTTTATGGAAAAGCACAAACCCACATTCCAGCAGAACAACGCTGATACGGTCTGTTGTGCGGCCAACGTAAATAGGCTTGCTAAAACAGTCTAAGTCAAAATGTTGGCAAGTTGGAATTTCGGATAAATTGACGTTCTATTGGAAGTATGTTAATTTGGACACACTCAGTGTCTGATTTGTCCCCGTAAATCTCAAATTCCCCGTGTCGCCCCCATGCTTCATTTTGTTCCGAAATGAAGCGGGCATTGAACTGCCATATTCCAAAGCATGGATGCCGATTTGTCGGTCAGCCATCACCGGAATATTGCGTATAGACATGTTTATTACGTCATTTACAGCAAAAGCTTGAAACAAGGTCTTGAGCTTGAATGTATGGAAGCAGCACACTCGAAATCATCGGGAGGCATGAATGCAAGACGATTACACCGAGAGATTACTGCAAGGATACAGGAAACAAAGGGGAATATCCAGGTATTTAAGCCAGCTAGAGGCTGAAGGCTATTGGATAGGGTTTGCTCGCCTAAGGTTCACGGTTTCACAGGCAATTTACCCCCTGTTTTCAACCAATGCTACCCAAAAGGAAAAGGCTTGGTCGAAAGCAAGGGACCTATTCGACAGTTACATTCAACAATGGATCACAAACGCATTTAGAGGTAACACACGGACGCGCAAGCGTTCAAAGGACCCTGGATGGGTACTAATCGGTTTTTTTCATCGAGGAGCCAATGGGTATCTGCATGTTCACGTATTTCTATGCGTCAATGCAGGTCCAAACAGCGCCTTACGATGTAATTCCGACCAATTAGCGGAACGTCTCACCCATAATAAATACCATCCGCAAATAAATGATGTATACATCGAACAATGCCGCCCGAAGAAAGACAATGCAATCCGGTACGCTTCAAAAGATGCTTGGAGACCTGGAAGCGGTGAAGACCTTGTGTTTGCCCGAGCCTGTGAGCCCAATTTTCAATGAATTATATCCATCAATTGCATGATACTTTTGAGCAAACATTAGCGGATACGTCAGCCGGGCATTTGAAGGGCTCTAAATCGCTGGTAACACGCCTTTAGGTTGGCAATCCCTGGCCTATCAGCAACGTTCGCTGGCTCACGTAGGAGCGTACCGGCCATCCGCGCGTATTCCGAACTGGTCAGAACGTCTGCCACAATGATCGTCCGCGTGTCGGGTTCGATTGCGATCAAACCGTAGTCGTAAAGCGTATGGATATCGGCGCGCAGCAATATCCCGTTCGTGACGTGATTGGTCTGAAGGCCTTGGTAAGGGCTCAAATGAGCGGCTTCTAGAACCGCTTCTACCGTGCATCCGCTTATAGCGCAGCGTCTGCCGTAAGCTTCCAGGAGCTTTGAGCGAAACTCCGGTTGCCCCCGACGAGCATGAATTTCACGTAGGATTTTTTCGCGCTCGTCGCTCGAAGTGCGGGGGTCGAAAGGCTCGGCGTCTGTCGCACCGACTTTGGACAGTGCCGGCAACGATGCAAGTCGTTTCTCCAATTCGTTGGCGATCTCGTCCGGAACGCTATTTCCGCTAGCGTGGGCAGTAACGAGGTTATCGGACAATATGTCCTTATTCGCCTCAAGAGGGAGCAGAAACTCCTTTGTGGGGTCAACCAGTCGCTCAAACCGTATTTCGGCGCGGGGACACTTTAAAGGGTCAGTTGGAGTACTGCGAACTTCGGGACCACCAACGATTACCCCAACGCCAAAAATACCCCTGGGATTTTTCCCTTGTTTGAAGACGTAGACCCGGTCGCCTATGCGCGCTGCTTTACGTGATGAGATACGCCACCACTCGGTTGTATTTTTCGGGTCTGTTTCAACGCGGTTGACCAGATTTTGAAGGTCTCCAATTGGCCAGCCTTTGGGCGCGCGCGGTCCGCGGGGCGTAAACGTCAACCAATAACTTGGCATTTTGCAAAGCTCTGATCGGTTCTTAGAAGCGAAAGGGGGTCAGTGCAGATTCACACAGTCATCCCACGAGAGTGAAAGCGTTCATACAAGCGGCGTTGCCAAATGAGACGGTTCCGGTCGCAAACCAATCGCGTTTGCAAGGCGCGCAAGCGATTTTTCGAGTGCATTTTCTTCCTCAGATAGCGAGCCGGTTAAATCGCCCATAAGCACCTTTCTTTCGAAAGCTGGATTGCTTTTGGGCGAGTTAGTGGCGAGCCGACTTAAAGGCAGGACGGACCGGAATTTCTGGGGATGGTCCCCCGGTGGTCTCCGGTCAGGAGTCCGTTTGGCTTTCTGATTTGCGGCTTCAAAAAGGGCCTTAAAATCCGTCCCAAATTCAAAAATGACCGCTTTTCTTTTCAGGCCCTCAGGGGTCGGCCGATATCGCGATCCGCTTTTCGGAATAGGCCGATTTAAAAATCCCAACCGTTCCAGGGTTTTTAAAGCCCCGCGAATTTGGGCTTCCGTCAAATCGAGCGCCTGATGGTTGGCCAACGCACGCCGATCTACCGGAAATGGAAATTCAAGGCGATTTGGAACGGTCCAATACCGCGCGAGAAAAACAGCAAGCGCAAATGCTGCCTCGGCATTCCGGAAGGCTGCTAGTTCGCGCTTCAGGCAGTCCTGGACAGCTTTTGGCAGACGATACGGTCCGTCGTTAGCGGGAGGCTGAAATGGCCGCTGGCGGCGCCTTAAAATGGGCTTTGAAAAAGGACCGGATTTAAGAGCCGGAAAAATCGGATTTTGCACGCCAAAAGGCGCGCGCATTTGGAGTGCGAGCACGGGTTATCCTTCAGGGGTTTCACCCGCGAAAAGGATCAAGCCGCATTCCGGCAAAGCTCCGCCTTTGCGGAAAGCTCTCGTTTTCCGCTTGACGAGGCATCGGGTTTTCAGGGAATATCAATCCGCCAAGATGTGATTTTCCCCGGCCCTGCCGGACATGAGACCCGCCCTTACCCGGCGGGTTTTCGTGTTTCTAGGTCTCAGTTTCTCCCAGCGACTCCCCGAAATTCGGAAAGCGCCACAGCATACGATGGCCGATTCCGCGCCGATGGGTCAACCATGGTTAAACGTGTTTGATCAGGGCCGAAAAACGGAATCCGTTTTAGAAAATGCGTTGGTCGTGCGCCCGCAGCGGACAAACGCTGTCATCCAACGGAGTAATTATGCTTGAAATACTTTGGCTTAAAACGGACTCAAAAGGTTATATCGACAGAATACCATTGTATTGGTTAGTGGACGAAGGTGTAGTTCAAAGCGATGAGCATGAAATCATTGGGCCGCGAAAAGGCATATATACGGTGAGATGTGGAATATCGGTCAAAGAAAATATCCTTATCCTGTATTATGGCGGACAAAACAAAATACACAACTTAAGACTGGATAACATCGAAATCGGCCAGATGAAGATCGTTTTTTCAAATGAAAGTCGTCGATCTATACGTACGATTTATTGGAAGAGTGATGACCAAGAGGAATACGAACAAGCGCCTGTATCGGCATCCATCATTGAGAACCCGGAAGACGGAGACACCTCGCTTGGTTCAGAAGGCGAAAAACGCCTAGTGGTTCATATCCGAAGGGAACGTAAACCTGGACTGCGAAACAAGAAAATACGGCAGGTGCTCGACCGAGGCGAAAATCTGAGATGCGAAGCATGTGAATTCGATTTCGAAGCCCACTACGGCGTGATTGGACGAAGTGCCTGTGAGGTTCACCATCGCGTCCAGCTAGCTTCAACCGATGGCCCGCGTGAGGTTTTCCTCTCTGACTTGGCTATCCTCTGCGCAAATTGCCATCGTGTAATCCATCGGACTAGTCCAATGATTGATGTCTCTGAGCTTAAGACCAGAATGCTCGATACAAATGGAATTCACAGAATATAGGCTTTCCGAAGGCGTTCCCGACCGTGTGAAATAAGAACATCTTGACCGGTTAACTGCGTACCTTGCTCTTTTGCAACCTCTTTCAGCAACTTGTCCATTTCACAAGACAGTGTGCGCAAACCATCGTACTTTTCATTGGAGTCAAAAATCTTCTTTGATCCATCAGGAACGTATAACGACTTAGCTTTTACTGGATCGTGATACAATTCATCAAGAAATCGCTGAGTTTCCGCTAAAATTGCCAACTCGTAAATATGACCTGCTTGAAGCGCCAAGCGATCTGCATGATACATTGTCGCTGCAATATCGAAACTCGGAAACTTAATGGTTTTCCCCTCTTCCACTGCATCGTTCTTGACGTTTTTGCAAAGGCGAATCGCTTTTTTCAAGCCCCCGTTACAAGCGGTATCCTGCTTATTAACGCGATCGATGTGCAAAAAGGATAGGTTTTGAATCGTCTCTGGAATCTTTTTATCAAGAAGTACAATGCCTCGGTCACGCTCGTCTCCTGAGCGTTGATAATTAAACGTGTCATGCCAATGAGAAGGCACAACATCAACAGGACGTGCTAAGGATCCTCCTGAAATCGCAATAGCTTTTCCTCCAGAAGTATCAACGGTAGCGGCGGGAAATTTGCTAATGAGAATTTCCTCGGACTTTTTCCTTAAAGGCCAAAGAACAGAAACTGAATTCCTTGCGTCTGGACTGGTGTAACTTCCAATTAGGTCTCTAAGGCCGCCGCGGTCATACGTGTGATAACCAGCCTCTAGATTAAGCAAATCCACATCGCTTACGCCGCGTATGTGAACATTCAGCGGAACCGATCCCTGTAAACGAAATTCCACTGAGTACCCAGCGGACATAAGTCCATTCTTTAGTTGTTTACCAACGCGCTCTGCTGTTTCTACGCTAATTCGTGTGTATTCTGTTCCAACTTCCTGCATAGAACCCAGAACATAGCGAGTATTCGGCTGATTGTTGGCCCGCTTCTGCCACCTTTCATCGGTGACACTATCATTAAGGATTTCGGCTCTAGCTGTTTCGTTCAAGCGTCCAAGCCGATCCATGCCTCGTCGGCGAATTTTTAGCCGATTAAGACGTGCGTTGATATCCTGAGCCATTACATCACCTTAACAGAGAAATTTTCGTAGCAAGGGCTCACGGGAGGCAAAAGACTCACTTCCACGCTGACGGAGAATATTCAGCTTCGCCATATTATGCTCAAACAAATCTGTTGCCATCTCCGGTTTTTCAAACACATCGCTGATGCGCACGGTTTGAATATCCTTGAACATAATCACGCGAAGCTGATCCATTGACTGTGTATTGATTTCAAGGGTCTTCTGCAAAAGTTTAACACTCACCAACTTTTTTGCAAACCAGTATAATAAGCTTGGTTTAGGCTCTGGGTAGACGCCGACCCCAATACTGACGACGCGAACGTTATCGCGTAGAGCCTTCATTGCTACGGTAGCGTCCGCAATGGCGTACAATGTTGGATTATTTGCACAATATCCACCGTCGATAAGCTCGACTTGATCCCCGTTAGCGGTCGTCACAATCTTTCGTTTGAAGAAGGGGTATGCTGAACATGATGCCTGAACTGCATCAGCTATTGTACACCCAAATCCGTCCGCGAAAGTTCCTGTTCGGCCGTGAGCTTGAACTACACTGCCTTTGAAAATCATAGGCTGTTCAATAACCCATTTTGTCGTGACAATTCCAACGCCAGTTTTAAATTCACCAAACTTTTTGTCTTGAAAAACGTCCTGTGCGAGTTTTTGTAACGCGTTGGACTTTCCCCTTGCTGTTTTAGCCTTCATAATCCGAGGAACATGCTCTTTGTAAAGTGCATGAATTTGTTCGACCTCGTAACCTAAAGCAATCAGTGCCGCGATAATCGCTCCAGTGCTTGTCCCGAACACCAAGTCGAAGCGTTTATAGAGCGGGCAATCTAACATTGCCTCGATTTCGCGTAGCACGCCAAGAGTATAAAAACCCTTGGCTCCACCACCATCAAGGCTAAGGACGCGACAGTAATTGTCACTCACAGGCTCAAATGTAAGCTTGGCTATCGTACCCACAGTTGGGGATGGATTGGTCACAACAGAGACTTTCTGGCGCAGACAGCCTGTTTTTTATTTAAAAACAAATCGAGAACGCCGATATCGGCAATAAGTTGCATATAGGGTGCCCATAATTATGCGGTATCAACGCTTTTGTGAGGCCAGCGTAGCCAGTCCTAATTCCACCGCCGTAATCCCTCTGTGCTGAACACGACCCCAGCTTGCTGTTATCCAAAATTCCCACGTATCGTTCATTCAATGGGATATTCCCTTAGCAAGCACCCTTGTGGCTCGAGCCACCGTTCGTTAAGTATGGGATGGGTCGTTCTATCAAACGAAGGGAGCGTACTGAAAAGTGCGAGCCTGGACAACCAGCCCCACTTGCCGGGTCGGCCTTGCCGCACCCACTATACTCTGGATGAACGATCCACAGAATTTGTGACCTACTTTGAGTTGTGACCTTAGATTTTATTATAGCCTACGTTGAGGCTTTAAGCTGTACGTCAGCGTCACTTTGACAGTCGTTTAAGTAGAGATAGGCGACGTTTTTTGTCTTCTCCACTTGAGTCAACAATTGGCCCAACTGGGCAATTTGTAGGTCGAGTGGTGTTCCAGATTTCGATCAACGCCGGTCGGTTTAACTGCCACCAAGAACGAATTTGTTTATCGTATTTCTCTAATCCTCTGACACCGGCAAGCCGGTCACCCGTAACAATTGAAAAACTTGCACTATTACCTTGAAAATCAACATGAAAATGAGGCGGCGGGTGTTCATCTGCCCACATTTTAACTGAAAGCCCATCAATCCGCGCCACTAAACGCGGCCGAATACCCTTGGATAATAACTTTTTGTATTGTTTATCGAGATCTTCGCGTATATCTGGGTCGGCTAATGCAAAAGCCTCATTGAGGCCATCCAAAATGTAACCTTCAATAGGAAACTCTATACGGGCCATGTTCCTATCCCTCGGTAAAAATCGACTGTGACGAGGCTGAAAACTACACGATTTTAGAGTTTGACATGGGTAGGTATCAAGAGGCCGGAAGCCCTGTACCATTTAGTTAAACGTTCGTCTGTGTTAACGTTACAAGCGCAGGGAGCGGGGGAGTGGTGCGGTGGCTGATGTATCGTATGTCGCTTATTACCGGGTCAGCACGGCCCGCCAGGGCGTCTCAGGGCTTGGTCTCGAAGCCCAGCGGAAAACGGTCAGCGATTTCCTGAATGGCGGCTCTTGGAGCCTCGTCGGGGAATTTATTGAGGTGGAGTCGGGCAAAGCCGCCAATCGCCCTGAATTGGCAAAGGCTCTCGCGCGGTGTCGGGTCATGGGCGCGGCGCTCGTTGTCGCAAACGTCTCGCGCCTAACGCGAAGCGTCGCTTTCCTGTCCAAACTCCTGGAAGCCGGTGTCGAGGTCAGATTTTGTGACTTGCCCGCGATCGAAGGCCCAACTGGTCGGTTCCTTTTGACCCAGATGGCCAGCGTTGCCGAATTAGAGGCGGGGCTTATCAGCGACAGAACGAAAAAGGCCCTGGCCGCTGCGAAAGCGCGTGGGCAGAAACTCGGAAACCCGGGCAATTTAAGAAATCGCGATGTTGGGTGCGCAAATGGCCAGGCCGTGCGGATCAAAAACGCTAATGCGCGGGCCCTCGACTTTGCACCCATCATTGCGGAAGTAAGGGACGCCGGTGCGGTATCCCTCCGCGAGATCGCGGCCGGCTTAAACGATCGCGGCATTCACACGGCACGCGGGAAGCCATGGTCTGCCACCCAGGTACAAAGGGTTTTGGCACGCCTTTCGACCTGAAACGTCAATCAGCACCGCAATCTTAGGACGTGATTTCCGCAACCGCAGTCCCATCTAAACACGTCAACCAAGGAGGCCGTTATGGGACGATATGCGGGAAACGGAATGCAGCCATTCCAAGCCTACCGTCCCACAAAGGGCCGATCAGGTGCAGCGATGCAAGCTGATTTGGATAAAAAACACCAACGAGATGCGGACAGCATTGAAGCTCAGCGCGAAATTGATTCGTTGAAAGGGTTGGACCGCTCTTTGTCCGAGAGGATCGAAGAATTGGAGTTTGAGGGTGTTCCTGCGCGCAAAATTCTGAATCGTCTAGCAAAGCAAATTGCTCGGGCACGTCAACTAGCCGCTGCCTTAGATGCAGAACGAAAGCGCAACGCCGTACGTTAAGACTGGCAGTGAACGGGGGCATTGCCCCCGTCCGACTACACAGCAAAGAAATAATCTTGCTGGCTAAGGCTTGTTACGCCATCGATTGAAAAGGTCTCGGCGGTGCCGCCATCCGCGATCTTCCATGTTCCGCCCCCGAGATAGGCGAGTGTGGCGTCCGCGCTGTAACCACGGATATCGAGCTTGTCGCCGGCAAGGGCACCCGGATTGTCGAAATCGAGGATGCGGTCACCTTGGATTTCACCGCGGGTCAGCACGTAGGTGTCATTGCCGGCGCCACCACGCATCCGATCGGCACCCATACCACCAACTAAGATGTCGTTGCCGGCACCGCCGTTCAGAGCGTCGTTCCCGGCGCCGCCGAACAGGAGGTCGTTGCCCTCGTCGCCGTAGATGACGTCCACGCCATCCCCACCGTCGATCCAGTCATTGCCACCTTTGCCGCCGATTTGATCGTCGCCAATGCCGCCAAGAATGGTGTCTTTGAGGCCACCACCGCGGAGGAGATCGTTGCCGGCACCGCCGTCGATAAAGTTCAGGCCCGCACCGCCCTCAATCAGATCGTTACCGACATCGCCCCACAAGGAGTCATCACCATCGCCGCCGTAAATGGCATCGTCACCATCCTTGCCGCCGATCTGATCACTGCCATCGCCGCCTCGGAGAGTGTCCGCAAACATGCTGCCCCGCACGAGGTCGTTCCCGCCGAGAGCACTGATGTCCACGAAGTGATCGGCCAGCGTAAAGTCAAACGTCTCGTTTGCTTCTGTGCCGATGATGTTTTGGACGCTTGTGCTATGTGTACCGATGATTTCAAGAGTAACAATAGCATCGTTACTGACGTTATCGTAACCATCGACAAGACTGTATGCGAACTTAGAAATACCGTAATAGCCAGAGTCTATCCAACCCTCTACATTCGGTACACCAGAATAAAACGCGAGACCTTCGGGCAACACAACATCCACAAATAAGTTTGTTGATAGAGAGTGAAAGCCGTTGATACTTACGAAATCGCCATCTTGATCAAAGTCGTTTGTGCCGAGCGTCGTGGGACTGATGGTGAAAGCATCCAATTGCCGTATGACGACATGGTCGTTCTGAGCAATAGGAGCATGCTGCTCTGGAAGGGACCCATCGTAATTCAAAACAGTAATGTTAGAAATTATACCGCCAGGGCCATGCCAATCACGAACAAAGAACGTATCGTATCCTGGCCTGTCTGCAACATAATAATAATCGACGCCGATTTCCCCCGAAATAGGATCAGATATAGGCTTCTC
>NZ_LMNJ01000036.1:0-26988 GCF_001423325.1 Methylobacterium sp. Leaf113
GGAGCATGCCTCGCAATGGGCGGCGATCAATTCGATCGCGGCCAAGATCGGCTGCTCGGGCGAGACGCTCCGGAACTGGATCCGGCAGTCCGAGCGAGACAAGGGCGTGCGGGGCGGCCCGACCACGGACGAACGCGAGCGGATCAAGGCACTGGAGCGCGAGAACCGCGAGCTGCGTCAGGCCAACGAGATTCTCCGGAAGGCCAGCGCGTATTTTGCGATGGCGGAGCTCGACCGCCCTTTCAAACGATGAAGGCGTTCATCGACGAGCACCGCGATGCCTACGGGGTCGAGCCGATCTGCAAAGTGCTGCCGATCGCCCCGTCGACGTACCATGTCTATGCTGCGCGACGTGCCGATCCCGGGAAGCTACCGGCACGGGCCAAGAGCGACGCGGCGCTGATGGTCGAGATCCGGCGCGTGTTCGAGGCGAACTTCCACGTCTACGGGGTGCGCAAGGTCTGGCGGCAGCTCGGCCGGGACGGGATCGTGGTGGCTCGGTGCACCGTGGCGCGGCTGATGCGGGCGATGGGACTGAAGGGTGTCGTGCGGGGCAAGACGGTCCAGACGACGGTCCCCGATCCGGCAGCGGTCTGCCCGCTCGATCGGGTCAACCGCCAGTTCAAGGCACCGCGCCCGAACGCTTTGTGGGTCAGCGATTTCACCTACGTGGCGACCTGGTCTGGCTTCGTCTATGTGGCTTTCGTGATCGACGTCTTCGCCCGCCGCATCGTCGGCTGGCGGGTCTCTCGGACGGCTCACGCTGCCTTCGTGCTGGATGCCTTGGAGCAAGCCCTGCACGAGCGTCGTCCCGTACAGGGCGGTGGGCTCGTGCACCACAGCGACAGGGGCTCGCAATACCTTGCGCTGCGCTACACCGAGCGGCTCGCCCAGGCTGGTGTCGAGCCGTCCGTCGGCAGCGTTGGCGACTCCTAAGATAATGCCCTCGCGGAGACGATCAACGGCCTGTTCAAAGCCGAGGTGATCCATCGACGCGGCCCGTGGCGGTCTTTCGAGGCCGTCGAGTTCGCCACCCTCGAATGGGTCGACTGGTTCAACACCCGCCGCCTGCTCGAACCGATCGGGAATATCCCGCCCGCCGAGGCCGAAGCGCGCTACTNGGAGTTCGCCACCCTCGAATGGGTCGACTGGTTCAACACCCGCCGCCTGCTCGAACCGATCGGGAATATCCCGCCCGCCGAGGCCGAAGCGCGCTACTATGCCCAGGCCGAGGTCCAAGCCTTGGCGGCCTGACCCAAACCAAATGGCCTCCGGGAAACCCGGCGCGGTTCACCCGGCGCTTGTTAACATCACGAGGGCGGCCGGCAGAACGAGGTTGATCCGCATACGGGACTGCTTGAGGGGCGGCCGCCCCGTGAGGCGACCCTACTTCAGCAACGTCGCGAGGGAAGCGCCAGCGGGCGAGGAGAGCTCCTTGGCGTCGATGGTGCCCTCGGCATCCGGGTCGGCGGCCTTGAAGCGCGCGGCCACCACGGCGAGGTATTCTTTCTTGTCTAGGGTGCCGTCGGTATCTGGGTCGGCGGCCTTCATCTCCGCGGCCGTCATCAGGCCGGTAAGCTCCTTGGCGTCAAGCGTGCCGTCCTTGTCGGGGTCGAGCATGTCGAACTTCATGGACGCGGCGGCCTGGGCCTCCTTGAGGTCGATGGTGCCGTCCTTGTCGGGATCGAACGCCGCGACGGTGGCGGGGGCGGCGAACGCCGGGGCGGCGACACCGAGGGCGAGGACGGTGGCAAACAGGGCGGCAGGCAGGCGATAGGTCATCGAAGGATCTCCTTAGGTCAGCTTGAATCACAGTTTGCGACTTCAAGACGTCGTCGCGCGATAGCCTTCGGAGCAATTAATCGTGCCGAGTCGAGCCGCGCTTTCGCTGGCTATTGCCTAATCTATCCGGGAGAATCCGGCAAGCCAGACTTCCGATTTTTCTCGGAGCACGTGATTCCAGTGTGGTCGTAGATGCGTGCCAGTGCGGCTGCCGAGCCTGCCGCTAACGCAAAATGGCGCGGCCCTGGGCGCTGCGCTGTGCGCCGACGTAAAAGAGGTTCGGACGAGGCGTGTCGCATACCAAATCCGTTTGATCCCTTCAGGATGACGGACCTGGATTTAGGTCAAGCGCCGCGCGGACTGGCTGATACGGCGTACGCCTTCGGTGAAGGCCGCGGTCGCGATCGCGGCCTTCACCGAAGGCGTACGGCAGATGTGGCTCCGCTCCCGTTCAAGGTCGCGCCGCGCTCACGGATCAGCGCCTGCCCTCGGCTGAGTATCCGACTGTGCACTTGACGCTTAAACTAGTCAGGAAAAGCTGCTCCGAATTTAATCTTCTTGATCTGACAGCCACGCGGCCTTACCGATACAGGGCCACGTGTTAGTCGAATGTTGTAGAATACATCGGTTAGGTTGACAGATCGCGCTTTAAGCGACGTCAAGCGCCATGATCAGTGCTTCGCGGAAGCCCGTGAACTCTACCGTACGCCAGCGGTAGCATTGATAGAACCGAACGCGCCCGCTGGTTACGGCCTGCACCGGGATCACGAGATCGAAACCTGCGGTGCGGGCTATCGCCGTGTCCAGATGCGCTTCGATGTCTGGCCGCTCAACGGGGGCACCGATGCAGATCCGGCCTTGTCCGTTTTCTTCCCAGCGAGCTACCACGCAGAGAGCGGGGCCGAGCCTGCGCAGGAAGGCCCAGCCCTGACACCGAACGCGACGCGGGTCCTCCTCAGTAGAGAGCGTCACTACGTTGAGGTTCGGCGCCCGCCGGATCGTTTTGATGAAGCGGCGCCGGAAGGAGGCGGGCAGCGTCTCGGTTTCCCGGCAGCGGCCGGGCTGCTCGCGGATCTGGAGTCTGTCTGGTAGCAAGATCGCCGAACCATTGTCGCGGCCGGTGCGCAGAACAATCTCATAAGGGTAGGATTGCAGTCCGCTTAGTGCAGCCACGAAACGGAGCGTGCCGTCTGGAGCGGCGTGCGCCTCTGCGTCGAGCCGTAGCTTCGTGCCGTCGAGACCCTGAAGCCAGACTTGGACCGCCTCCGCTGGTGCGTTGGGCAGGCAGGCTTCGAAGGCCCATAGCTCCGCGGACGAGCCGAGGAGCACGCCGTCGCAGATAGGTAGGCTCTGCCGAATGCGCTTCGGTGAAGCCCCACGCGGCGCCGTTTCCGGGTCCTGGCCGGACTTCTGCACGGCTCGGAAGTGGCCAGCCCGCGCGACGTCGAGATCGCTGGCGGCGAAAATCCGCAGTAAGCCGCGGATGATAACGCGGTGGGTTGCCGTCACGTGGATCAGGTCCACCGCATGGCTTCCGAAGCTCAGACCAGTCAGGTCTACCTGTCCAGCGAAGCCAGCATCTTGAGCCGCGAAGGCTTGCAGGTGTTCCAGTACGTCCTGTCGGCTCTCGGTTCGCAGGGGAGCGTAGGAGGTGCTTACTCCATCGCTGAAGCGTAGGTAGGTCCGGTAAGGCCCCCGGCTCTCCGAGAGATGCATCCAGCCGCGCAAGGAGAGGCTTCGAAAGACAACGGCGTGTCCGCTTCGGTCCAGGCGGCGGCGCTGGTCAGTCCAGAGACCATCAAGGGCCCATGCAAGGGCCGGATGGCTCAGGGGACGCTCCAGAGCGGGCTTGGCTGCGTCCTCGTCCGGAAGGGTGTCGATGCAGGTAACCGCCGGGAAGGTGTCTGGAAAGCCGCTGCTATCCGGGACGCGGCTTCGGTCCCAGAGGACGTCGCTGCTCACCCAGGACGGCGCGTTCACCTGAAGGGCGAGATCGTCAAAAGACAGATCGTAGGTGTTCGGTCGTCGGTTTGGGATGCGGTCGTGTGGACAGGGCCGCTGGGCAATCAGGCTGGCATACAATTGGTGCAGGGCATCGAGATGCGCTTCCACCGATGGGAACACCTTGCGCCGAATGGTAGCGCGCAGATCTGCGAGGTGCTCCCGGTCGAAATGAAGGGCCAAGAGCTTGGCCCGGACAGCACCGGGATCGTGCGGCCGCACCCGAAAGCCATCAATTCCGTCGCTGATCCGTTCGGCGGGGGCACCGAGGTCGGTGACAATTGGAACGAGGCCGGCCTGCCACGCCTCCGTAAGCGCAATCAGGTAGGTCTCGGGCCAGATCGAGAGGTGAAGGGAGACATCGCAGCCCTGTAGTTGCGCAACGATACCGCGCTGCTCGTAGGCGCCATAGACTGTCACGCGCTCTGCCGGCAGGCCGCGCAGGCGGCCCGCATGATGGGGGCTAACCTGACCGTAGATCCGGAAATGGATAGGATAGGACTCGCAGGTCCGGATCAACTCGATGACGTCATCCCCGCCCTTGTGGTGAGTAAAGTTTCCGATCACCGCGACGACGAGGGGTTTTGGCGCATCCGCGCCAGGTCGCTCCTCGGGCACGGCGTAGGACGGCGTCGGGGTCAACATCGCGATCTCGGCGATGCGGTCGGACGTAACTTGTGGGTAAAAGGCTTGAAGGTAGGCGCCCGTAGCGGGTGTGCTGGTCACGAAGGCATCCACCGCACCGACCACATGCCCCAGGAACGCGTCACGGCGTGCCTTTGCCCCAGCGGGGTAGTTGTGACTGGCGGCGAGGCAGGCATCGCACTGATCGCGCCCGCGATAGGCCACGTCGCAGAAGCGCCCGTTGTGATCGAGCAGGAGCCATCGCTCGCAGATCAGGTAATGGTCGTGAAGGTGATAGACTACCGGCACGCCGCAGGCACGGGCGATGAGGGGCAGGCTCAAGGGCCAGTGCAGCAGGTGGTGGATATGAAGAAGGTCCACCCGATGCTCGAACAGGATGCGGGTGAACTGCCCCTCTACGATTGGATCGGTAAGTCGAGGCAAGCCGACGGGCCCACAGGGTAGGCTCAGCGCGACGCCCGGGCCCTCAAGGCGCATCTCCCACTCTTCGCCCCGGAACACCGGGAACAAGAACAGCAGGTCGTAGCGGTCTGCGAGTCCTGTGAGCGACTCCTGATAGACCTCGACGCCACCGCCCTCGCGTTGGCCCATCCGATTATGAGTGAGAATGAGCACGGTCTTCCGCGGGAGCGTTGCCAGTGTCCCCCCATCGAGGGGGGACACACGCCGTCGATACGCGGCGCTCCGCTCCAGCATCGTTGCAACGCGATGGTCGTAGAGGTGCTCGGCCAGCGTTCGGGCGCGCGCGGCACGAGCTTGGGCTAGACGCTTCTTGGGCGCCGCCAACATGCAGGCGATGGCGTCCGCCGCCTCGGTATCGTCCATGCAGAGCAGAAATTCCACGCCGGCGGTGTAATAGTCCCTTACCTCTGGCTCAGGCGAAACCATGACCTGAAAGCCACCAGCCAGGGCGGTCTCGAACAGGCGCGGCGGCGGCGTCGATCCGGCAGCCTGCTCGGCCGCGCTGCCTGTGAAGACGCGTGGTAGGGTGAGCACGACGCGACTGCGGTTCGCCAAACGGGCGAAATCGACGTTACCGCAGCGCCAATCCGTGGCAATCGAACGATCGTGAAGGTTGGGCGGGCCAAGGTGGACGTTCCAGGGCAGAGCGATCTTGACCCGCAGATCGGCGGGTAGGAGCCCCAAGATCGTGTTCAGGCTAGCGACCCGGTTGGGCCAGGCGGTTCCGACGAAGAGCAGGTCGTAGAGATAATGACGGTCGTCCCCGCCAACGGCAAAATCCTGGAAGAGCGGGCTCGCGGCCAGGGGCAGATGAACGGCGCGGCCCTCGTAGGCGGCAACGCTGCTGCGATCGTTGGTGAAGACGATGTCGAAGCAGTCGGAGAAGCGAACGTTCGACGAGCGCTCGTAGGGGTCCTCGGTCGTCCACAGGATGCTGAGCTGGGCCAGACGCGCAAGCCGGCCAAGCAGGGGCGCGTGCATCTTGGCCCCACCAAAGGCCAGGAAGGTGTCGAGTCCTTCCGTCACGAAGGTCGCAAGCGCGACGCCATGATGCGCGACGACCACCCGCGCCACGTCGGGATGACGCCGTAGAGCGTCTGCTATGGCTAGGGCGATGTAATGGTTGTGGGTCCGCGGCTCCGTGTCGAGGAGCAGGATCGAAAGGCCAGTCATACGCGTACCGATCCATGCGGCTCCATATGGGACCCTGCGAACAAGTCTCCCAAGCCCACGGGTGTGGCGCAGGTACGAAGGCCGCAGAGATCGAGAATACGCTCGGCCCGGCATGCGTAGGTGTGGTCTTGCAGGGCCCGCCGCTGCGCACGCTCGGCGATTGCGAGGATCGTGGCTGGCTCATCCTGTACTCGCTCGATAGCCCGCGCGATGTCGCGGGGGCTATCGATGAGGAGGATCTCCTGCTCCGGTTCGAAGACGTCGCAGATCTCTAGACCAGTAGTGAAGAAGAGCTGCGTCGAGCCCGACAACGCCACCTCGAAGGTACGCGGCCCTGGGGTCGCCTGTGGCAGGGCAAAGCGTCGGTTCGCAATGTCGAGGTCGCGGCCAATGTTCAACGTCAGCCAGGCGGCGGCGGCGTGGTCCGCCATCTCGTCCGCGGTCAGGCGTCGATTGCTCGCGCAGCGCAAATCGGCCGGCCAGTCGCACCCAAGAATTTCCACTGGGTGTCGGGACAGAAGCTCGTCCGCCTGTCGGAGCAGCGCAATGCGGTTCGGATAGGCAACACCACAGAAAAAGACTGCGATATCGCGCGGCAGGTCTGGACGGATGGGACGGAGGTGACGCGTTGGGGATGCGGCCAGCGGAAGATGATGCACTGAGCCGTGCCTGTAGTGGTGGGCTGCCCAGCCATCGTTTGAGAAGATGATGTCGGCGAGGATCTCCGCTTTGAAGGCGTAGTCAAATTCGTAGGGATCTTCGGTGAGCCAGAACGCGAGTTGCCCCCCGACGGCATCGACGGCCCGGCGCAGAGCACCAAGACCAGCTGCATCAGGCACGAGACTGCCAACTGCGATCACCAGCGTTGGGCGCAGGCGTTGCACCCGCTCACACGCCAGTTCCAGCGGTGCGTGAGCGACGGCGGCCGGTCCAACCCGATCTATCAGCCCCTCAATCAGATAAGATCTGATCGCAGGATTGACGTTGATTGCATCAGAGGTCGTACTTGTTACGAAAATACGGACTGTATCAGAATTGATATGCGGTGCGAAATTCATTCATTTCGCCTATCGGCGGCTGGCGTTGCGGGTGTTTGACTTCCTTCTTAGAGGAGTAATAACTTCAACTCCCAGAGTTGTCCATGAAACCTCATGTCAGCTCTATGCCCAGGAAAGATAGGCACCATAGGAATTGCCTTTCGGCAATGTGATCGGGATAAAGTGGCAATCCGTGGCGAGGAACGTGTGTCTAAACCGGCTCGTACCGGGCCTGCATCCGAGATGAGTTGCTTATACGACCTTACGGCAGCCAACATCCTGCTGCCTGTCGAGGATATGCTATCTGGGGACGTACTCCTGCTTGGATCGGTTGTGCAGAGTGTACGAGGTCGTGCATCGGAACTTGCGAACTCACTGACCTGCCACAGTCGAATGCCATCCGAGGCTGAGCCTCTTGACGCGTCCCCTGTCTACGACACGATCGTGGCCTTCGATCTCTTCACTATGTTGGACGTCCCAGGCCCGCAGGGTTTTATCCCAACGGACGATCCCGTTCTGCATTGGTTGCGCGCGATCCTGCAAAGCTTACGGTCAGGCGGTCGGCTGGTCCTGGCCTTGGAAAATGGGCCGGTGGACCAACGCCGTGCTTATGCTGCGCAGGACTTCTCATCGCATTCAAGCAGCCGGACGAGCGCCTGGACCCAACTGCGTCAGTTGCTGGAGGGAGCCGGCCTCGTGCACCAGCACTGGTGGTTTCCATTTCCAAATCATCGTGAGGCGCGCACCATCCTGTCCGAACATGGCCTGTCGCCGAATTCGGGGCTTGATGCTGGAGCTTTAGCCGGAGAAGCATCTGACGGGCGTAGGGCTTGGCGGCGCATCGCGGAGGCAGGTGACCTCGCGGATCGTGCACCAGCCGTGCTCGTTATAGCTTCAGCCGTTACGCTCCCAGCGGATCATCGTCTCGCCTTGCACATTGGCCATGAACGACGGCCGGAGTTTAATAAGGTCGCGACTATTTTGGCTCAGAAAGGAGGACCTCCGGTGGTCCTTCGTGTGCCGCGTCAACCCGGGCTGACGCGCAGCGCGGCCGGTATCACCAATCGATTTCCGGCTGAGGCCCTCGCGCCCGGCCAGCCCTGGCCCGAGACTTTAGAGGAAATTTTAGCTTGCAACGGCTGGACCGAGGCCGACGTAGCAACGTGGGCGGAACGATGGATCACCGCCCTCCGCGCCGAATTCCTGGATGCCAGTCCTGGCAACCTGGTGCCCGAGGTTGACACCCGCCTGCCTGGCCACGCTTTTGATGCCATTCCGCGCAACCTACTCGTCGATGGCGACCGGGCTACCTTCATCGACTTGGAATGGAACCTCGACACGCCCCTCGACTTCGGGCACCTGCTCGTACGCGGCCTCGTCGATACCTTCCTCACGACACCCATCACCGGATGGCCCGCACCAGAGATCGATCCGACCTACCTGACCTTGCTGCATGCAGCTACCGCCCCGCTTGGGGTCCATCTTTCCGATGCGGCCATCGCCGAGCGTCTCGACCGAGAAGCTCGTTTTCAGCAAGTCGTGAGCGGGCGTGAGACGAACCGCGACTTTGCTTGGCTCGCCTCAACGCACCCTGCGTCCCGCGCGCAGTTGCTGATGCACGCAAGGGGCCTCACCGATGAGGTTACAGCCCTGCAGACCGAACGGTCTGAACTTATCAATGCCTTTGAAGACGCGCGGGCGCGGACCGACCGCGTCATCGCCTATGCGGCGGAACGCGATCGCGAGGTGGAGCGTCTGGAGGCCGCGCTGGTACGGGCCGAGGCCAGTCTCGTGATGCCGCCACCGGAGCCTCTAGGCCCGGCCATTCGCCTCGGCCGGGCATTCCGAGGCTTGTTTCCCTCGAAGCGGACGTAGCGCGATGCGGCTCCTGGTTGCCTGCGATCACCTGGCCCTGACCGGAGGGTTGATGCGGTTCGAGCGCGTCGGGCAGATCCTGGCACGTTGGGGCGGCGAACTCGCGTTCCTAGTGCTAGGCGAGGGCGGCGAGCACCAGCCGGCTGGCTTCGCGAGCGCTCTCCGGCAACTGTCGCGCGAGGCCGCGCTGGACGAGACCTGGGACGCTGTCATGGTGCCGGGCGGCGGCTTTCCCGACGCCATTGTGGCGCGCTTCGCAACCCTGCGCCACCCGCGCTTGGGTCTGCGCGTCCAGCATTTTTTGAACGGTCCCGGCCGTCGTGATGCCTATCAACGCGTGACGCAGGCCCTCGAACCCGACCTCATCCTCGTCAACAATGCGCATTGGTCAGAGGCGGATTTGGCCGCGTTCGGCAGACCGTTCCATCAAGTCGTGGGCGGAGTCGACACGACCTTGTTCGCACCTTCCATTGTCCGGCCTCCACGCATCGGGCGATACCGCCTCGGCGCTATTGCGAACAAAAATCCGGGCGCCCTAGTGGGTGCTCTGCGAGAACTCGGCGCCGATTGGGAATTGCACTGGTTCGGGCATCCTGATCCGCGGGAGGCGCCGCCTCCAGACGATCTCCTGGTATCAGGACGGATCGTTCGGCACGGACCCCTGTTCGGAGAAGCGCTCGCCGACTTCTACGCCGGCCTCGATGTATTCTGCAGCGCCGAGCTCCAGGCAGGCTGGTGCAATCCGGCCGCCGAAGCTATGGCCAGCGGAACGCCCCTGGTCACCACCCCGCACGGCACACTTGCCTTCGCTGAGCACGACGTTACTGCCCAGGTAATTGATATCGCGACGGGTCCCGCCATCGCGGCCGCCGTGACGGCCATGCGGGCTGCCCCCGACCGTGCTGCACGATGCGCGCGTGCCGGGCGCACCCGCATCCGTGGCCTCACCTGGGAAGCCTATACAGCCGATCTCCTGGCGGCGATCCGAGGCGGGATCGCGGACGAGACTGGTCCAGCTTGGGCGACGACGCGCATTGAGGAGCTCGTGGTCGAGCATGGCCCTGTACCTGGGGACTTCGATCCTCCCGGATATATCCGTCTACACGCGGATCTTGCAGCCCTATTCGGGCGCCCCTGGCAGGGCGTATTGCACTACCTCGAACATGGACGTCGCGAAGGACGGCTCTATCCCTCAACGCGTAGTCGGGCCCAGGAGAAGACCGAGCAGACCTCGCGCATTGCCCTCGTCCTCGATGGGCTCGACGGCTCCGGCAAGTCCAGCATCGCCCGGGAGGTCGCACGACGGATTGGAGCAACGGTCCTAAATCCTTTTGGCGGTCAGATCGGCGGCCTTATGGTTCTCCTGGCCGGGCGGGGCGAGCACGCCCTGGCCGATGCTGTCGCACATGCAGCTGTGGCGCTCGCCCTTCGACACGCTCCCGACGGCCCAGTGGTCTTCGATCGCCATTGGTTCACCGCGTCCCAACTTCTCTCGCCGACCTATCGCGCCGGTTGGGCGCCCTACCCCCGCACGATCATGTGCTGGGCGGATCGGCCCACGACCGTGGCGCGAATGATCGCGCGGGGCGATGTCCACGCCCGCGAGCATATGAGTGTCGAGCGGGTTGAGACATACCGGCGCCTAGCGGAGGAACTCAGTCTTCCTCTACTCGACACCTCACACATTTCTGCGGCGGCAGCCGCCGACCTGATTATAGAGAAAATGTAAAATGATATCAGGCGTTCAGGTATTTAGCTAAGCCTTGAAAGGGAAAGCGAGGCCGGGAAGAACAGCTGCCTCGTCGAGTTTTACGCGGATGGTAAGACGGGCTGGATCACTAAGTCAGTTCCGACAACCAAGGGTTAAGGCACTACAGCCGTCGAGGCTGATCCGGCATCAGGCGCAGAGTACGGGCTGTTGTGGTGGAGAGGAAGCCATCCGCGAGGCTGGCCTCCTCGCTGTCGTCGCACAGCGCCTGAACTTGTCGGAGCGCATCGTCAGCGATCTGCGTAAGTACCACGTAGAAGATGCGTGCGGGTCGGTCGGATACGCTACCAACCTTGCTCACCTGTACAAGGTACGCGACGCGCTTGCACTTCGCCATGATTTCCAGTGCGATGGGGTGGGTTGAGGATCGTCCCCTATCGTACGAAGGAGTCCATGCCCATGCTGAGCAACAGCCAGAGTCTGTTTGCCACCCATCAAGGTTATAGGTCTTCGTCCGTCAAGATGCCGGAAAGCAGGTCCTCTCAGCGCCTGCTAGGGCTCAATAGCAACCTAAACGATATGTCGGTAATTCGATCGTTTTCCTTGCATGCCGGCCGTTGGCTTGTCCTAGCTTAGGTAATTTCGCAGCGGTCATACTTCCAGCAGGGCTGCCGAATACAATTATATCGATAGCTCTTTAACGGTGTAAATTCATATCAAATCGGGATAACAAATCTAAGACAAACAAAACATTGCGCAATATGTATTAAATTAATTTTAAATCGCCTGAGATCTTAAGGATAGTCATTGAATTGCTAATTTATAAGATATTTCAAATTGAGGACCTATTCCATCTAGAAGCAATGTTGAATGAATATTCTGGAAGAAAATGTTTTATGATCTGTTTTGTCGGAATAATTTTTCATTATTGATATAGTATTCTATGACACGATTGTGAGTATAGTTTTTTTAAATTTGCGTTAGAAATTCAAAATGATCGTATATAGGCATAAATAGTCAGCTAAACTTAATTTGATACTTATGAAATATCTGAATGAGTATCATATTTGGTGTAGCATTCTATGTATGCTCCGTGTAATTTGGAGCTTAAATAAATAATGACTTATGCAAATTCATCACGTTCACAATATACGGCTGGTACTGCAAGCGCGGACCGGATCGACGTATCGTCACGCGGGACGCGCTCGCAACTGATCGCCGGCCGGGATGGTGATGACATCATCATCGGTGCGTCAGGCAACGACACGATCAATGGTGGCGGTGGCGATGATACCATCACTGGCGGGCTCGGCGTCGACACCCTAACAGGCGATCAATGGTGGCGGTGGCGATGATACCATCACTGGCGGGCTCGGCGTCGACACCCTAACAGGCGGGGCCGGGGCGGACTTCTTTGTGTTCAGCAAGGCAGATTTGGCCGGCACGGCCATGTTGACGGGAACGGCCCTCAACCGCATCACTGACTTCCAAGGAGCCGGCGCTTCGGGCGGAGATACGCTAGTCTTTCAAGGCTTTGCCACAGACGCCAGCGTGATTGAGATCAGCCGACAGGGTACGCTGCACACCTACGAGATCCACGAGAATGGCGCGACGGTCGGTCGCTTCAACGCTGTCCATAGTGGAAGTGCGCTTACATCCGACGATCTTGTCTTCGAAGAAGACACAGAAACGCCCGTCGTGGTTGCGCCGCCCGCTGAGACGGGCGAGACAGCTCGCACGAGTGCCACACCGACCCACACGATCAAGGCCAACAATGCCGTCCAGGCCCTCAGCGGCACGGCCGGGCACGACGACATCTGGGGCTGGAACAAGGGTGGTGCGGTTCTGAAGGGCGGTGCCGGCGACGACACCTATCGGCGCGAGGCTGGAACTCGTCCACGGGGGCGGAGTGCCACACCGACCCACACGATCAAGGCCAACAATGGCGTCCAGGCCCTCAGCGGCACGGCCGGGCACGACGACATCTGGGGCTGGAACAAGGGTGGTGCGGTTCTGAAGGGCGGTGCCGGCGACGACACCTATCACATCTGGCAATCGAGCGATCAGGTCGTCGAAGCGCCTGGCGGCGGCGTCGATACCGTCATCATCGCTTGGCGCGACTACACTCTGCCCGACAACGTCGAGAACCTGAGCTTCAGCAACGCCAAGAGCGGCACCGGCAACAGCCTCAACAACGTCCTCATTGGCGATGGTGGGGCTCAGACCCTCAACGGCAAGGCCGGCAATGACATCCTGACCGGCCGCGGCGGGGCGGATATCTTCGTCATCGCCAAGGGCGAGGGCAGCGACGTCATCACCGACTTCGCCTCCGGCGTCGACAAGGTCCGTCTCGAGGGGGTCAACCTGCACAGCTTCGCCGAGCTGAAGATGGCGGCCAGTCAGGTGGGTTCGAATACCGTCATCGCGCTCGGTGGCGGCGAAACGCTGACCTTGCAGAACGTGGCGCTCACGAACCTCAAGGCCGGCGACTTCGCCCTGCCAGCGGACCCATCGCATCCGGGCATGAGCTTGAGCTTCTCCGACGAGTTCAACGCCCTCAGCGCTTCGGCTAATGGCAACGGCACGGTGTGGAAGAGCGCGCTGGGCATCGGCAGTGAGTACCGCACCCTGGGGTCCAACAACGAGGCGCAGTATTACTCCGACAAATCCGTCGGCACGAACCCGTTCTCGGTCTCGAACGGCGTCCTCAGCATCACGGCGGCCCCGGATCACGACGGCAACCCGTTGGACTTGGCCTACACCTCGGGTGTGCTCACCACGGCCAAGTCGTTCGCCCAGACCTACGGCTACTTCGAAATCCGTGCCGAGCTACCGGCAGGCCAGGGCATGTGGCCGGCCTTTTGGATGCTGAACGCCGACGGCACTGGTACGACCGAACTCGACGTCATGGAGTTCCTAGGCCACGACAAGGACACCGCCTACGCATCGGTGCACTCCACGGTCGCCGGCCAGAGGCTGACCAGTACGCCGGTGCAGACGGCAGATTTGACGGAAGGTTTCCACACCTTCGGGGTCGATTGGCAGAAAGACACGCTGGAATGGTACATCGACGGCGCGAAAGTCGCCGAGCTGGCCACCCCCGCAGATATGCACAAGCCGATGTACATGCTGGTCAACCTGGCAGTGGGTGACACCGGCAGCTGGCCGGGCAAGTACGACGCTTCTATGCCGACCACGCAGCTGAACGTCGACTACGTCCGAGTTTGGGCCAACGACGACCTTCTGTAGANACCGGCCAGCTGGCCGGGCAAGTACGACGCTTCTATGCCGACCACGCAGCTGAACGTCGACTACGTCCGAGTTTGGGCCAACGACGACCTTCTGTAGACCCAAATCGTTCGGTTGAACCTTCAACACGCATCAGCCCGGCAGTTTCATTGACTGCCGGGTTTTCTATGCTTCGTCATCTTATTCGTCCTCGAAACTATGCCTGGTATTTGTCGGTAAAACGACGGTATTCCCGACATCGTTCGTTCGTGAAGCGTTTGCAAGGCATGGCATTCACCCTCTTTCAGGGTTCGGGATACCCAAGAAGCTCGCGCTCAGCGCGGACCAGTATGCTGGGTCAGGGTCAAGTACGTAATCCAAACGGATGAATTCAGCAGAAAATACGTATCGGTATACTTGTACGTTGACGCGCCTCTTTGAGATTATTAACGAATCGTTATGAGCGGCTGAAAGCAAGTCCGCCATTGAGCATTAACAGTTCCGCTAGTTTCAGCATACGGCACCACGTCTTGGTTTGGTGCACTGGGAGGATATACAATGGCAACGGTCGATGGTCAGACGGTCGCTCCTGATGCTCATGGAAAAATCCAGGGTAACGGCGGTGATGTAGATAAGATGGCTGGCGATTCGGGCAACAATCAGCTTCAGGGTCATGCCGATTTCAATCAGTACTACGGTGGCGCTGGAAACGATACCTTCGTCCTGGCTGCTAAATACGGTCAGACCACCGACGCTGCAACGCGTGATTTCTCCAAGCTCGCGACCTACATCACCGATTTCCACGGTGCTGATGGCGATGTTGCGAACTCCGGCAACTTTGGTGAGCACGACTTCATCAATCTCAGCGGATTCGGAGAGGGCTCGCAGGTCAAGATGGTTGGCGAAGCTGCCACTCAAGCTAATTCCGGCGCTGCGAAGGTGTACTATTACTCCATCTTCGACACGCACACCGGGGACCACTACAACTTTGCCGTCAACTCGTTAAATGGCAAGGCTCTTGGCGAGCACGATTTCAACTTCTATGCCTCATCGTCCGCCGATCACGGCCTGTTCGTGGCCTAAACCAAGCTTTAGCAGCCCTTGAATTTGAAGGCTGCGAAGGACTTCAGAGGCGGCGCTTGCGCCGCCTTTTTGCTTGGTAGGTCTGTATTCTGACATCGCAGCGGTTTGGGTCGTCCACACCATCAGGCCCCTACGAAAAAAGGCGACGCTACCCTTGAGGATAGCGTCACCTCGATCCGATCGCCTCCGCTAGGATAGAAGCGACATGAGGCTGAGCTTCATGTCACTGGCCGGCCGGCTTGGTAGCGGGAGCCGGTGTAACAGGGGCACTTGGCGCTGGAGTGGGCGCTGTAGGCGCTGGAACGGTAGCCGCCGGCGGGTTTGCGGCGTTGGTTTTCTCGGCCTTCTTGTCGTCATTACAAGCGCCAAGCGCGAGCAAGCCGATGAGGGGTAGAAGGTTTCGCATACGCATGAGCGTTCCTCATTACGTGATGTCGAGTCTCTAACGGCCACCAGTAACGCGATGTCGGCAGAAACGGTTCAGAACATCGAGTAAGACGTCTGTTAGGCATCATTCAGAATTGGTATGCCAACAACTCCAGCCTGCAATTTCCGAAATCTCCTAAGCACGCTAGCTCGCGGGGGGAGACAAGCGGGGCAATATGAGCACGGACCTTCAGCAACGGTGGTCGAAGCCGGCACAGCTCAGGCTCATTAGGGAGGAACGTGCCACTACAGTGGCCAGTCCCTCTCTACCTGAGCCTGTCCGAGATCACCTCGGACGCCAGCTCCAGGACCTTTATGCGTCTCTTCCAGGAGAAGAGCAGCCACCGTCGCTCCTGGATCTGATCGCACGGTTGAATGAGGTACTTACCGCCCAGAGCACTACCGCTGCGACGGCGTTCCGGGACGACCTACTCGCTGCCCTGCCGGAACTGCGCGCCTTTGCCCTTTCGCTCGTGCTCAATCCCACCCGCGCGGATGACCTTGTGCAGGAGACGCTGCTGAAGGCTTGGAAGAGCCAAGATCGCTTCGAGCCGGGCAGCAACCTCAAGGCTTGGCTTTTCACCATTCTGCGCAATCAGTTCTACACCGAGTGCCGCAAGGCCAAACGCGAGGTGGAGGATGCAGATGGAGCTGCCGCCGCGCAGTTGATCACGCTCCCCTCTCAAGAGCATGGGATCGAGTTGAAGAAGGTCTGGGCTATTCTGGCTAAGCTGCCTGCCTCTCAGCGTGAGGCCCTGCTGCTCGTGGCGGGCCAAGGCATGACCTACGAGGCCGCAGCTGTCGTGCTCGGTACGCAGACGGGCACCATGAAGAGCCGGGTCAGTCGCGCACGGGCATTCCTAGCCGATGCGATTGGGGTAGTTGCGGAGCGAGCGACAGCCTGAGGTGTCGTTCTGCACGGCCTTCGTGAATCCCCTCGTGTTTAGCCCGGGTAGGTAGGCCGATGGCTCAGACGGTTACCTACAGCATCGTTGATCAGCCGGATGGGCGGTTTGATCTCGTCGTGCGTCTTGGCTCAGGCCCGCTTCATGCTCGCGCCGGGTTCCTGACGCTTGCCGAGGTCGAGGACGAACTGGTGTTCTTACAGGTGCTGATGACCGCCTTTGGGGCTCCGGTCGTGCGTGCGGCTGGCTCTGAGTGTAAATTGTAAGGTTGCTTTCGTTGCGAACGGATACCGCGAAAGCCTGCTTGTTTCCGTCTTGAGGGATCGCACCCTCGGCGATCTCCAGGCCGCGCCTTCATCACTTTGTGGCGGATAGCGCAGATACCAGGAGACGGCCTGGACGATCAGGGCCGCCTCGTCGTACAGGCCCTTGAAGTCAGCCTTGGAGCGCTGCTTCAGCTTGGTGGCGATAGCGGACAGGACCATGGGCTGGCTCCAAGGCGGAGGCGGCAAGCTGGTCAGGGATGGCTCACGATCCCGTGAACGAAGGCGCGTTCGCGTTTGCGACAGAGCCTATGAGGTCTGTGCGCCTTGTAAGACCATGCGCTAGGTCTAGTAGCCGCAATCGTTTCTTGCCAGTTGTTAATGTCTTTTCTAAAAATATTGCGGTAGCCGGGATAATTGCACATCTCAGTACAAATTTTCGGCAACCCTTTCACCTGCTCCGGCATATAGAATTGCCGGAGCAGGTTGCTCATCGTCAGCCAAGAACATCCGAATGCGCATACACGAAGGCACTAGGCGGGGTATTCTGAACTGGCAGCAGCGCATTGCTCAGCGCCGATCACATCGGTGGGCGAAATGGGTGTTAAGCTCTAGACACCCATCTCCTCCGGTCTCATTTGCTGAGGATTTCCAAGAAGACGATATATCACCCTTTGACGTGATCTACATGAATCGCGCAGCAAGAGCCCGGCACGAGGGTGTAGGGCGCATGAGACAACAGCCTCCTTGTAGCTTTGAGCGCTCAGGCAGCCTTCTTGCGACCCTTCCCTTTGCGCTGCTCTTCATCGATGCGTTCGGCAATCCTGCCGAGGCCGATCGACTTGGCCAGCTTCGAGCGTATGGCGGCGTAGGACGGGGCGACCATCGGGTAGTCGGCCGGTAGGCCGTAGCGCTGACGGTAGCTCTGGGGATTAAGACCGTGGCCCGTCAGGTGACGCTTCAGGGTCTTGTAGCTCTTGCCGTCGAGGAAGCTGACGATGCCGTCCGGCGTCAAGGACTTCCGGATCTGAGCAGCAGTCGGCCTTTCGACCTCAGCTTCTTTGGACGCCTGTGCCGCACCGCTAGCAAGGCTGCCGAGTGCCGTGTGGATGGAGCGGATCAGGTCCGGCAGATCGGTTGGCCGAATTGAGTTGTTGGACACGTAAGCGGAGGTGTATNTGGCTAGCAAGGCTGCCGAGTGCCGTGTGGATGGAGCGGATCAGGTCCGGCAGATCGGTTGGCCGAATTGAGTTGTTGGACACGTAAGCGGAGGTGATATCGGCAGCGAGTCCGAGGAAACCGAGCACTTGACTTTCAGAGATTTCAGACATTCAAATTCCGTTCTTATTCTAACGGTACGAATATTATCATACAAAACTCAATTCTCAAAATAACGGAACCGTCACCATCGTACTACTTGAATTATATTTACAATTCAAATTTATAAGATTGTTTCATAGGCGCGGTAATTCCGGCGTTGGACTGCGTATGCGATCGATGATTTCGCCATTGTCGAGCCAAGCCGTGACTGCCTGGAGCCTCCCGAAGATATGGTCAATCTTGCTAAATGGATGCGGTCGCTTCTCGGATGGCGGATCATCCAGCAACTCGGCATGCCAGATAGGGGCGCCGCCATCGATTGAGGCCGCACGCACCACACTGCCGACGATCTCGCCGTTGAGGATGAGATCGTAGCTGCCGGGGGCGAGGCGGTGAAGCGTGTATGTCATCGGCCGCCCAGGAGCTTCCTTCAATGTGAACCACGCCGCACTACCGCCGCTTCCGGCCGCTCCTGTTCGTCGTGGGCCTCGTCGAACAACCGGATGGCCGTGGTGGCTGACGCTTTCCAGCACGCCTTGGACCTGGAGACGACGCTACAGCCTGTATCGGCCGCGATCCTGACACCGATCCCGCCGAGGCCGTCACGGCGCTTCGTGGGTCACGGCGAACCCGGATCGAACGTCATCGCCCTCCGGGTCGGTTAAGGCCATCGAATCAGGAGATCGAGACGGTTGAGACGACGTTCACCAGTCCGATAGGATGTAGACGCCTTTCGCGTCTGGTCGCTGGGGAAAGCTCATGCCGTCGACATCACAGGGATCATCGAGCGGGGTGCGTACGATGGGACCAAGATACTGGACCGCCTACTTCGAGGCGATTGCCGCTGGGTCGCTACTGTCGAAGCCGCACACAGCACGTCGCAGAGCCGGAGATGCGGCGCGTGACTGTCCTTATCCCGACATCGCGGCGGCGGGATTGGCGAAGGTAAAGGCCGCGATCCAGGCGCAGGCGGGGCTCACCTCTTAGCGTTCCGCCCCGCCTGCCATGCACCAGACGCTGAGGATGCCTGATGTCTTAAAAACGATCGTTTTCCCGACATTGCGAAACCGACACCCCGACATTGGCCTCATGCAAGCAGGGTTGTGTCAGGAAAATATGACCGGATTTCTATTGCGGATTAAACGTGCCTGAATCACTATCCCGACATGCTCGTCGGATATGCTCGCGTCTCCACCTTCGACCAGAACCTCGACCTGCAGCGTGATGCGCTGACCAAGGCCGGCTGCGAACGCCTGTTCGAGGAGAAAAAGTCCGGCAAAGCTGGGACCAAGCGTCCCGAGTTCGAAGCAGCACTCGCCTATCTCCGGCCGACCGACGTGCTGGTGGTCTGGAAGCTCGATCGGCTCGGTCGCTCGCTCGTTGAGATGATGCGCACCATCGACTCGCTTCGCGTGAAAGATGTCCACTTCCGCTCCCTCACCGAGCAGTTCGACAGCGACACGGCGCATGGACGCTTTGCCCTGCAGATGCACGGCGCCATGGCCGAGTACTTCCTCGACCTCAACCGCGAGCGGACGATGGAGGGCCTGAAGGCGGCCCTGGCGCGCGGTCGCAAAGGAGGACGGCCCAAGAAGCTCACGGAAGCCGACATCGAGGTGGGTCGCGCCCTGTTGCACTCGGGCACGATCTCGATCGCGGCCATCGCCAAGCGCCTTGGGGTGAGCCGGGACACCTTCTACAGCTACTTCCCCCAGGCGAGAGCTCGCAGCCAAGCCGCCGCAGCTGCAGCAGCACAGCGGGACTGACGCGCATGCCGATCCGGCGCGAGCACCGCTTCTTCTACCCCATCGACTGGCCCCAGCTCTCGGCCGTGATCCGCTTCCAGCGGGCGAAGGGGCGCTGCGAGGTCTGTGCCCGCCCACATGGGCAGACCGTATTCCATCTCGGCGACGGTCGCTGGTGGGACGCAGAGGTTGTCTCCTGGCGCGATGGGACCGGGCACTTCATCTGTCTGGCGATCGGAGCCGACGACATCCTCGGGCGTGTCCGGACCACGCGCGTGGTCCTGGCAACCGGGCACCGCGACCATGACACGGCCAACAACGGACCCAAGAACCTCGCCGCCTTTTGTCAGCGCTGCCACATGAACCACGATCGACCGGAACATCAGCGCCGACGCTGGTATACCTTGTTCAGGCGCAAAGCTTTGGGGGATCTTTTCGGTGGTCCCTATCCGCGCTTTTGAGGTTCTCCTGGTCGGACCTCGGCGTTAATCCGGCTCACTACGTGCTGAGCGGCACGTCAAGAATGAGAATGACACCCCATCTTAGCTTCAGACAGAGAGAAACGGGCCAACGACTTGGTTCGTCCTGTAATGGAGTTGATAAGCCACAATGAAGACCCGTATCGCCGCCCTCGCCACCGCGCTTGTCCTTGGCGTTGCTCCGATCTCGTCCGCGATGGCTTACGACAGCCCCTCCCGCTACACGGCGTTCGCACCCTACGATGTCGAGACCACGGGCTCGGTCAACGAGGTGCGCCGTCCCCCGGCCTATCTCGGCTGCCCGATGAGTTCGGCTGCTGAGGGCAATGCCAACCAGCAGAATTTCCCCACCCAGCAATACGGTCAGACCTCCGGCGGAAACCGCTGCTGATCGGGGAGCACGAGGATCGCCCCATGCTGCTGAAAGGCTTTTCCTACGCGATGATCGCAGCCTTTGCCGGAGGCCTTGCTTTCACCATCGTCGGCTCGGCTCACGCTTTCCTGAGCCTGTAAGGGCCCAGCCGCACTGATCCGACTTTGAGACCCGCCCGGCCACCGCCGCGGCGGGTCTTCTGCTGCGTGTAAGGGTTAACCACCCGTAAACGAATTGGTAGGCATATCGAAATTCAACCGCTCTGGTGCGCCCGAGCCACACTTCCAAAGGGCCTGAGACATGATCACGGTGACCTTCATCGGCATGATGACCGCAGCTCTGACCGCTGCGGTAGCCGGAGCAATCAGTGATCCAGGCGCTCGATAAGAACCCAACCGCCAGAGATCCGAAATTTTGACGGTCCGGCGAAAGCCGCAAGTCGAAACACTTATGTGACCGCCACGATACGGCGGACGTTTCTCGTGCATTGAGGCGCTAGAGGCCCTCACATTGGCACAGTTGGCCGATCAAAAAGACGCCGCACGCCTGTTCCTGGTCCCGTCTAATGTCACTCACTCGCTCCGTCTTACGCCATCACCGCGAGGTCGCCGCGGTCGTGGCCACCTACGGGATGTTTCTAGGTGGTATCTTGGTGCTTGCCTGGGCGATGGCCTGACCTTCGGCTGCTGGTGGCAGGACGGCAAGAGGCCCGAATGGATAGGCTTGCCGCGGTGATGAGCTGCCTGGACTGATGCCGGCGTTGTAGGCGGCGCGCTCAGTCGGGTTCAACGCAGAGCACCTCGGGATCATCGGTCTGAGGCTGCCTGAACGGAATGGCCGCGCTTCTGTCAGTATCGGTTCAGCGGTTGGGGCGCAGCCTATGGTTTCTCCGGTCAGCTGAGGCTGAGATCGGACGCCAACAGGGTTCAGGTCATGACGCGCGTGAAGGTGCTGAGAATAGCTGCTGTGGTGGTTGCTGGGCTCGGCTTAGCGACGTCGGCCAAGGCCGCTGACCTCTCGTTCGATCCCTTCGAACAAGGCCGCGGTGATACTGTGGTCGAGTTCGTCGCTGGAGGCTGCGGCCCTGGCTTCCATCCCAATCCATGGGGCCGCTGCCGTCCGAATGACCGCGGCTACGGCTATGGTGGACCACGCCGGTTCTACGAGGGACGGCCCTACGGCTACGGAGACAGTTATGGCCGCCGCGGCAGCTATGAGTACGATCGCCCTCGGCGGTTCTACGACGGCTACTGAGGACGTCACGGCTGGCGCGCCCCTGACAGCCAGCCGTTCAAGCCTGCCTATGCCTTGTCGATGATATTTTCGCGCCGCTCCGCGCCATCAGGAGCGGCTTCCATGGCCTCGCGCCCACCAGCCTCTGCAGCCTCCTCGGCGTTGCGACGGATCGCGGCCTGGAATGCCTTCACAGCCGGGCCAGCAGTCGACTGTTCCTCAACGGCTGCAACGAGGCTCTGCATGGCTTCCGCGATCGGCACGATGGCCTGCCGTCACGGCAGGGCAGGCGCTGCTTCGGGTCCAAGAGGCGCCGCGGAGATGAGTACGGTCGTTCGCGGTCGGATCATGGGTCGTGCTCCTCCACTCGAAATCTTGGTTTGATGCATGAGTGCGAAACGGCACGTCATTCCGACTGAGACAGGCCTAGATCAAGGTCATTGAACAAGTCACGGCCAGCCGCCTTTCGACGGAGACCGCGCAAACCCAAGTGGATTGTGCCATGAACACTCGTATTGCTTCTGCTGTTGCTGCTGTCGTCCTGAGCGTGAGCGCGATTGCTTCGCCCGCTTTGGCCCAGAGCTACACCGCTCCCGCTGGCATCCCTGCCGTGACGGCCCCTGGTGGCCTTGAGGGCCGCAGCTACGACGACATCACCACCGGCTCTATCGGTTATGGTCGTGGCCACGACAGCGCCCAGGAAGGCAACGCCAGTCAGCCGAACTTTGTGGTTCAGCAGTACGGCCAAACCGCAGGTGGCCCCCGGCGCTAAGCCTTCACACCTTTGAGACGACCGGCGGCGGGGCGAAAGCCTCGCCGTTTTCGTGTCTGGGCTCATGTTGCTTTCCCCCTGGCGCGCCATGTTACAGCGGCTTTATGCGCGAGAGCGACGACCTCCTCGATCCAAACTGCATCTGCGTTGGTGACACGGACGGAGCGCTCGAACGCCTTGAGGCGAACCCGCTCGGCCTTGGTTAGGAAGCGACCTCCGAACGCCTTTGGGATCGTCCAGTCGAGGGTGAGAGTGTAGCCGGCGGCCCGGCTCCAGGGCTCAACACGCTGTGTATCCCACAGGCGCATCCCCGGCCGGCTGCAAGATGCGGAAGGGTCGATGTCTCTGAAGGCGGACGACGAGGAGCGTTTCGGCGCAGCCGACATGGTGGCCTCAAGAAGCGGAGCTTGGATAGCTCCTGCGAGATCGTGCCAGTCCAACCCCGCTACGGTGAGTGTCCGACCGATGGCACGAGCCGTCGCGACCACCTCTCCATCATGCTCGCTGGCAAGGTGGGGCAGGAGCTTGGCGAGGCGGTCCAGGGTAGCCGCTGGGATCTTGGGAGAAGCCACGTGTGTGATCCAGAATACAATTTAGACGCCGATCGGCACGCTAAGCGCCTGATCCAAAACGAAGCCGGTGGGTCCCTTTTGGGATGCAGATCACAAGCTGAGATGTGCAGGGGCGGGAAGTGACGCAGGGTTCACCCGGCCTTGGTCACGCCGTGCCTGCATGACATGGCAACGACATGCTGGAACAAATAAAGCCAACTTACCGAGTCGTAACGCGGCGCTGTTCACTGAACGAATATCGCTATAGGTGGCTACTTCTCTCGTCCGAGAGCGCACACAAGATCCGCGCGCCGGACTCCTATGAAACTGAGGCTGAAGCCCAGAAATTGGGTGAGATAGAAGCTTCGTTTCTGAACGAGCAGGACTTCCCTGCGCTATGACTTAGCTGAGCCCACATTATCGTCGCCAAGCTGGCCTACAGCTTGCAAAAGCCAAGGCGTCCTCGGGACCATCCAGGCTCAGGAAGGAGCACTCATGGCCTTCGCGTGCACAATCCCCGCCGTGGCTACTATCCAACAGGAAGATGCAACCCTACGGATTACACGCTGGGACTTCGAGCCTGGTGCGGTCACCGGGTGGCATGAGCACGGATGGCCCTATTTCGTCGTGATGCTGATGGCTGGCATACTGAGGGTTCACGACGGAGATCAGGTCACTGACACCTCGTTGGCAGCAGGACAAGCCTACAGCCGACCTGCCGGCATTCGACACGATGTGATGAATGGATCCGATCACCCTATCGCGTTCATCGAGATCGAGGTGAAGCGCGCGGAAGCCCTGATAGGGCTCGCCAAGTAAGAATGTTAAGCAGCTACAAAGCGCAAAACTCGGCAGTCTTCAGTTTATTTACGTTTTGAGCAGCAAGCCACTCAATGACTAAGCTTGCTAGTTTGGTTTTGACCGCGACACGCGCTTCTTCAAACGTTGCAAAGCTGCTGCCAGAGAATCTTCGTGGACCACCTTTTTGATTGATGAGCCAGATGAAGCGGTCAGTTCCATCCTTGGAATTTGCGAGATGAACGCTGAAGGGGTGGGATTGGCTTTTTAAAGAAGGCATGACCAGTCGTTACCAGATAAGGCTGCGGGCACATAATCAGGGTCGACATTTGAGGCAATGAAGTCGCACCTTGCGACCCCCGCCCCCCGTTCGCATAGGCGCGGTTATGGCTGGGATCGCGATTTTGTTAGCACTCGTCGGCTAGGAGGCGGCTTTGGGATCACATGACGTGATGGGGGCGACCACGTTGGATGCGTACAGCCGCGACGAGTGGAAAATGTACTTCGACGCCGTAGCCGTGGGCCTTGTCGCAAAGCCCCACACAGCGCGGCGGCGGGCGCGGGACATGGCGAAGCTCTGCCCTTACGCTGACATCGCCGAAGCCGGGCTTTCCAAGGTTAAAGCCGCGATTGAAGCCCACGTCGATATGGTCGGCCCAAAAGACCGTTCTCAATGGCATTAGCGGGCTGCTGACGGGCTTGGGCGTGATTTAGCGGGCCTGTTGCAAGCTTGGGTATGGGGCGCAGAAAGGCCTCTACCTCCCCATTTTCAGGCTTTGTTCGCCTGTGGAAGTCCGAAGCAGACCGCGAGCAATCGGTTCTGCTCGCGCACGGTCCATGCGCCGGCAAAGCCGAAGCCCTTGCGCAGCCCGAGCATGGCCTCGAAGCCCTGGATCGTGCGCCGCGCCGTGTTGAACGAGCGGAAGCCGCCCACCCGCGGCATCGGCCGCTTCACCCTGAAGTGGTCGCTCTCGATCCCCTGCTGCAGATGCTTGGTGACGGAGTGGATCGGCGTTCCCGGCAGCAGGCCCGCCTTCCGGCTCTCGGCGATGGCCGGCGGGTCGGTGCCGGCGCCATCCGTGCCGATGCGGTCTGGGGCGAGCAACGGCTCGGACGAAAGCATCTTGCGAAAGAAGCGCTTGGCCGCATCGAGATCGCGGTTGGCGGTCAGCAGGACGTCGACCGGATTGCCGTGCTTATCGACGGCCCGGTAGAGGTAGCGCCACTCACCGCGCACCTTGATGTCCGTTTCGTCGATCCGGACCGAGCCGCAGTGCGGTCTGCGGAACTGCGGCAACCGCTTCTCGATCAGCGGCGCGTAGGCCACGACCCAGCGGTTCAGGGTGCTGTGATCGATCTCCAGGCCACGCTCCTCAGAACAACTCCTCGATGTCGCGGTCGCTCAGCGGATAGAGTAGATACCATGAGACGGCCTGCACGATCAGGGCCGCCTCGTGGTGCCGGCCCTTGAAGTCAGCCTTGGAGCGCTGCTTCAGCTTGGCGGCGATAGCGGACAGCATCATGGGCGGCCTCCGAAAACGGAGGCGCCATGCAGGCCGTAGGGTCAACGTCGGGTAAACGACCGCACACTCGCGTTTGCGACAGACCCCTCGGGTCTGCTTCGGACTTCAGACGGTTAACAAAACCCGAAAACGCGGCAAATCGGCCTCTGCTGCGGCTCACGGCACGGTTTGCGACAAGCTCCTTTTCCCTGTGCTCACGACCGTTGCTACGATGAGCCTCGGCTGAACCTTAACGGTTTGTTGCCAATGCCCGTTCAGGATGCCTCAACTTTTGGAGAATCCTGGCCATGCGCGTGCTGCTGATCGAGGACGACGCCTCCGTCTCCGCGAGCATCGAGCTGATGCTCAAATCCGAGAGCTTCAACACCTACACCACGGATCTGGGTGAGGAGGGGATCGATCTCGGCAAGCTCTACGACTACGACATCATCCTATTGGATCTGACGCTGCCCGATATCTCAGGCTACGAGGTGCTGCGATCCTTGCGTGCCTCGAAGATCAAGACCCCCATTCTGATCCTGTCGGGCATGGCCGGTATCGAGGACAAAGTGAAGGGTCTCGGCTTTGGCGCCGACGACTACCTCACGAAGCCCTTCCACAAGGACGAGCTCGTCGCGCGCATTCAGGCGATCGTGCGTCGCTCGAAGGGTCACGCCCAGTCGGTGATCACCACCGGCGATCTTGCCGTGAACCTCGACGAGAAGACGGCCATCATTGCGGGTCACCGCGTGCATCTCACAGGCAAAGAGTACCAGATCCTGGAGCTTCTGGCTCTGCGGAAGGGCACGACGCTGACCAAGGAAATGTTCCTCAACCACCTCTACGGCGGCATGGACGAGCCCGAGCTGAAAATCATCGACGTGTTCATCTGCAAGCTACGCAAGAAGCTGGCGAACGCTTCAGGCGGCAAGAACTACATTGAGACCGTCTGGGGCCGCGGTTATGTACTCCACGACGGAGTATCAGAGCTGCAGGCCTTAGCTGGCTGAAAGTATCGGGTACAGGATCAGCGCTCCCATCATTCGTAGCTGAGCAATGCCGCTTCTTTCGGCTTGCGGAAATTTGCAGGAGGATGCTGTCTGGCGACAGATCTGTCCTTTCTGGTCCTCGGATAGATCAATACGAACTGACAGCCTGCGGCTTCATGCCTTGCAGGCTGTTTTTTTTGGAACCAAGTCGTTCTTCGTGGGTTATTGCGGTCCAAAATAATATGGTAAGTAAAAACCTAACGCATTCTTTGGCGATCGAGAGCTTCATCAATCTGTTCTAGGTGTTGCACGCCTGCACTAGTGGTGAGGTCTACCTTGTCGGTAAGTTCCGATCACACCGCACCGAGAGTGCGCATCTGATTTCCCCGGCAGACAGACCATGATCAAGAAGCTCATCCTCGCCAGCGCTGCTACGGCTCTTCTCGCCGGCGCCGCCTCTGCAGCCGACCTTCCGCGTCGCCAGGCTCCGCCGCCGGTGTTCGTGCCGGTGCCGGTGTTCACCTGGACGGGCTTCTACGCCGGTTTCAACGCCGGTTACGGCTTCGACGCCTCCAGCCGCGACACCAACGTCTACAACAACGTGTTCCCGAACCTCGTGCGTGGCCCGAACGGCCTCG
>NZ_LMNJ01000037.1:0-9295 GCF_001423325.1 Methylobacterium sp. Leaf113
ATCGCCACCCGCTACGACAAGCTGGCCCGAAACTACGCCTCGGCCGTCGCACTCGCTGCCGTCATCGCCTTCTGGTGCTGATCGAGTCCAGACCCTAGACAATACCATTTCGATAGGAGCCTTGCTGATGACCGCGGACTAGCTCGGTTAGCTTCATTGGCTTTGACTCCGCCTGGACCGACAGTGCCAAAGCCCCCGGTGCGACTAGCGTCATCCGGATCGATGATAGAGGCCGTTGCACCTTCGTGCCGCCCTCTCTCGTGTCCTTCGACGCAGCGCTCGCAGTCATCCAGACCGAGGCGTCCTTCAGCGCTTTGCGCATCGTTGCGTTGGACCAACCGACGATCGTTCCAAATCTGACGAGTCTCCGTCCCGTCGACCGGGTCGCCCCCTCGCTGATTTCCTGGCTCGGCGGCGGTGTGCAGCCGGCGAATCGCTCGAAGATCGGCATGTTCGACGATGCAGCCCCTGTTTGGCGCTTCAAGGAGCGCCTCGAGGCGACGGAGGATCCTGAGGCCTCGCGGAGCGCGAGCGCAGGTCTGTTCTTGATGGAGGTCTTCCCGGCGTTGGCATTGCCATCTCTCGGGCCGGCGTTTTGCGGCAGGCTGCTTGGCCCGCGCTACAATCCCGCGCGTCGCAAGACGTTTAAGCTGGCTGGGTGGCAGGCAGTAATCGAGGTCGTGCGCCACCTCGCGAGGACAGAAGCTGTCGACGGCCTTGGCGAGTGGGCGGATGCACTCGCCGCGGTCTCCATTCCCAAGAAGGCGGATCAGGATCAGCTCGATGCCGTTCTCTGCGCACTGATCGGCCTGCATTGGCAAACGGCGCCACGCGAGGCGTCCATCATGATCGGCGATCGCATGTTCGGCTACATGATCGCTCCGGCAAGCGCTGACGTGGGAGCCCGGTTGAAGTCCGCCGCAGATAAGGCGGGGGTATCCATCGACGTCGAAAATTTGGGTTACTCGAAGCGGCTCTAGAGGGTCGTCCAGGTTTTCTCTTCGCGATTGTCCGACGGTTCGCGCTTCGTGCTGGCTCTTGGTTGTTGCTCGCAATTACGCAAGGTGTTCCAACCCATGATCCGCCGTATCATGCGGATGGGAGACAGCGATGCAAAGAACATCGACGAAGCGCCAGATCCTCCGCGGTGCCAGCGCGCTCGGACTTTCTGCGGCTTACGCGGCCACGACGGTTTCGTCTGCTCACGCCGCCGGGCCGGGCGAGCCTGAAACCATCGCGACGGAGAGTTTTCGGGTTCCGACCCATGACCCTGACATTACTCTCTACGTCCGCAACAAGCGGCTGGCTGGCATGAGCGCTTTTCCGGCGGAGAAGATCCTTCTCTACGTGCACGGTGCGACCTACCCGGCCTCGACCTCATTCGACCTGCCTCTCAACGGGCTTTCGATGATGGATTACCTTGGGCGTCAGGGCTACGACGTCTACCTCGTCGACCTGCCGGGCTACGGCTTCTCTGACCGGCCCGCGCAAATGCGTCAGTCGGCTGCCGACAACCCGCCATTCATGCGGACCCCGGATGCGGCCCGCGCTGTCGGTCAAGCGGTTGACGCAATCCTGAAGCGGCGCAACGTCGATAAGCTGAACCTGATGGGCTGGTCCTGGGGCACCTCGACGATGGGCCTCTACACCACGCAGAACAACGACAAGGTGAACCGCCTGGTGCTCTATGCGCCGCAATGGCTTGCCAAGGCACCGCCGAACCTCGGAAATACGGGCGTGCTCGGTGCCTACCGCACCGTGTCGCAGGACAGCGCTCGGGATCGCTGGCTAAAGGGCGTCCCGGACGCCAAGAAAGCAGACTTGATCCCGCCTGGCTGGTTCGAGCAATGGGCCGAGGCGACCTGGCTGACTGATGCGGAAGGGGCGGCCCAGACACCCCCCGTGCTACGAGCCCCGAACGGCATCATCGCCGACTCCCAGGACTACTGGCAGGCCGGCAAGCCTCTCTACGATCCGGGCCGGATTCGGGTGCCAACCCTGGTGATTCACGCGGAATGGGACGCAGACCTGCCGAGCTACCAGGCGCAAGAATACTTCACGAAGCTCACGGCCACGCCCTATAAGCGTTTCATCGAACTTGGCGAGGGCACCCACACTGTGATCATGGAGAAGAACCGCATGCAGTTCTTCCGGGAGGTGGTCGCCTTCCTCAACGAGCGCGATCCGCTCGCGCTCGACTGATGATCGAGTGTCATGATGGCGGCGAGGCGTCTTCTCCACCCGGCAGGAAGATGGTTCGCCGCCATCGGTCGTATCCGCACCGAAGGCGAACACGAAGCGCAATCTCGAAACCGAAAGAAGCACGCGGCGTGATCGCGATAGGAACGGCCGGCTGGAGCGTGCCGAAGGCATACGCGGATGCGTTTCCCGCTTTCGGGAGCCATCTGGAACGCTACGCGCACCGACTCAATGCCGTGGAGATCAACACCGCGTTCTACCGTCCTCATCGTGTTGGGACCTATGCGCGATGGGCGGCCTCAGTGCCCGAACAGTTTCGCTTCGCTGTCAAGCTTCCGCGCACAATCACGCATGAGCGGCGACTCGCGCAAGCCGAGGGACTGCTGCGCCAGTTCCTTGCCGAGGTCGCCGGGCTCGGCCCCAAGCTCGGCCCGCTCTTGATCCAGATGCCGCCGAGCCTTCGCTTCGACCCAGATACGAGTGCTGGGTTCCTGCGCGCCTTCCGGGACATCCATGCCGGCAGCATCGTGTGCGAGCCAAGGCATGCCAGCTGGTTCGCGCACAACGTCGATGCATTATTGACTGAGCTGTGCATCGCACGCGTCGCCGCCGATCCGGCGCCAGTGCCTTGCGCAGATGAGCCCGGCGGCTGGCACGGCTTGCGCTACGAGCGCCTGCATGGCTCACCGAAGATCTACTACTCGGCCTATCCGCCTAGCACGCTGGACGCAGTGGCCAACCGCCTGACAGCGGACGCTGCGCAAGGGCGCGAGTGCTGGTGCATCTTCGACAACACCGCTGCCTTCGCGGCGGCTGGCGACGCGCTTGCTACACGTGAGCGCCTCAATAGACACGCATCGCTCATCGAATCGCCAACGCCATCCTAACACTGCTACAGAACGACTTCGGCGCGGCACAGGCACGGCGCATACTGCGCGCCGCAGCCGAGCCGCATATGCCCAGCATTCCAGCGCACAAACGGCGCTCTCTTGCTATTCGCGCACCCGACACGATTCGAACGTGTGACCTTTGCCTTCGGAGCTCTCGCAGACATCCCTTTGAGTCTAAACGCATCCCACACCCCCGTTGCGCGGAGCCCCCGCATGGGCTACCAGAGCGACACGGTCAGCACCCGTAGCTCAGCTGGATAGAGCGTTGCCCTCCGAAGGCAAAGGTCACACGTTCGAATCGTGTCGGGTGCGCCAATCATTTCATCACCTTCGCCCGATCTGGTTGGTTACCCGTGAGTGAGGGTTATCCCGTGCGCGCCTTGCGGTGGGGATTCCGTTCGGTCCAAGATGGAAGCCGGGAGATTACCACGCCGGTCCGTGAGACCTCCGACATCTGACAGCCTTTCAAGCCTGCTCCAGTGAGCGTCGGCGTCACTCCGGTGGTCTTGGCACTGGGGGTGGATGCCGGAAGATTTCCGGCCAGAACAACGCGTGGCTGGAAGTATTCGGGGTTTGCAGGGAAGGTATCGGCCGCCACGCGCGATTCTGCCGTACCGGCTGGGGGCGTGCGTGGCGGTCACGTCGGGGCGGAGGGCACGATCGACCTGGGACGGATCCCCTCGAAGACCGGCGATGCGTATGCCGGTCGTCAACCGCGATCCGCGCTGGCTCAGCCCACCAGCCAGTGCGCCACGAGCATCACCGCAGGTCCCGCAACGGCGAAGCCGAGCAGCGTGACACTGCTGACCTGATCGACCTTGTCGACGGTATTGCCGACCCGGTGCTCGCGCTTCATGGCGGTGCTGTCCAGCCCCTCTCGGCTGGAGCCGCCGTCGAGGATTGCGGACGTCGCCTGGTGCAGCTTGGCATCAAGATGGGTGAGTGTGGTCATGAACATGTCCGATCTGGCGAGAACGACGACGGGGCGGTTGTTATGGAAACGGTGATCGGCGGGGCTTGAGACGCAGCGGTCAGGAAAACGAGCCGAAACCCTCGAAATCGGACGACGAGGGAACCGTCGTGCGAGCTAGGCTGGAACCGGTGCCGACGACTGCGCCGCGATGATGACTGCGGGCCAGGTCCGAGGATTGATGGCACCCGCCGACGCGGGGTCGCTGGCTCAATGCGATGGTCGCGGATGACCGTGCCCGTGGATCGGGCGTGATGTGGTTACGCATGCTGGAAACCCTGCTGGTATGCCAGGACTGACTGGGTGTGAGCAGGGAATGTCTCGCGGGAAGGGACGTTCCGCCGGTCGCGGACGCAAGGAGTCGCAGGCGATCTTGGTCTTCGAGCCTTGAATGCGGCTCACCCGGCAGCAGGTGCAGCGGCCTCTCATCTCCCTAGACCGATCACCAAGGGATGATTGAGGGATCGCCAAGATTAAGGGATGGCCAAGATCCGGGGATGGCCAAGCTCCCGATGCCGCAGCGCCGGGCCGACATCGTTGGTGGGTCGAGCCTGCACGGGCTGACCCCTGTAAATGCTGACCCTTGCATTGAAAAACCCCGACCGCGACGCGGCCGGGGCTCCTTCATAGCGCGTCAGACATCGCGTCTCGACGCGAGCCGTGTCATGCCGATCAGGCGATCAGCAATCGTCGCCCGACTTGCCGACAGCCTGGTTCGAACCGGTGTTGTTCATCGCGCCCACGGTCCCTGGCGCGGCCGGCTGCTGGCCACCTGCGAGGTTCCTGCTGGCGGGATCTTCATTGCCCTTGGCGGCCGTACCCGAGCCCGGCTTCTCACCGACACCCTGATTGGCGCCGACATTGTTCATGGCACCGACGGTGCCGGGGGACGCCGGCTGCTGGCCGCCCGCGAGATTCTTGCTGCCCTGATCGACGCTCGAGCTCTTGTCGTTGTCCGCGTGCTGCTCAGGCGTCTTGCCCTTCACCGCCCCGGTGTTGCAGGGAGCTGCCAGGGATGCTCCGGACGTCAGCGCGAGAATGGCAGCGGCGCCGGCAATCATCGAGAATTTCATCGTGCGTTCCTCCAGATTTGTTATCGGGAAGAATAATTCCGCATCGCGAACTTCGGTTCCCATCCGGCAGGATCGTTTGGCAAGTTTGGCTGCCACCATATCTTTGTCCCGGCCCTGAAGATTCGCTGCAGCGCAGACCACCTCTCATGATCAGCGTTGGGGTGCGCCTCTCAGGCCGGGAGCGGTGCGTCGTGGTCCGCCAACGCTGCCAGCCCCAGGCGGTAGGTCAAGTCGCTGTAGGCCAGCGAATCCGCCATGAACCGATTGAAAGCGGTGATCCACGCCGGCATCAGGCGGATGAACTGTCGGCGCTCGCCGTGATGGCCGATGAAGCCCCGCTCCTTCGCGGCGCGCAGAATGTTGCGGATATGCATGCGGGAGACGCCGAATTGCGGCGCGATCTCGGAGAGGTCGGCCTCCTCTCCGCCCATGCGACAGAGCGTGAACAGGATCGACAGAGCGCCCGTGGCGCTGAGAAAGAACACCACGTCGAGATTGCGCCACGCCACCGTGACGGCGCCCTCGAAGACCGCGACCGAGGCGCTGCCATGGGCCTTCTGAAAGCGCGGGTCCCGCTCGAGGGCGAGGACATAGCCGGGATCGGGAAACATGACCTGCAGCGGGGCGAAATGTGCGGCCATCCACTCCCGGTCCCAGGCCAGGAGTGCTTCGGTCGGCACCAGGAGGCGTACCCGGCTGTCGGCCGGGTGGCGATGCAGTTCGAGAAAGCCGGTCTGCACCAGGCGCGCCACGAAGTCGTCGATCAGGCGGGGGCTGGCGAAGCCGAAGCCGATCACCACGTCCTTGAGGCGCGTCAGGGTCGGCCAGGTCTCGCGGTCGTCCTCGACGTAGCGCGCGTGAAGGCAGACGATAACCGCGAGGGTGATGACCCGGCCCGCATCCGCGCCGAAATGCCCCGGGAAGGCGCCCATCCCGTAGGCCTTGAGATGGTCCGCCATGTAGACGGCGCGCGCCTCCGGGAAATGGGGATGGAGAAGAATTTCCTCGACGGTTCGGTGGTCGGTCGTCTGGATGGCCTGCGTTCCGTCCCCAATCCCCATTCCCCTGGCTCCCGGCTGCGCCCCGCGGCGTCCGGGGCTTGCAGGGTCCATACCAGCCTGTCGCCAAGGACCGCGCTGGCATTCAACGTCCGGTCGCATTCGTCCCCAGGGTCGTTCAGGCCATGGCCTGGGATCGGTGGTGGATCGCGGCGCTGAGGGCGACGTTCTTCAGGTCTGACCGGGCGTCGCGCAGCACGCGCTCGTACCGCACCAGATCGCGGCCGCGCTTCAGGGCCTGGTACAGGTTCCCGCCCAGGATCTGTTCGTGGATCGCCAGAAGGTAGGGTGCGGTCGTCGGCGCCATCGTCAGGATTTCGATGGCCTGGCGCGCGAACAGGTCCTCGGCCGGATGGTCGGCGAGGTAGAGGATCTGCAGGGTCATGCAGAGCGGCTTGGCCGGTGTATCGGCCTCGCTCTCCTTGATGACCTCGGATTCGCGCAGGAACCGGCAGGCCGTCTCGATGAGGATGTCGGCGCGGCGCGATCCGTTGCGGATGAGCGCGCCGTTGATGAGGAAGCCCTCGTAGGGCTTGAGGTCGAGGCGAAGCGCCATGGTCGAAAATCCCTTCTGGAACGGATGCGGAAAGGGACGCGCGGGGGCCGGTTCGGGGCCGGCCCCCGCGCGTCCTCGGCGGCTCAGCGGAGCAGCTGGAGCACGCTCTGCTGCGCCTGGTTCGTCAGCGAGAGGGCCGAGATGCCGAGCGATTGGCGGGTCGAGAGAGCCTGGGAATTGGCCGCCTCCTCGTTGAGGTCGGCGTTCGTCAGGTTGGCGGCCCCCGTGTCGAGGATGTTGATGAGCTACTTGGAGAAGTCCTGACGGTTCTGGACCACGGCGAGGTTGGAGCCGAGGCTGGACGCCTGGGACTTGAGGGAGGTGGTCGCGGAGTTGATCTGTTCGATCAGTTTGCTGATCGAGCTGTTCTCCTGGAAGGTGTTCTGCGCGATCGCGTTCAGGCCGAGGCTCGACGCGGTCACGGCGCTGCCCTGCACCGAGAGGGACGACGTTCCCTTCTCGTTGAAGGTGATGTTGAGGTTGTCTCCCGTGAGCAGGTTGATGCCGTTGAACCCGGCATCTGCCGCGAGCTGGTCGATCTGGGTCAGCAGGCTGTTGTAGCTGCTCACCAGCCCGTTGCGGGTGTTGAGCCCGTCGCCCCCCACCGTCGCGCTCGTGGCGGCCGAGGTGAAGGGATTGCCGGCGCCCGTCGCCGTCGCCGTCAGGGTCTCGGCGCCGTAATCGTTCATCGTCGAGATCGAGAGCTTGCCCGTGGTCGGGTCGATGACGGCCTGGGCGTTGGCCGGAGCGAGGGCCGCGTTGAGCTGGGTCAGGGTGGAGACCTGCCCGGGGCCGGAGCCGAAGGTCAGCGAGGTCGTGGTGACGTTGGCGCCGCTGCCGACCTGGACGGTCAGCGCCTTGCCGGCGAGGGGGCTCGTCGCCCCCGACGCGCCGAGGCCGGACGCGAAGGCTGTGGCGGTGAAGCCGAGATTGGCCACCTTCGAGGTCGCGGTCGAGCCGTCGGCGAGGGTGACGGCGGTGTTGGAATCCGCCGCCGTGAAGCTGAACTTGTTGGTGGCGGTGTCGTAGCTGGCGGTCACGGCCCCGTTGGTCGCGACCCCGACCTTCTGCATCAGCGAGGTGATCGTATCGCCGGCCGCGATGGTGACCACCTGCCCGTTGACCGAGAAGTTGTCGTTGGCCTGAAAGCCGAGACCGCTCACGAGCGAGGTGGCGGTCGGGTCGAAGGTTCCGGCGATCGTCGAGGCGGTCGTTGAAACGCCGAAGGTGTTGCCGGGCGAGCCCTGTACGCTGAAGGACGAGCCGTCGGAGCCCCCGGAGAGCACGAGCTTGGTCCCCCGAGGGAGTTCTTTGAGGCGGTGACGCCCGTGGTCGTGCTCTGGAGATTGATCGCCTTGATGGCGTCGTCCAGGGAGGCCGAGGGCGGGATGGTGATGGCCGTGTTGTTGATCGTCAGGGTCTGGGGCACTTCGAGGGCGATGGCGGCGCTGCGAATTACATCCGCGAGCGGCGTCTGCTTCACGCTCTGCGTCTCCTGACCCGGTCCGGCACCCGGCCGCGGATCTCGGCGGTCGCCTACGCAGTCGGCTTCTCCGACGAGAAGACGTTCAGCCGCGCGTTCCGGCGCCGGTTCGGGTTTCTGCCCCGCGACGCGAGCGTCGGCGAGGCCTCCCCGCGCACCCGCGGGCGGGACGAGCCGGTTCTCCTGTCCTGGATGAAGACCCTGACGGTGTGACGGATCGGGGTGCGCCGTCGCGGAGTCGCGCGAAACCCGTCCCCCGGCGGTTTTCGAACTTCGCGCCTGCCGCGACGAGAGGCGATCCCTCGCAAGAGCCGAACATCTTCGACCGGACAACCCGGAGGTCCGCGCCCGTCACCGTCCGGAGAGTTCTGGAGGATCCCCATGAAGGCTCACCTGATGCCAAACCCTGAAGCCATCGATCTGCTCGGACGCGCCCTGCTTCCGAACGGGACCGAAGAAGTCTGCGCGATCCGGTGTCGTGACGCCGATACCATGGAACTCGTTCTGGCTTCGGCCGTCCAGCCGGGCATACCCCTGCTCTGCCATGTGGAAAGCTTGGGCGTCATCGAAGGCATCGTCGCCGAGAACACCCCAGGGGGCCGATGCCTGATTCATGTCCAGGCCACCACCGCGCATCTCTCCCGGCTTGGTGCGCGCCTCGCATGGCATCGACGCCGAGCGACGGAAGCGGGCCGGGCGCGCGATCACGACGGCGTCATCCCCCGATTCAACACAGTCCGCGTTCGCACCGAAACGGGTTCGGACACGACCGGGATTCTTCTCAGCCTCTCTATGACCGAAGCGACCGTGCGCCTGACGACCCACGTCGAGATCGGCACCACCCTCGCCATTGGGCGCCGAAGGGCGACCGTCGTCCGGTATACCGATGACGGTCTCGCAGCGCGGTTTTTCCTGCCGCTTCGACCCGAAGACGTCACGCCCGACATTGTTTGGTAGATCTCACCTCAGCTCGACTTTGGCCATTTGGGCCGGCCCTTGAACGTGCCGGGTGACGAAGCGGGCGTAATGGATAGGCTGATGGTGTCCCTCGCCAGAGACGCCTCAT
>NZ_LMNJ01000038.1:0-8875 GCF_001423325.1 Methylobacterium sp. Leaf113
GTGACTGTAGGCACGGGCCATGGCGATCTCCCTGACGAACCTTCAGGGATCAACGCTCACCTCGCCGCAACGACTCAGGGATCGTGGAAAACGCTCTAGCTCAATAAGCGGTTGAAGGTAGGGCACGCGGCCCTTATCCGCGGCTGCAAGCAGGAGCTGCTCCTCATTGCCCTCAAGGCGACGGGTGCGACCCTTCGGTGGCGAGGGGCGGCGGACGAGCTTGCACGGGTTCTGCGCGACGTGAATGCTCCACTCGCGCCGGGCCGTGTCGATGGCGTGCGAGATCGTGTTAAGCTCGCGAATGATGGTCGCCGGCGCCACGGTCTTGAGGCGCTCGTCGCGGTAGGCAGCGAGGTCTGCGGTCGAGAGCGTTGTCATGGTCCGGAAGCAGATGGGCCTGCGCAGGATCGCGTTGATGCGGGCGATCTCAGTGACAGCGCTGCGCTTCGAGGGCGAGACCTCGTCGCGATAGCGAGTCAGAAGCTGCGCGAGCGTCATGCTCTCGGCTGGACGCATATCAGGCAGCGCACCGTTGCGGTCGAGCTCCGCTTCGAGGCTGCGCGCCCAGCGCTCGGCGTCACTTTTGCTGTCGAAGCTCTTGGATCTGGGCTGCATGCCTTTGCGGCGAACAGCAGCTTGCCAACGTCCTCGAAGCTTTCGGATCGTCGCCATCGTATCGATGTCCTCCATGTGCGAGCGCTGCACTGAAGGACGCCACGGACGTCCCTACAAGGAAAAGCCCTTTTTCGATGATGCTTTATTGCCTCCAAACTCTTCGCTGATGCCTTCCTCCTGGCGGCATTCTACTTCACTGATTGCTTGATACAAAAACTATTTCAAAGTTGCACAATTGCAGCTAAGCGTAAGTGCCTCAAGAACCAAGAATTTTCCCGCCGCGAAGAATGCGAAATCGGGCGGGTGAAAAAAGTTCTGACAAAATGTAAAAACCCGAGACTCGATCGCTATAACAGGATTGCAAGGGGCAATCGTGGCGTCCGAGCAATCCCGCGGCGTATGCCGCTTCTATAAAACCAATGGAAAATAATAATGAGCATTTTTGCTAACGGCGGAGCTTTGTCCGAATTCGTTTCTAAGACTCAGAACAACAACTGCTTCGAAGTGCCAGCTGCGAGCCCTGAAATTCTCACGCTCTCAGCCGATACTAATATTTACACGATGGCGCTGCCATTCGTATTTACGGGCAATTCAAGGATTAATTACCTGAATAACAGCGACAACGACAGCCTATTTTTTAAGGCCGTGTGCAGCCATTTCCGTGGCGCAGAGACCGAAGAAGGTTTTGACGCCGGCGAAACAGCTGAATTAGTGCTTGTGGAAGATTTTGAAAGTCTTGAGTGTCCAGATTATTTGATTGACTACAAGAATCCCCGGACCATGAGTTGGAATGCTGCGCTTACGCGTATTTTGCAGAATACGCCTATCCATATCGAGGAGTGTTTTGAGCGGAATCAGGTTGATTTGCCTCTCTACGAAAACAACTTAACTAAGCTCCGGCTAGCCTCTCACATCATTTGCGAGACGTGCAAGTGGCTTATTGAATGCAAGGAAATTCCTCGTATTCGCAATGCGCGCCAGGCCCTTGTTTATCTGCTCTCCAGTTGCCCCTTCCACAATCGGATTGGTAAGTGTTGGTTTGCGCGGAGTTCTGAAAGCCTTCGCCCCCGTTCATGGTGGGCCCGCGCTTATCCTGGCCTCGCATATTTCTGGATCGCTCAGGAATTCGCTGAAGAGCCCTGTGTGTTACTGCCTGCATACAGCTCTTAGAGCTATGGCCATATGATCTATGCGGGATTGGTGTTAGGCCTGCTGGTTTGATCTTAGCCAGAGATTTAGCACGCTTCTGTTCGGTTTAATCAAATTTCGGGAAAGCCGAAGGCGCATGTCTTCTCCTTAAGTCGCTAGCGATCCGCGCTTTCCTGATATTAGATATTTTTGATAGCGACCGCTCAGTATCCAGTGGGGATCGTCAGGATCTGACATGGAAGATGGATGCGTGGAAAGGAGCAATCATCAGTGTTTTCGCACTCGCTCCACGTCAGTATGCGATCCTACATCCTCAATGAGGCGGCTCCTGGCGCTTGGCGATCTTCGTGAGATCGTCCTGGCTGATGTTGCGCAAGGCGTGAAGGAACCTGTCGAGGGCTTCCTCCAGAGTGTGCCCTTGGGCCCGTGCGGCCTCCTCCATCCTCTCGAGCTCCACCTCGGAGAATCTCTGGCCGGTGAGGTGCTCCAGCTCTTGGAAGGCGATGAGGTGTGCGACCTGATCTCTGATACTCATACGGGGCCTTCGCGTCCTCCAGGATGGTGAACCTGTCGATACTCGATCCCGCTTCCTCCAAGGGCAAAAACAAGTGCGTCGCGAGCAAACCTCTCTGCGGCCGCGAAAATTGGCGTTTCGCGAATTCGATCTGAACGAATGGGCGAATGCGAGAGCGTGGGATTTCCGAGGCAGTAGCACCAACTTGTCCGCCCTACGCGAAAATCACGTTTTTCGCGGACAAACACCGGACGTTTGCAGGACAACTGCTAGACAAAAACGGACATCTGCGATTGTTCGGATTGAGTCCCGGCGGACACGCAGGGGACGAGATGTCCGAGCGAAGGGCGTTACCCTCAGCACGAGCTTGCCTCACTGTCATAGCCCGCTGCGCACCTCATAGGCCCGCTCCTCGATGCCCCTCTTGTTCAACACGCTCCTGACCCAAGCTGGGATCACTCCGGGTGACGTGCGGCTTCTTCGGCATCAGGACAGCAGGGCCACGAAGGGGCGCACTCCTTACGCATTGTGGCGCACCGACCTGTCCGCATTTGACGCCTACCAGGCGCACCAGAGCGAGCGGAACCGCACGGTCCTTAGCTCCCGTCCCTTGTGGGCCTCGTTCGTTGGGACGCCTGCGCGCGAGACCTTGTTCGTTGGCCTCTACAGGGTCAGGTGTCTGGGTCTCCTCGCTGTCGATACCCCCGAGCCGCACACTGACGAGATCATGAAGGCGGGTGCCTGCGACCTCTACGAGGTCGTGCGCGACGAGCGACTTTCGGATCTTGGCGGCAAGGTCGTGATCGCTTGGGGGCTTGGAACGAGGTCATGGGCGCAGCGGGCCGACCGGCAGGACAAGGTAGTTCTCGAACTGCGATCCGAGTTCAAGGAGCCGGAGTTCCCCGGGCACCTCGCCTTCCTACGAGCGCTATCCGAGATCGACCTCCTACCAGAGAGCTGGAAAGTCGCTCTCGCGGCTACGAAGGGCGTCTACCTTCTGACATGTCCGAGAACCCGCGAGATCTACGTCGGCTCGGCAACGGGCTCCGGTGGCTTCCTGAGCCGCTGGCAAGAGTATGTGCGCACCGGGCATGGCGGCAACGTGCGGCTCAGAGCGCGCGACCCTTCCGACTATCAGGTCTGCATCCTCCAAGTCGCCGGGTCCGACGTCATGGACGAGGAGATCCTCAGAATGGAGAGTCTCTGGAAGCTCAAACTCCAAAGCCGGGAGATGGGCCTTAATGCGAATTAGCGAGCCCTATGAAATTTTGCTCTCAAGCTCCCCTAGAGAGGCTCGAGAGTCAGGAGGCACCCACCCAAGCATCAAGACACCGCGGGGATCCCGCTTGGGGGCTCCTGAGACGATTCTGGCGCACTCCAGAATGGGTGAATGGGTGCATGCGCGAAGTAGCCCACGTCCGCCAAGGATCGGATCAGGGTGTTCGTGGGCGCACAACGCACCCCCTACGAGGAAGCGCAGCCTCTCTAGGACTTCGACGTTGTAATTGCGCCACCCGATTTCCGCTTGTTCGATGCACGCCGTCCAAGTGCCGTCGCCTGAGTGCCCAAAGCAGCTCGGGCGTGCACCCCGATCACGTCACGCCCATCGAAAGCGACGATAACGGCGCCTTCTTCTTCGCCGAGGTGTGCATCTAAGGCACAGATACGCAAGTCACCACTGATTGACGATTGCGAATCCTGCGTCGTTTCGATCAGGGCGATCAGCTCAGGTAGCTGGCGATGACACCGATGATGATGAGGGTGAGCACCACGCCTGCCGGGCCAGCGACTGCGTGAATCCCGCCGCCCACAATGAGGATCATGGCCCACTTGAAGCTGAGGCCGAGCCACATCAGGAAGGCGAGTGCGATCCCGACGGTAACAATCCCTATGGCGAAGGCTTCGCCTGCCGCATTGCTTCCGCTGTAGCTGGCGCCGCTGCTCGCGCGCGCCGGCTTCAGGAGATCGTCAACCGAGACCGTCGTCCGATTGTAGGCGCGGTTGTAGATCGCCTTCTTCGGGTTGGTGAACAGACCCATCCCGCGCGGAGCTTTGAAGCCCATCGAGTGACGAACATGGCGCTTCCACGAGGTGCGCGCCGAGATACGACCGCGGATGCTTAGCCTGCGAACCCCGAAGCGCATGTGTGTCCGCCCTCCTTTTTGGTTGTCGATGGCGCCCATGGAACTGTCAAGCTGATCCGATGTCGTTTCGGATCAGGACGCTGATGCGTCTCTCGCGATCTCCCGCTATGCAGCCGAAGCGTAGCAGTAGGAGATGGTCGTGGGAGTTGGTCTTGTGGTCGCCGGGGTCGTCGTTGGCGCCTTCGTCCTGGGACGCGGCGACAAGGAGGAAGGTCCGGCCGTGTGGTTGGCCTGGGGCCTGATCGGCGTCGGCGTGATGGTGCTGACCTTCGCAAAGGGCGACTAGATCAGCTCCACGATCGTGTAGGGCCGTTTGTTGGCCAAGGAGTAGGCGAGCTCCTCGGCTCAGGTCCGCGCGCTGATCGGCGGAATTTTGGGGCCGTTCGACGTGACCTCGGCCGGCGCGTCCTCGAACTCCCGAAGGAGAATGGTCCTCTCCTTCGTCTCGGGGGCGGTGCAGGTGATCCTAGACGTGCTTGGTGTGCGCGAGCTACAACTCATGGTGCGATCGTTGTCGCGAGGGATGATCAAGATGCTGCACTTGTCGTCGCCGAAGCCGCAGGTGGAGAAGCGCAAGCAGAGACACTACGAGTGCAAACAGACGAAGAGATCACAGAGCACGGCCTCGATCTACGAGAGCATGAGAGCGTAAGGGCTTTGCCTACCTTAAATTTCTGAGAGGAACCCGCTCGCCAAGGGTCCAAGCCGGGAGATCGGGAGCACAGAAGGCACTCCCCAGCGGATAGGTTAAGTCTTCTAGGACTTCGTCTCTTTGGCAGGATCGGATTGCTGCGGAGGCGTCAAGCTCAAATCAGAGAGCTCCAGCGGTTGAGGCTGGAGTTACATCAGGCTCGATTTGAAGTTATCATCATCGAGTGCAAACGAAATCAGAGTCCAGGCGCTGCCGAGCAGACAGTGAGTAGCTCCGTTTGAGCTCGTATGCCGCGAGCCGTCCGAGCGCCGGCGCCGAGACGTTCATCGAGGGCAACTTCCAAGCCCCGATGTGGCCCATTTGCGCCGCGACGAGCTTTCCAACATCGTAGGTGTGGACGCCAGAACGCTAAGTTATTGAAGAAGCTGGAGGCACTTAGCACGTTGGAGAGCCGGGTCCTCCACCTTCGGAGGGCAACGCTCTATCCAGCTGAGCTACGGGTGCTGACCGTGTCGCTCTGGTAGCCCATGCGGGGGCTCCGCGCAACGGGGGTGGGGAGGCCATAAGGCTCAAAGGGGTGTCTGCGAGCGCTCCGAAGGCAAAGGTCACACGTTCGAATCGTGATCGGGTTGCGCAGGGAGCGAGGGGCGCCGTTTGTGGGCTGAGATGCTGGGCAGATGCGGCGTTCGGATCGTGCCGCGTCTGCGCCGCGTCCGTGCCGTGGTCCCGTCGATGAGGGGCTCCAACACTGAGTGTCTGTTCGGCAACAAATTGTGTGATTTGAGTAGGTTGTGATTCAAGCGAGGGCTTGAAAGGGCCCTTGCTGATGTGGACGACCGAGAACCGTGCTCGTTATGACCGGAGCGCCTTGCGCTACGCGAGCGACCTGACGGACGCGGAATTGGGGCTGATTGCGCCGTTGATCCCGTCGGCCAAACGGGGCGGGAACAAGCGCACGATCGAGATGCGGGCCGTGGTGGACGCCTTGATGTACGTGCTGAGCACGGGTTGTCAGTGGCGGACCCTGCCCACGGACATGCCGGCCCGCAGCACAGTCTACGGCTACTTCGACCTGTGGGACTACGAGGGCACGTTGATGCGCATCCATCACGCGCTGTTCGTGCAGTGCCAGGAGCAGGCGGGACGCGAGGCGAGCCCGACTGCGGCGATCATCGACAGCCAGAGCGTCAAGGGCGCGGAAAAAGGGGGGTGTCGATCGGTCCGCCCGGCTTCGACGCGGGTAAGAAGATCAAAGGGAAGAAGCGCCACATCCTCGTCGACACCCAGTGTCTGCTGATGCCCGCCCTGGTGCATTCGGCCGGCATACAGGATCGTGACGGAGGGGTCTGGGTGATGGCGACCCTGTTCGGGCTCTATCCGTTCCTGCTCAAGCTCTACGCTGACGGCGGCTATCAGGGCCCCCGCTTCCAGGCAGGCCTCCGCCGCGCTTGCCGACAGGTCGATGTCGAGATCGTCAAGCGATCCGATCAGGCCAGTGCCGTCACGGCGAAGGGCTTCACCGTCCTACCCAAACGCTGGATCGTCGAGCGAACCTTCGCTTGGCTGAACCGCTGCCGCCGCCTTGCCAAGGACTTGGAATGCCACAGCCGAAAGGCCCTGGCCTTCCTCCACTGCGCCTCCCTCCGCCTCATGATCCGAAAGCTCTGCCAGGCTGCAAAATGATCCCGGACAGACTCTCAGAACTGAAGGGACGTGGTGACGGTGACGCGATCGTCGGTGAGCCGGTAGTCGGATCGCTCCGCGCGGCCGTACTCGACGGTCACGCTGAGATTGCTGAAGCTGGCCTGCGGCGCTGCGCCCAGGCGCAGGCCGACGCCGTAGACACTGGCCCGCACGATGGCCCGTTCCAGGGCGGTGGGGCGTTGCTGGCGCACTGTGCCGAAGGCGCCAAAGCCGTAGGGGCTGATCAGCACCGCCCCGGCCTAGCTCGGCCTCCGGCAGGCCCGAGCCGAGCTAGGCCGGAACCGACGGTAGGCCGAAGGGCAGGCTGACCGGTACCAGGAAGGAGACCTGGACCTCGCCGCGCACGACGTAGCCGTCGTCGCCCTGGAACAGGCCGGCATCGAAGGCCGACAGGCCCGAGAGGGTGGCGAGCCCGATCTGCTCGGAGCGGGGCAGCGCCTGGTTGAACGCGGTCTGGGCGCGGGCGCGCAGGTCGAGAGTCAGGTGCTCGGCCAGCGGCTGGGTGTAGGCCAGCGTCGCCTCCAGCTTCTGGAACTCGGGCCGGGCACCCTGGCGCGAGAGCGGCTCGCGCTCCGAACCGGCCGGAGGCGGGCGGCGGGCGCCGAGCCCGTCGATCCCGAAGGCGCCCATCAGCCGCCCGCTGACGATCCCCTCCCACGGCGTGAACCACAGGACGTCACCGCCCATGCGGGCGATGCGGAGCCGATCGAGGGAGAGCGGCGCGGCCACCGGGGCGATTGCCGACAGCCTCTCCTCCTGCGCGTCGAACGCCACCTCGCCGCTCAGGGTGATGCTGCGGCTCCGGATCAGTGGATAGCGGGCTAGCAATGAATACCGTCTGAAATCGGAGGTGACGCCGAGCGCGCCCGGCGCCGCCTTCGGCGTGGCGCGTGCGTCGGTCGTCTCAGGGTCAGCCCGTCGCTCCCGAGGGGCAGGATCATGCCGACGGCGAGCGCGCGGTTACGCGGCTCCTGGGCGAAGAATCCCTGCGCTCCGCTCGGATCGGGAGCACCCGCAGCACGCAGATAGAGCAGTTCGCCATGGCCGGTGGGTCCGTTGAGGTCGAGCCCGAAGCCTGTCGCTGCGCGCCCGAGCGCGCGTCCCAGCGTGTTGTCGGCCGAGACCGATCCGGTGACTGGCTTATAGCGCGCCTCGACGACAAGGAGGCGGGCGCCCGGCGCCGTCCCGGGGGCCAGAGTCGAGCGCAGCACCGCGCCGGGCGTGTCGCCAGCCAACAGGATGCGACGCTCCAGCCGGCGCAGGCTCAGGCCGCGCTCGCCCACAAGGGGCGCGAGCATGGCGGCAACCCGCTCGCGGATCTCCGGCGGCAGGGCTGAGGCGTCGACCCGTTCGATGAATCCATCCACGACTAGCAGGCGCAGGTCCGACCCGTTGACGAGGCGCTGGGCCGGGAGGACGACCCGGATCAGGGCATAGCCGGCGGCCGCATAGGCTTGTTCTAGATCCCGCGCCGCCTCGAACAGGGCGGTTGCCGGAACGGTGCGCCCCGACAGGCGCGCGGTGATGGCGGCCGCCTTTGCCGGGAGCGACTCGACATCGCCTTCGATCCGGACGGAGCGCACCCGCACCGACAGCCGGTCCGCGCCGGGCGGGGCCTGCGGCCCGGCTCCTTCGGGGATCGACAGGCCGCCGCCGCCCGCCTGGAGCGCCGGCGGCGCGAAGGACGGTGGCGTGATTTGGGAAGCGGTCTGGGCCTGCGCGAGGCCGGAAAGCCCGATTCCGACCCCGATTCCGACTCAGTGGCCGCTTCCAGGTCCGAAGACGCCTCTGAGGCCAGCGGCCGCGCCGCGCTGCGCCATTCCGAGCATCAATCCTGTCCGCTGCGTCAGGTGTCTGAGGGGCCGTGAGTCCGTCCGCACGATCGCGCCCACTTTCCGATGCACCCGCTGGGGCGCCACCGCGGAAGCGGCGAGACTTGGCCGAGCAGGATTGCTCGTACCGGTTGTTTCTCATATATTGCAAATGTGTGCAACGAGTGTTAGGGTGTGAACCGAACCAAGACGTTGCGAGAATTCTGGTTTTGTGATTCAGAGCCGCCGTTTGCAGCACGGAGGCGGCGATGGCGGACCTGTTCTG
>NZ_LMNJ01000039.1:0-8299 GCF_001423325.1 Methylobacterium sp. Leaf113
AGCAAGCCTTCGGCCGCTTTACACCGGACGAATGCCGTAACTACCTGATGGCCGCAGGCTACGATGCCTTTGACCCAACTTGATCGGGTGCAGCTCTAGGCCATGCTCCTGCACGAGGCCAAGCAGTCCTTCCCAGCCCCCGGCACGGGACCGCCGGATGGAGATCCGGGGGGCGTTCCTTCAGGGGGAGAACCCTCCGGAGAAGCCTTCTGTTGTGTCCCAATCTAAGTCCGCCGAAGGAGGACCAGGAGCGTGGGTTGCAGATCCCCCGGAGGCTTCCGGCCTATCCTTCATGGGAGAGGAATCGATCGGAGCGTACATGGCCATGGTGCTCCGGCCAAAGGGCAGGCAGGACCGCATCGACCTGAAGGTGCGCTTGCTTCGGTTTCCGGGCTAGGACCTTGCGCCCTTCGCGCCGTCGGCGGCGAGTGCCGGCGTCACCGGGTGAAGCTGATGGGGACGTCTGTGTCCGGGTGCCGGAATATCCCCATGCGAATCCCGTAGACGGCTTCCAGTGACTCCGGCGTTAGGAGGTCGTCCGGGGATCCGCGCCGAATGAGGTGCCCGCCGTGCAATGCGAGGATCTCGTCGCAGTAGCGGGCCGCCAGGTTGATGTCGTGCAGGACCACCAGCACCGTGACGCCGCGCGCATCGGCCAGGCGCCGGACCAGGGCCATCACCTCGACCTGGTGCGCGACGTCGAGGGCCGAGATCGGCTCGTCGAGGAGGAGGCAGCCGGCATCCTGCGCCACCAGCATGGCGAGCCAGACCCGCTGGCGCTCGCCCCCCGAGAGGCTGTCGACGAGACGCTCGGCGAAGGCCTCCGTGCCGGTGAGCGCCATCGCCTCCGTGACGATGCGGCGGTCGGTGGCGCCGATCCGCCCCAGGGCTCCGTGCCAGGGATAGCGGCCCATGGCGACGAGCTCGCGCACCAGCAGTCCCGGCGCCTGGGGCGTCGCCTGCGGCAGGTAGGCGACGGCGCGCGCGAAGGCCCTGTCGCCCCAGTCGTCAAGGGAGCGACCCCGGAAGCCGATGCGGCCCCCGCTCGGGCGCTGCTGGCGTCCCAGCAGCTTGATCAAGGTCGATTTGCCGGAACCGTTATGCCCCACGAGGCCGACGACGCCCCGGCTCGGCAAGTCGAGGGTGAGGGGAGCGAGGAGCTGGCGCCCGGGCACCACGAACGACACCCCATCGAGCCGATAGCCCACCGCGTCCCCCGCCGGTGGGGCGGCCCCGGGGGCTTCGGCGGGTGGAGAGGCCATGGCGATCATCCGGGATGGTCCGTCGGGGCGTGAGGTCGGGCGGGGCGGGATCAGGCCGAGGCGCGGACCGGGGGAGCGTCCCTCAGCAGCGCCTGCGCGATCTCCTGCCCGCGAACCACCAGGATGGAAAGCAGGGTGTCGCTCAGGCCGTGGCTCTCCTCGCTGAAACCCTGCAGGTAGATGGCCGGCTCGAAGCCGGGCCGGGTCCGCAGGCGGTAATCGCGATCGACGCCTCCGTCCGCGAGGTAGGGCTCCAGGGCCGGCATCAGGGACCGGACCCGGTCGCGCCGATAGCCGGTGGCCAGGATCACCGCGTCGTAGCGGTCCCGGCGGCGGGCGCCCTTGGCCTCGTCGACGAGGTCGAGCGCGACCTGCGGGCCGTGGTCGGTCACGGCCTCCACGCGGGTCCGCCGGAACAGGGCGTGCCGGGCCGCGCCCACAACCTTCTGCTGGTAGAGGATCTCGTAGATCCGGGTCAGGAGATCGCCGTCGATCACCGAGTAGTTGGTGCCGCGGAATTCCTCGATCAGCGCGCTGCGGCCCGGATCGGGCTGGCCATAGACGAAGTCGGTGAAGTCGGGATTGAAGATCTCGTTGACGAAGGGGCTGTCGTCGGCCGGCTTCAGGGCCTGGCCGCGGAAGATCATGTCGATCCGTGCGCCCGGCAGCCGGCTCTGGAGGTCGAGGAACAGCTCGGCGGCGGTCTGGCCGGCGCCGATCACGGCGATGCGCGGCGAGGGGCCGGCGAGGGGGAGCGCCTCGATGCTCCGAAGGTAGCCTGAGGAATGGAACACGCGCGGATTGCCATGCAAGCCCGCGAAGGCCTCCGGGATGCGCGGCTCGCCGCCCGTGGCGAGGACGACGGCCCGGGTCCGGCGGCGACGCTCGCGCCCAGCGCCGTCCGCCGAGCGCACGACGAGGTGGCGCACCGTCTCGCCCGTCCGCTCCGGCTCCACCGCCAGGACGGTCTCGCCGTAGTCGCACCGGTCGGCGAAGTGGGACGCCACCCAGCGCAGGTAGTCGTTGAACTCGATCCGGCTCGGATAGAACGACTTGCGGTTGATGTAGTCGGTCAGCCGGCCGTGCACGTGCAGGTAATTGATGAAGCTGAACGGGCTCGTCGGGTCGCGCAGGGTGACGAGGTCCTTCAGGAACGAGATCTGCATGCCGCTGTCGGGGAGCAGCATGCCACCGTGCCAGAGAAACTCGGGCTGGCGCTCCAGGTAGCGCACCCGGGCGGGGCGTCCGCTCCGGCGGCCGGCCTCGTCGAGGGCGATGGCGAGGGCGAGGTTCGACGGGCCGAAGCCGATCCCGATCACGTCCTGCACGGCGCCGTCCGGTCTCTCGCCGCCGAAGGTGAACGCCTCGGAATCAGCGGCCGGGCTTCGAAGGCCCAGGGCGGCGTCGGACTGATAGCCTTCTGTCATGCGGCGGCTCCCAGCGCGCGGTCTGCGATTGTCGCGTCGTCCACGCGCGCGGGCTGCGCCTGCGGCGGGTTCGGCGCCCACAGCCGCTCGCCGAAGAAGCGCTCGCGCAACAGCATCACCAGGGCGGCGCGCTTGTGCGGGAAGTCGAAGGTCTTGATGCGGGCGAAGCCCGAGCGTTCGAGGTTGCGCAGCTGCTGGACGTGATCGGCCCGGGGCTCGCCGACGATCCGGTCGGTGCGCGCATCGTCGAGGAAGAGGGCGTGCATCAGCGAGGGCAGCCAGGCGGAGACGTAGGGCCGGCCACGGAACCGGTCCTCGCCCACCAGCACGTGCCAGCCGCGATCGTAGTCGCGCACCTCGTAGAACGGCGCGAGGCGGTTCTCCTTGGCCCAGTACACCTCGAAATAGCCGAACGGTTCGTCGCCGAAGCTGCCGATCAGGGGGAGCATGTGCGGATCGGCGATGAGGCCGGCGAGGTAGGCCTCGTGCTTGGCGCGGGGACCCGCCTCCGCCCAGACCGCGTTGACGCGCGGGTCGTTCATCCAGCGGTGCAGCCGATCGACGTCGTCGAGGGTCGCCGCCCGGAACGCAACCGACTGTCCGAGCCAGGGGATGAAGCGCCGATAGAGGAGTCCCGTGGGCTTGGGCGCCCGCAGGGGATGGCGCCGCCCCTCGGTCATCACCGGCATGGCGGGGAAGTCCCGGCGCGACGGGTCCGCGAGCCAGGGCTCGGGGCGCTGCAAGAGCAGGGCGGCATGGACCGCGAGCGCGTCCCCGTCACCCACTGCGAGGCCCGCGGCGCGCAGGGCCGGCACGAGATCCGCGGCGCCCGCGAGGTCCAGACCGATCCGGTCCTGGTCCGGATGGGCCGCCGAGACGGCCTCGAACGCGGCCATCAGGGCGGGCAGCGCGGTTGCGGCGTCCAGGCCCTCCCCATCCTCGAAGGTCAGGCGGACGGGGCCGGTCCCGGACAGCCGCAAGCGCAGGGCCACACGGTCGTCCGCCACGACGCTGAGCTGTTCGCCGGCCTGGTGGACGATCCGGGGGCGGCCGGCCGCCTCTCCGGCGCGAAAGGGCATGGGGGTTCGCAACATCGGCCTCGCCTTCGCTGGCAGGTCTGCACGGCTGACAGGTCTGCACGCCGGCAGGTTCTCCGCTGTCAGGCGCGGACCGCCCCCGATCGCGCCGGGGACGCAGCACCTGTTGCCCACAAGGACGCCGGGGCGCCGCCGCGATTTAGGCCCGGCCCGAACTTTTTTCGCGGCGTCGGACTAAATTCGCGGCGGCCCTCACCGTCCTGCCTAGCGAGACCGCAGCGTTCCGGGAGCAGGCCCATGGCGATCGACGACAGCGAAGCGACGTTCCTCGTCGTCCTCAACCACGAGGCGCAATACTCCATCTGGCCGTCCTTCCGGCCGGTGCCGCAGGGCTGGGCCGCCACCGGATATTCAGGGATCCGGGCCGACTGCCTCGCCCATATCGACACGGTCTGGACCGACATGCGCCCGGCCTCGCTGCGGCGCGCCCTCGACGGGGACGCGCCGGCGCCCCGGACCTGAGCCCGCCGCTGCTCCCCAGCCTCGCATGTCGTCAGGAGATCCGATGACCGTCGTCGTCCCGCGCGCTCCGATCACGGTGGCCCCCGCCCGCGATTTCGTCCGCCACCTGCGCGGGCTGGCCGAGGCCCATGGCCCGGTCGCCGCCCTGCATTTCCTCGACGATCCGGCCTCCGGCGAGATCACGGTGAGCTACGCGGACCTCGACCGGCGCGTCCGGGCCGTCGCTGCCCGGCTCCAGGGCCATGCGCTGCCGGGCGACCGGGTCGCCGTGATGCTGGAGACGGGCCTCGACTACGTGGCGGCCTTCTTCGGCTGCCTCTATGCCGGCCTGATCGCGGTGCCGGCCTTCCCGCCCGAGGCACGCCGGGCGCAGCATCAGGCCCGGCTGTCGGCGGTCCTGACGGATTCCGAGCCGGCGGCGATCCTCGTGCACCGCGAGGCCGCCGACATCGTCCGGGCCTTGCCGGGGGCCGCCGCGGCGGTGGTCCTCAGCGTCGAGGACATCGCGACGGCGGAGGCCGCGGACTGGCGAGGCCAATTGCCGGAGCCGGACGGGATCGCCTTCCTACAATACACCTCCGGCTCCACGGCCTCGCCCAAGGGCGTCGTGGTCAGCCACGCCAACCTGATGGCGAACGAGCGCGCGATCCGCGATGGCCTCGGCTTCCGCGCGGACGACGTGGTGGTGAGCTGGCTGCCGCTCTACCACGACATGGGCCTGATCGGTGGGCTGCTGCAGCCGATCCATGCCGGCATCCCGGCTGTGCTGATGTCGCCCAAGTACTTCCTGGGGCGTCCCGCCCGCTGGCCGGAGGCGATCCACCGCCATCGCGGCACGGTGAGCGGCGGCCCCGACTTCGCCTTCCGGCTCTGCCATGACCGCATCGACGACGACGCCCTGGCGCGCCTCGACCTATCCTCCTGGCAGGTGGCCTTCTCGGGCTCCGAGATGGTGCGCGCCGCGACCATGGCGGATTTCGCCGCGCGCTTCGCCCCTGCCGGCTTTGACCCGCGCGCGCTCATGCCCTGCTACGGCCTCGCCGAGGCGACCCTGTTCGTTTCGGCGGGCAGGCGCGGCGCCGGCTTGTGCAGCCTCGACCTCGACCCCGGGAGCCTAGCCCGGGGCGAGGCACGGGAGACGGCGAGCGAGGAGGCGAGCCGCCTCGTTGAGTGCGGCATGTCGCAGGAAGACCACCCGGTCAGGATCGCCGACCCGGCCGGGGTCTTCCTGCCGGAGGGCGTCGTCGGCGAGGTCCGCGTCTCCGGTCCCAGCCTCGCCCAGGGCTATTGGCGCAACCCGGCGGCGAGCGCCGAGACCTTCCCGGAGGTCGAGGGCCGGCGCTGGCTGCGTACCGGCGACCTCGGCTTCCTGACGGCGGGGCGGCTCGTCCTGGTGGGACGGGCCAAGGACCTCATCATCCTGCGCGGGCAGAACGTCTATCCGCAGGACGTCGAGCGGGTGGTCGAGGCGGAGGTCGACATCCTGCGCCAGGGCCGGATCGCCGCCTTCGGCCTGGAACGCGAGGGCCGCGAGGGCATCGGCGTCGCCGTGGAAGTCTCGCGCAGCGTCCAGAAGCTGGTGCGGCCCGAGGCTCTGGCGGTTCTGGTCTCGGAAGCCGTGGCCGACGCTTTCCTGGAGACCGCCCGCGTCGTCGTGCTCCTCAATCCGGGCGGCCTGCCGCGCACCTCCAGCGGCAAGATCCAGCGCGGGGCGACCCGAGAGGGCTGGCTGGCGGGCAGCCTCGATGCCTACGCGGTGATCGAGGATGGCCGGCTGGCCGGGGCGCGAACGCAGCAATCCGCGGCTCTCACGCCCACCGAGGCACTGGTGGCCGGGCTGTTCGCCCGGATCCTCGGGCGGACGGAGCAGGATCGCGACAGCCACTTCTTCGCCCAAGGGGGCGATTCCCTCAGCGCGATCCGCATCCTGACCGAGATCCACGCCGCGACCGGCCTGTCCCTGCCCGCCGCGACCCTGTTCGCCCATCCGCGCCTCGGCGCCCTCGCGCAGGCCCTGGACCGCCTGCGCGAGGGCGCCGCCCAGGCCGCGATCCCGCGCGCGGATCGGTCGGGCGCGCTACCGCTCTCGCCCGGCCAGGACCGCCTATGGTTCGAGGCCGCCTACGGCGACGGCCCCGGCCACCACATAGCCGGCGGACTGCGCCTCGACGGCCCCATGGACCGTGCGGCCCTCGAAACCACCCTGTCCGCGCTGACGGCGCGCCACGAGGCCTTCCGCACGCGGCTGCGCCAGCGCCCGGACGGGCGGGCGGATGCCGTGATCGATCCCGTGGGAGCATCGGCCGGCCTGCCCGAAACGGACCTGTCTGGGCTCGACGAGCGGGCGCGCGAAGAAGCCCTGGAGGCGCTCATGCACGCAGAGGCGGAGGCTCCCTTCACCCTCGATGGCGGCGCCCTCTCCCGGTTCCGGCTGGTGCGCTGCGCCCCCGAGGCGCACGTGCTTCTCGTCACGATGCACCACATCGTCTCCGACGGCTGGTCGATGCGGGTGATCCTGCGCGAATGGCCGGCCCTCTATGCGGCGGCCCGCGCGGGCCGGGCGGATTCCCTCGAGCCCCTGCAGATCCAGCCCGTCGACGTCGCGGCTTGGCAGCGCGACCCGGCCCGGGAAGCGGCCCGCGCCGAGGACCTCGCCTGGTGGCGCGCGCGCCTGGATGGCCCGGAGCCGGATCTCGCTTTGAGCGACCGCGCCCGCGCACCCGAGACGGCGTCCCCCGGCCTGCTCGCTTTCCAGATCGATCCGGCCCTCGGCCGCGGCGTGGCGGATTTCGCGCGCGCCACCGCCACCTCGCCCTTCGCCGTGCTGACCGCCGCCTTCGCGCTGATCCTGGGCCGCTTCGCGGGGACGCGCGCCCTGCGCCTCGCCCTGCCGGTGGCCGGGCGCCAGCGCCCGGAGACGGAGGGCCTCGTCGGCCTCTTCGTGAACACCCTGGTCATCCCGGTCGCGATCGAGCCCACCGGCGACGGGCGCGACCTTGTCGCTCGGGTCTGGTCCGTGCTGGCGGAGGCGCAGGCCCATGCCGAGCTGCCGTTCGAGCGCCTGGTGGAGGCGCTGCAGCCGCAGCGCGTGCCCGGCCGCGCCCCCCTGGCGCAGGTCATGATCAGCCAGCAGCCGGCCGGGCTCGGCACCCTCGGGGAGGCGGGCGGCCTCAGCCTCACGGCTTTCGGGCGGGATACAGGCACTCCGGCCTTTGACCTCGTTCTGGAAGTCGCGGAGAACGCGGAGGCGCCCGCCTGCACCTTCGCCTATCGCACCGCGCTGTTCGACGCCCCAGCGGTCACGAGAATCCGCGACGGTTTCCTTCGTCTTCTGGTTGCGCTGGTGGCGGAGCCGTCGCGGCGGGTGGACCTCCTGCCCCTCGTCCCGGAACGGACCCGCCTGGCCCTGTCGGCCCCCTATCCCGGACCGCTCCCCCTGGCCGAGGACCTCCTGCCCGGCCTGATCGCGCGCGCCGCCGCCGTACGCCCCGACGCGCCCGCCGTGATCGGCGGCGAGACCACCACCTTCGCCGAGCTCGACGCCAGCGCCAACCGCCTCGCCCACGCCCTCGTCCGGCACGGCGTCCGGGCCGAAACCCGCGTCGCCGTCGCCCTGCCGCGCTCCGCCCGCCAGATCGCCGCCTTCCTCGCCGTCCTGCGCGCGGGCGGCGCCTTCCTGCCCCTCGATGCCGGCCTGCCCGCCCCGCGCCTGGCCAGCCTCCTGGCCGAGGCCCGGCCCAGCCTCGTTCTCGTCGATCCCAACACCCGCGCGCGGTTGGCCGAGGCCCTGGCGCTGCTGCCGGAGCTCGGTCCCGGCGCACCAAGGTCTGAGGCTGCGCCCAGGCCGAAGGCCGAGCCTGAGCCCGTCCTGCTCGACCATGACGCCCTCGACCTCGCGGCCGAGCCCGCCACCGCCCCCGCCGTCACGCTGCACCCGGACCAGCTCGCCTATGTCATCCACACCTCCGGCTCCACCGGCCGGCCCAAGGGCGTGGCCGTCACCCACGGACCCCTGGCCGCCCATATCCGCGCCACCGGCGCCCTCTACGAG
>NZ_LMNJ01000040.1:0-8037 GCF_001423325.1 Methylobacterium sp. Leaf113
GATCCGGCCCGGCACCAGGTAGTCCGGCAGACGCCGCGCCAGGGCCGCGCGCAAGGGTCCCTCCGCCGGCGCGGCGCCGGGCGCCGCCACCACGTAGCCCACCAGGCGCGGACCCGCCGGCCCGTCCCGCAGGACGGCGGCCGCCCCCGCCACCGTCTCCTGGGCGAGCAGGGCCGCCTCGACCTCGCCCAGCTCGATCCGGAAGCCGCGCAGCTTCACCTGCGCGTCCGCCCGCCCGAGATACGCCACCGTCCCGTCCGCCCGCCAGCGGGCGAGGTCCCCCGTGCGGTAGAGCCGGGCCCCGGGCGCCCCGTAGGGGTCGGGCAGGAAGCGRGCCGCCGTCTGACCCGGCTGGCCGAGGTAGCCCCGCGCCAGGCAGGCGCCGCCGAGGTAGAGCTCGCCCGTCACCCCCACCGGCACCGGCTCCAGGGCCGCGTCGAGGATCAGGGCGCGGCGCGGACCCACCGCCCGGCCGATCGGCGCRTAGGCGTCCTCCACCGTGGCCTCCGGGCCGGTCTTCCAGGCCAGGGRCGAGATCACCGTCTCGGTGGGCCCGTAGCCGTTGATGAGGAAGCGCGGGCGCAAGGCCCGCGCGATCAGCCCGAAGCTCTCGCGCGAGAGGGCCTCGCCGCCGAAGGCGTAGGAGCGCGGGCTGGGGGCGGGGCCGGCGGCGGCCTCGAGCGCCAGGGCGTGCATGTAGGCGGTGGGAAAGCCCGCATGGCTGACGCGGTGTCGCTCCATGGCGTCGAGGGCCTCGCGCGGGGTCCAGAGGCCGTCGGGCTTGAGCACGACGCAGCCGCCGAAGGCCAGGGGCACCATCCAGCGCTCGTGGGCGCCGTCGAAGCTCATGGAGAGGACGTGGAGTTCGCGGGTCTCGGGCCCGGTCTCGTAGAGGGCGCCGGTGGCGCGGATATGGGCGGCCAGGGGTCCGTGGGTGACGGCCACGCCCTTGGGCCGGCCGGTGGAGCCGGAGGTGTGGATGACRTAGGCGAGCTGGTCCGGGTGCAGCGTGACGGCGGGGGCGGTGGCGGGCTCGGCCGCGAGGTCGAGGGCGTCATGGTCAAGCAGGACGGGCTCAGGCTCGGCCTTCGGCCTGGGCGCAGCCTCAGACCCTGGTGCGCCGGGACCGAGCTCCGGCAGCAGCGCCAGGGCCTCGGCCAACCGTGCGCGGGTGTTGGGATCGACGAGAACGAGGCTGGGCCGGGCCTCGGCCAGGAGGCTGGCCAGGCGCGGGGCGGGCAGGCCGGCATCAAGGGGCAGGAAGGCGCCGCCCGCGCGCAGGACGGCGAGGAAGGCGGCGATCTGGCGGGCGGAGCGCGGCAGGGCGACGGCGACGCGGGTTTCGGCCTGGACGCCGTGCCGGACGAGGGCGTGGGCGAGGCGGTTGGCGCTGGCGTTGAGGGCGGCGAAGGAGATGGTGGCGGCAATCGTCGTTGTCGTGGTAGCAGCGTCCGGGCAGATCACCGCGGCGGCGGCGGGCCGGGCGGCGGCGGCCTGGGCGATAAGGTCGGGCAGGAGGGCATCGGCCAGCGGCAGGGGGCCGGGATAGGGCGCCGACAGGGACAGGCGGGTCGCCGCCAAGACTAGCGGCAGCCCGTCCACCCGCCGGGACGGCTCCGCCACCGCAGCGAACAGGAGACGCAGGAAGCCGTCGCGCATCCGCTCCACGGTCTCTTGGTGGAACAGGTCGCGGGCATAGCCGAAGGTCCCGCTCAGGGTCCCGTCCGCGGACTCGACCGTCTCCAGCACTAGGTCGAACTGGATGCTGCCAGTTTCGCGGCCGAATGGCGCCACGGTGAGGTCGCCGACCGTGATCCGGTCCGGGCCGGCGACGCGGTGGTTGTGCATCACCTGGACGAGGGGGGTGTGACTGACGCTGCGCCGGGTCTGCAGGGCATCCACCAGCCGCTCGAAGGGCAGGTCCGCATGTCCCTGCGCCTTCAGCATGGCCTCACGCACCCCCACAACGAAGCGCTCCACGCTTGCGGCCGGGTCGACGTCCAGGCGCAGCGCCAGGGTGTTCACGAACAGGCCGACCACGTGCTCGGTCTCCGGCCGCCCGCGATTGGCGATTGGCACGCCGATGCGCAGGGAGGTCTCGCCGGTGATCCGGCGCAGGAGCAGGGCGAAGATCGCGAGGAGCACCATGGCGGGGGTCGCGCCGGCCACCCGCGCGAGCCCGCGCAGCCCCTCCGCGACACCCGCCTCCACCGCGAAGGCGACGGCCGCACCGCGAAAGCTCTGGACCGCGGGCCGGGCCCTGTCGAGGGGCAGCGGCAGCACCGGGTCGCCGGTGCCGAGAAGGTCGCGCCAGCGCCCGAGCTGCCGGTCGAGCTCGCCCGCTTCCAGCCAGTCGCGCTGCCAACGGGCATAATCCGCATAGGCGATGGGCAGGGGCGGCAGGTCGGCCGCGCGCCCGGACGCGTAGAGCCGCATCAACTCGGTCAGGAGGATCTCGACCGAGCGGCCGTCGGCGACGAGGTGGTGCAGGGTCAGGAGCAGGACGTGTCGGTCCGGTCCGCAGCGCACCAGCAGCGTCCGCAGCAGCGGCGGGACGGCGAGGTCGAAGGCCGCCCGCGCCTCGGCCCGCGAGAAGGCATCGAGGCGTTCCCGCTGCGCCGGCGGGGCGAGATCCGAGACATCCGCGTCGCGCAGCAGGGTGTCGCCGACGGCCCCGTGGGTCACCGCCTCGACCCGGTCCTCCGATCCCGGGCGGAAGCCGGTCCGCAGGCTCGGATGCCGCGCCGCGAGGGCCGCGAGCGCAGCTGCAAGGGCCGCCCGGTCCAGGGGACCGTCGAGCCAGAGGCCACCGGCGATGTGCAGGAGGGCCGCGTCGCCGCCCATTCGGCCGATCATCCAGAGGCGCTCCTGCGCATAGGAGAGCCGGGCGCAGGACACGGGGAGACCGGAGGGCTGGCCAACCGCCGGATCCGCCGCTTCGCCCGGCACGATGGGCAGGCGCCCGAAATCGATGCCGCGGGCGGCCAGGGCCTCGAGGAAGAGCCGGCGCTTCTCGGCGGGGAGGCGGCCGAAGCGGCGGCTGAGGTCGGCGGCGTGGGCGTTCACTCAGGCCTCCAGATCGGCGAGGAGATCGTCCATGGCGGAGAGATCGCCAGGGTCGCCCGCCCCGTCGGCGCGCTCCGCCTCCACCGCCCGGGCCAGGCCGCACAGGGTCTGGGCCTCGAATACGGTGCGGATCGGAACCGGGGTACCGAGGCGCTGGCCGATCCGCATCGCCACCTGCGCGGCGCTCAGGGAATGCCCCCCGAGGGCGAAGAAGTTGTCGTCGCGGGTCACCGCGCTGACGTCCAGCACCTCGCACCAGATCGTCGCGATCGCCCGCTCCGTCTCGCCCTCCGGCGGTTCCGAGACCGGATTAGCGCGCGTCGGTTCGGGCAGGGTTCGGGTGTCCAGCTTGCCATTGGGGGTCAGCGGCAGGGCCGCCAGGGCAACGATGCCGGCCGGCACCATGTGCTCGGGCAGCCGCCGCAGCAGGCGGGCGCGCAGGCCGGGCTCGTCCAGGTCGCCGGCCGCCGGATCCGCCGGGACCACGTAGGCAAGGAGGCGCGACCCGCCGGGGCCGTCGCGCAGGATCACGGTCGCATCCGCGACCTCCGGCTCGGCCCGGAGAGCCGCCGCGACCTCGCCGGTCTCGATGCGGTAGCCGCGCAGCTTCACCTGCCCGTCGCCCCGGCCGAGATAGTGGAGGCTGCCGTCGGGACGCCGCAGGGCGCGGTCGCCGCTGCGGTAGAGCCGGGCGCCGGGGGGACCGAACGGATCGGGCACGAAGCGCGCGGCGGTAAGGCCGGGCCGCCCGAGATAGCCCTGCGCGAGTCCGGCGCCGCCCACGTGGATCTCCCCCGGCACGCCGTCCGGCACCGGATCCAGGGCGTCGTCGAGGAGGCGGAGAGTCAGGTCCGGCAGGGCCTCGCCGATCGGGCTGTCCGGCGATGCGGCGTCGCCGGCCCGCAACGCCCGCGAGGTGACGTGCACCGTGGTCTCGGTGATGCCGTACATGTTGACGAGCCGGGGGCCCGCGTCGCTAAAGCGCTCGAACCAGGGCGCGAGGCCGGCGACATCCAGGGCCTCGCCGCCGAACACGATCGTGCGCAGGGCGAGAGGCGGGGACGGCGTGCGGGCCAGAACCGCCTGCATCAGCGGCCGGAAGGCGGAGGGGGTCTGGTTCAGGACCGTGACGCCCTCGTGCACGAGGAGATCGAGGAAGGCGTCCGCCGCCCGCGCGACCGAACGGGGCACCACGACGAGGCGCCCGCCATGGCAGAGGGCGCCGAAGATCTCCCAGACCGAGAAGTCGAATCCGTAGGCGTGGAACAGCGTCCATACATCGGCCTCGCCGAAGCCGAACTGGCCCTGCGTGGTCTCCAGGAGCCGGGCGACGTTGGCGTGGGTGATCACGACGCCCTTGGGCTGTCCCGTGGAGCCCGAGGTGTAGATCACGTAGGCCGGCTGGTCGGGATGGGGCGGCCCCGGCAGGGTCACGGCGTCGGTCTCGCCCGGAAGCGGGCCGTCGAGGCGGATGAGGCGGGGCGCCGGCGTGGGCCGCGCGACGTCCGGCCCGAGGGCGTCGCCCTGGACCAGGACATGTGCGGCGCCCGAATCGGCCAGCAGGAAGGCGAGCCGGTCGGCCGGGTAGCCGGGATCGAGGGGCAGGTAACCGGCGCCGCTCTTCAGGATCGCCAGCAGGCCGACCACGAGATCGAGGGAGCGCTCGGCGCAGAGGCCCACCAGGGCGCCCGGTCGGACACCGGCGCGCACGAGGTGACGGGCCAGCCGCGCGGCGCGGGCGTCGAGCGCGCCGTAGCTGAGGTCCGCGTCCGCGCAGGTCACGGCGATCGCCTGGGGGCGCCGCTGCGCCTGCGCGGCGATGCGCCGGTGGATCGCCGGCTCAGCCGGTGCTGGCCCGGCCGGGGCCGGCAGGCGGACACCGGCCCACCCCGCGCGGCGCTCGCCCTCCGGAACGAGGTCCAGGCTCCCAAGGGGCGCCTGCGCGTTCTCCACCAGGGCCGCGAGGGTGCCCAGCATCTGCGCCGCCAGCCGGTCGATGTCGGCGGTGCCGATCCGGGCGCGGTCGTGGCTCCAGGTCAGGCGCGGCGCCGCCTCGAGGAGGACCGAGAGCGTGAGGGGCACGTCCGTCGCCTCCAGGGTCGTCACCGGCCCGAAGCGCAGGCCGCCCGCGTCGCGGTCGCGGACCACGGCATCGATGGGGTAGTTCTCGACCACGAGAAGGCTGTCGAAGAGCGGCCGGCCCGGCGAACCCGCCCAGCCCTGGATCGCCACCAGCGGCGCCAGGGCATGGTCGCGCAGGGTCGCGGCCGCGTCCTGCAACTCCCGCAGCCACGTGCCGACCGGCCTCTCGGCCGGGAGGTGGATGCAGCGCGGCACCGTGTTGATGAACAGGCCGAGCACCTCATGCATCCCGCCGTCATCGGCGGGCCGGCCCGAGACCGTGACGCCGAAGGCCACCCGGGACCGGTTGGTGAAGCGCGCCAGCGTCAGGGCCCAGGCGGCCTCGAACAGAGTTGCGAGGGTGACGCGCTCGGCGCGCGCCACGGCCTTGAGGCGCGCGATCAGCGCCCGATCCAGCGGGGTGTCGACAGTTCCGTGGCCGGTCCACCCCGTCTCGCCCGAGAGGGCGGGAGCGAGGAGGCTCGGTTCGTCGAGGGGCGCCAGGGCATCCCGCCAATAGGCCGCGTCGCCTACGGAATCGCCCCGTGCCAGGGCGGCAACGTGCTCCCGGAACAGGCGGTGCGGCGGCTCCAAGGCCTCGCCCGCATAGGTCCGCAGCACCTCGGAGACGAGGCGGGCATTGCTCCAGCCGTCGAGGAGGAGGTGGTGGCAAGTCCAGATCAGGTGGTGGGACCCATCCGGAAGGGCCGCCAGGAGGAGCCGCATGAGCGGAGGACGCGCGAGGTCGAAGCCCTGCGCCCGCTCGGCTTCCGCCAGGGCGCCGACATCCGGCGCAGCGTCCGTGCGCAGGTCGCGCCACGCGACGGGAAGCTCCGCCGTCGCGTGGACCGCCTGGAGCGGCGCGCCCATCGCTTCGGTCCAGAGAAAGCCGCTGCGCAGGATCGGGTGCCGCGCGAGCGCCGCCCGCCACGCCGCCACGAAGCGCGGGGCGTCGAGGCCCCCGATGGTAACGGCGAGCTGATTCACGTAGAGGCCCGTTCCGGGCGCGGCGAGGGCGTGGAACAGGATGCCGGCCTGGGCGGGGGCGAGCGGGTAGAGGTCGCTGACGCTGTGGTCATCGAGGCCCAGGCGATCGAGCCCGTCCTGGTCGAGGCCCGCGAGGGGCACGTCGGACGGGGTCAGGCCATGCGCCTCCCGTGCGGATGCCAGCGCGGCGACTTCGTCCCGGATGCGCTTCGACAGGGCCACGATGGTGCGCTCCGTGAAGCGCGTCTTCGCATAGGTGAGACGCAGGGTGAGGCTGCCGCCGCGCGCGTAGCTGTCGATGGTGAGCTCGGCGCCGAGCGGTGAATCTGGGTCGGCCGAGAGGCGCATGTCCTCGGCGTCCAGGGAGAACAGGCCGCCCGGGGCGAGACCGTCGAGGGTGCCGAGATGGTTGAAGGTCAGGGCCGGCACCGGCAGGGCGGCGAGGCGGTCGCGGATCTCGGTGGGACCCAGCTCGCGCAGGCGGCCGAATTCGTCCGCCGCGCCGGGCAGGCAGCGCAGGGCCTCCTTGACCATCCGAACGTCGCGATCGCGGTCCCCCGTGAGGGCGAGGCGCACCGGAACCAGCGTGGTGAACCAGCCCACGGTGAGCTCCACCGCCAGAGCCGCATCGCGGCCGTGCCGCTCCACGGTGACGTGCAGGGCATCCCCGCCGGCCCAGGTGGCGACGGCACGGGCGATGCCGGTGAGCACCCGTTCGTGCAGGCGCGGGCGCGTCGCCCCCCCTGCCCTGTCGAGGCCGGCGGTGGTGCCGGCATCGAAGGCGATCCGGATCTCGCGGGCGTCGCGCTGCCGGCGGGTGCCGTCCGGATGGTCGACCGGTAGGGCACGGGAGGGGGCGCCCAGGGCGGCGATCCAGGGCGCAGGGTCTCGCGGCGGCTGCGTGCCCACATGGTGCGCGACGGCGCGGAACGGGACGGCCGGGGCGGAGAGCGCGGCCTCGTCGCGGTACAACGCTTCGAGGTCGGTGAGGAGTATGCGCCAGGAGACTGCGTCGACGACGAGGTGGTGGGCGGTCAGCAGGAGGCGGGCCGGGCCGTCGTCGGCCACGGCGAGGATTGCCGCGAAGACCCGGCCGCGCGCGAGGTCGAGGCTCCTCTCGGCGGCGCGGAAGCAGGCTTCCGTCTCGACCTCGTATGCGACCGCAACCTGGGCGACCGGGTCGGGCAGCTGCTCGGCCGGGACGGGCGCCTGGGTCCAGGCCCCCTCGCGGTCGCGCCGGAAGGCCGTGCGCAGGGCCTCGTGGCGAGCCGGAAGACGGCGCAGCGCGTCGGCGAGGCGGTCGCCGTCGACATCCGCCCCGAGGATCAGGCGCAGCGACTGGTTCCAGTGGTCCGGGCGTGGCATGTCCTGGCGCAGGAACCACGCCTGGATCGGCGTGAGCGGGGCCGGGCCTTCCGGCAGGGCGGGTGCGGCCGCCTCGGTGCCGCGCGTCCGGAGCACGCGAGCCAGGGCCGCCACGCTCTGATGCGCGAAGATTTGCCGGGGCTGTGCGGCAAAGCCTGCCGCGCGCAGGCGCGCCACGATCTGGAGGCTGAGGATCGAGTCGCCACCGGCCTCGAAGAAGTTTTGATCGGGGTGAAGGGCGGGCAGGCCGAGGGCCTCGGCCCAGATACCGGCCACCACGGCCTCCGTCTCGCTCAAGGGCCGTGCCGGCGCGTCCTCGGGCAGCGGATCGGCCGGGTCCGGCAGGGCCGCTCGGTCGAGCTTGCCCCCCGGCGTCAGCGGCAGGGCCGCCAGAACCACGATCCGGCCCGGCACCAGGTAGTCCGGCAGACGCCGCGCCAGGGCCGCGCGCAAGGGTCCCTCCGCCGGCGCGGCGCCGGGCGCCGCCACCACGTAGCC
>NZ_LMNJ01000041.1:0-9670 GCF_001423325.1 Methylobacterium sp. Leaf113
GCCGAACGACGGCCCATGCACACCAGCCACTCTCGGAGGATTGCTTCATCAACGAGGCCAGCCCACTGCAAGGCACGGTTCAGGCCCGGATGTTTCCCGCTGAGGTCATTCATCACCGAACGCGGGATACGCACCACGTCGCAGGAGCTGATCGTTCCGATGCTGTGATCCATCTCGCCGAGGATCGACACGTTCAGGTCGCAGATACGCACCACGTCGCAGGAGCTGATCGTTCCGATGCTGTGATCCATCTCGCCGAGGATCGACACGTTCAGGTCGCAGAAGTCTCCCGGGATGAGGAAGGCGACAATCGACCGTCCACCGCCTGGAAGCACCTTATAGCGGCAGGCGAACCCTCTATGGATCAGGTGGACGTGATCGGGCACGTCTCCTTCCGAGATGAGTGCGGTTCGGGATGGAACATCGCGAACGCGCGCACTCGCATCAGTAAGAGCCTTCTCTTCGGCCCCAGACAGGACGAAACGGCGTCCAAGTTTCTGGATGAACGGATTGAGCATGCACCCTCCCGGGCCATGCCCTTCGACCAATATGTCGACCCAAACAATTGTAATAAAAAAGGTTTCAAAAAATCGAAATCTCTATGGCTTTGTGTTGTTCCGTACAGAACCGTACGAAAATCAGCGCCGACGATAAACGGGGAACTTCACGTACGGGATGGTTCGTGCTGCTCGCCGGAAATTGTGACCTTTGCGCTGTAGACGACATCCCCGGAGGCGTTACGAACCGTGGCCGTGAACGCCTGTTGATCGCTTTTTGGCAGAGCGTCTTTAGCGATTTCTCCGAGGGTCTTCAGAACCTCCGTCCGTGCAGTTTCTACGTCGGGAAGGTCGATGCCTTCCTCATCCCTGAGCTGGGTGAGACCGTCATCAAAGTCGAAATAAAGCTTCAACAGCCATGCTTTCGATGAAATTGCATTTTTTAACGATGATTGCATCGTATTAACCCGTACTGCGCTTGTCATTACCCGTTGTTAATCGGTGTTCTGTCGGTCGGGTATCTTACATTTACCTGATCGCGGCAGGTCAGATCACGTCACTTTCCGTCGCAATGTGGACGTTCGGTGTGGGTACCGAACGTTCGATTTTCCCTGCTAGCGGGCGTCTCCCACCGCAAGGCCCACCCCTGCGGCGTATCGGTTGGTTTCGAGGGGTTGTGCGAGCGCCCGCGTAGTTGGCGCCCTACCCTGGAAGGACTGGCGAGGGGCCGTCGCAAGCTTGGGTATAGGGCGCAGAAAGGCCTCTACCTCCCCATTTTCAGGCTTTGTTCGCCTGTGGAAGTCCGAATCAGACCGCGAGCAATCGGCTCTGCTCGCGCACGGTCCATGCGCCGGCAAAGCCGAAGCCCTTGCGCAGCCACAGCAGGGCCTCGAAGCCCTGGATCGTGCGCCGCGCCGTGTTGAACGATCGGAAGCCGCCCACCCGCGGCATCGGCCGTTTCACCCAGAAGTGGTCGCTCTCGATCCCCTGCTGCAGATGCTTGGTGACGGAGTGGATCGGCGTTCCCGGCAGCAGGCCCGCCTTCCGGCCCTCGGCGATAGCCGGCGGGTCGGTGCCGGCGCCATCCGTGCTGATGCGGTCTGGGGCGAGCAACGGCTCGGGCGAAAGCATCTTGCGAAAGAAGCGCTTGGCCGCATCGAGATCGCGGTTGGCGGTCATCAGGACGTCGACCGGATTGCCGTGCTTATCGACGGCCCGGTAGAGGCAGCGCCCATCACCTCGCACCTTGATGTCCGTTTCGTCGATCCGGACCGAGCCGCAGTGCGGTCTGCGGAGCTGCGGCAACCGCTTCTCGATCAGCGGCGCGTAGGCCAAGACCCAGCGGTTCAGGGTGCTGTGATCGACCTCCAGGCCACGCACCTCAGAACAACTCCTCAATGTCGCGGTCGCTGAGCTGATAGCGCAGATACCAGGAGACCGCCTGCACGATGAGCGACGCCTCGTCGTGCCGGCCCTTAAAGTCAGCCTTGGAGCGCTGCTTCAGCTTGGCGGCGATAGCGGACAGCATCATGGGCCGGCTCCAAGGCGGAGGCGGCAAGCTGGCCAGGGATGGCCCACGATCCCGTGAACGAAGGCGCGTTCGCGTTTGCGACAGAGCCTATGAGGTCTGTGCGCCTTGTAAGACCATGCGCTAGGTCTAGTAGCCGCAGTCGGTTCTTGCCAGTTGTTAATGTCTTTTTTCAAAATATCGCGGTAGCCGGGATAATTGCACATTTCAGTACAAATTTTCGGCAACCCTTTACCTGCTCCGGCATATAGAATTGTCGGAGCAGGTTGCTCATCATCAGCCAAGAACATCCGAATGCGCATACACGAAGGCACTAGGCGGGGTATTCTGAACTGGCAGCAGCGCATTGCTCAGCGCCGATCACATCGGTGGGCGAAATGGGTCTTAAGCTCTAGACACCCATCTCCTCCGGTCTCATTTGCTGAGGATTTTCAAGAAGACGATATATCACCCTTTGACGTGATCTACATGAATCGCGCAGCAAGAGCCCGGCACGAGGGTGTAGRGCATCTCGTTGCGGCGCATGAGACAACAGCCTCCTTGTAGCTTTGAGCGCTCAGGCAGCCTTCTTGCGACCCTTCCCTTTGCGCTGCTCTTCATCGATGCGTTCGGCAATCCGNCGCATGAGACAACAGCCTCCTTGTAGCTTTGAGCGCTCAGGCAGCCTTCTTGCGACCCTTCCCTTTGCGCTGCTCTTCATCGATGCGTTCGGCAATCCGGCCGAGGCCGATCGACTTGGCCAGCTCCGAGCGCATGGCGGCGTAGGACGGGGCGACCATCGGGTAGTCGGCCGGTAGGCCATAGCGCTGACGATAGCTCTGGGGATTAAGACCGTGGCCCGTCAGGTGGCGCTTCATGGTCTTGTAGCTCTTGCCGTCGAGGAAGCTGACGATGCCGTCCGGCGTCAGGGATTTCCGGATCTGAGCAGCAGTCGGCCTTTCGACCTCAGCTTCTTTGGACGCCTGTGCAGCACTGCTAGCAAGGCTGCCGAGTGCCGTGTGGATGGAGCGGATCAGGTCCGGCAGATCGGTTGGCCGAATTGAGTTGTTGGACACGTAAGCGGAGGTGATATGCTGCCGAGTGCCGTGTGGATGGAGCGGATCAGGTCCGGCAGATCGGTTGGCCGAATTGAGTTGTTGGACACGTAAGCGGAGGTGATATCGGCAGCGAGTTCGAGGAAACCAAGCACGTGAGTTTCAGGGGTTTCAGACATTCAAATTTCCGTTCTTATTCTAACGGTACAAAGATTATCATACAAAACTCAATTCCCGAAATAACGGAACCGTCACTATCGTACTGCTTGCATTATATTTACAATTAAAATTTATAAGATTGCTTCATAGGCGCGGTAATTCCGGCGTTGAACTGCGTATGCGATCGATGATTTCGCCATTGTCGAGCCAAGCCGTGGCTGTCTGGAGCCTCCGGAGATAGGGTCAATCTTGCTAAAGGGAATGCGGTCGCTTCTCGGACGGCGGATCATCCAGCAACTCGGCATGCCAGATAGGGGCGCCGCCCTCGATTGAGGCCTCACGCACCACACTGCCGACGATCTCGCCGTTGAGGATGAGATCGTAGCTGCCGGGGGCGAGGCGATGCAGCGTGTATGTCATCGGCCGCCCAGAGCTTCCTTCAATGTGCACCACGCCGCACTACCGCCGCTTCCGGCCGCTCCTGTTCGTTGTAAGCCTCGTCGAACAACCGGATAGCCGTGGAGGCTGACGCTCTCCAGTAGGGCTTGTCGCAAGCCGTGCCGTAGGCTGCATCAGAGGCTGGATCTCGCGCGTTTTCAGGTTTTGTTAACCGCCTGAAGTCCGAAGCAGACCCCGAGTAGATGGTTCTGTTCGCGGACCGTCCACGCGCCGGCGAAGCCGAAGCCCTTGCGCAGCCAGAGTATGGCTTCGAAGCCTTGGATCGTGCGCCGAGCCGTGCAGAAGGACTGGAAGCTGCCGATCCGCGGCATGCTCTTTTTGAGCCTGAAATGATCGCTCTCGAGACCTTGCTGTAGGTGCTTCGTGACGTAGTGGAGCGGCATGCGGGGCAGCAGACCCTCCTTGCGGCTTTCAGCAATAGCCGGCGGGTAGGTGCCGGCGCCATCGGTACCAACACGGTCCGGAGCAAAGAGAGGCTCAGCCGAAAGTATCTTGCGGAAGAAGCGCTTGGCCGCGTCGAGATCCCGGTGGGCGGTCAGCAGGAAGTCGATGGGATTGCCGTGCTTGTCGACGGCTCGGTAGAGGTAGCGCCACTCACCACGCACCTTGATGTAAGTCTCATCGATCCGGATCGACCCGCAGTGCGGCTTGCGGAATTGGCGCAGCCGCTTCTCGATCAACGGCGCGTAGGCCAGGACCCAGCGGTTCAGCGTGGAGTGATCCACCTCGACCCCGCGTTCCTCAGAACAGCTCCTCAATGTCACGATAGCTCAGCGGGTAACGCAGGTACCAGGCGACGGCCTGGATGATGAGCGCCGCCTCGTCGTGCCGGCCCCTGAAGTCGCGCTGGGCGCGCTGCTTGAGCTTCGCAGCGATGGCGGACAGGATCATGGGTGGCCTCCGGTTCAGAAGGCGCCATGCCGACCGTATGGTCAACGCGGGGTTAAACGCAGGTCCGATCGCGTTTGCGACACGCCCTCCTCAGGCTAGTTTCTGCCCTTCGTCGATCGCACGCCAGCATTTGGCTTGCCCCGCCGAGGAACGCATGCCTAACGTCCTACGCCGAACGGGTCGGATGGCGAAGGATTTGACTCGTTGGGCGCAGAGGACACGACGGCTGAGGCGGGCCTGCCGTACTTCTTCCTGACCACGTCAGGCTTGCCCCCGGGAGAAGCCTTCGAGCGATGGCGCACCCTCATGGCGCCGATGTACGAGGTTGGTCCGACCACGCCATCCGCCCTCCTGCCTTTCGGCACCAACGTCGCGTACCAGGTCGGTGACCTCGTTGCTCATCGTACACTGCTCTCGACCCAGCGGATCCAGCGGGACCGCCGACGCGTCGAGGCCGGTCCCGACCACTTCCTGTTCCAGCTCTGGCGGAGCGGCCGCTACCGAGGGACCATCGCTGGCCGTCCCGCCTCTGTCTCGGCTGGCGCCGTAGCACTCATCGGTCGCCGTCACCTGCTCGATGGTATGTTCGATCGGGCTGATACGACCGGCTTCGTCGTACCCTGCACCCATCTCCATGGATTGCCGCTCGAGGAGCACGGCCTCCTCTTCGATGCGGCCCGCAACCGGTTGCTGGCCACACAGATCCTCAGCATCTACCGTCGATTGCCGACCACGCGCCCAGACGACGCTCCGGCTCTCGCCAATGAGTTCGTCACCTTCCTGCGTCGCTTGCTCGATCCCTCGCAGGCCTCGGACGTGCTGGATGGCCGTGAACTCGACGGCAGCCTGATGGCGCTGGCCAAAACCATCGTGCGAGCGAACCTGTCGCGGCCCGATCTGTCACCGGAGTTCATCGCCAGGCAGATGCTGGTCTCGCGGTCCACCCTCTACCGACTGTTTGAGCCCGAGGGGGGCGTGATGTACTTCGTGCAAGGCGAGCGCCTAAAGGCGGTGCGCGATGCCCTTGCCGATCCCCTGGAGACTCGCACGATTGGCCGCTTGGGGGAGGTGTTTGCCTTCAGCAGTGTCTCGCAACTCAGCCGCAGCTTTCGCAACCGGTACGGCTCGTCGCCCCAGGCATGGCGTGGCGAGCGTCGGATGGCTCAGCGGATCGGCGGTCAGGGGACGTTGAAACACGTCTGGGCATGGCTGCGCGAAACCTGATTCTTCAATTGGTGGATGCCCTCTGTAGGGCGGAGTAAATCCAGGCCACTTGAGCTTCACCAAGCCCGGCAGAGCCCATCTTTTAAACGATCTCCGGATCAGACCCTTACGCCGACGTGGCAGCTGAGAGGCTGCGCATGAGGCCGGTGCGTTGAGGGCGGTTTAGTGGCCTAGATTTGCACCGCCCTCTACACCATACGGTCTGGTCTGCGTACCTCAGGCGAACAGCATGAGGTCGTTGTGGCCTGAGCCTGAGAGCAGATCGAGGTTGGTCACGCCGACAAGCTGGAACGTCTCGCTCATGCCCCCATGCGCGGCATCTGCTTTGATGGTGTAGCTATCTGACGTACCAACCTGCGCGAGAGTGGCCCCTGTCCCAAAGCCATAGAACGCTAGGCTGTCGCCAACCGTCACGCCTGCACCGGTGAAGTCGAGCACCTTATCGCCGACTGTCGCCCCAAAGCGGAACACGAAGGTGTCATTGCCTGCTCCACCCGTCAGGGTATCAGCGCCAGCTCGGCCATCGAGCACGTTAGCTCCGCCGTTTCCAACGATGGTGTTGGCCAGTCCGTTGCCAGTGCCGTTGATCGCAGCGCTCGTTGTCAACGTCAGGTTCTCGACGTTGGCGGAAAGCGTGTAGCTGACATTGGTCAGCACACCGTCAGTGCCAGCATTGGCTACCTCCACCACCACATCGCTGGAGATGTCGACCGTGTAAGTGTCGTTTCCAGCCCCGCCGATCAAAGTGTCGGCACCCAGGCCGCCGCTCAGCTTGTCCGCACCCGAGCCGCCCGTAAGGGTGTTGGCCAGCCCGTTCCCAGTGCCGATAAAGGCGCTCGTGCCGGTGTAAGTCAGGTTCTCAACGTTGGCGCCCAGAGTGTAGCTCGTCAAACTGGTCTGCACCGTGTCGGTGCCGGCACTTGCGGCTTCCGTGACGATGTCACCGGTATTGTCCACCACATAGGTGTCGTTGCCAGCTAGGCCCGTCAGGGTGTCAACACCGGCAGCGCCATTGAGGAGATCGTTGCCGCTGGTTCCGGTCAGGGTGTCGTTGCCCGCTGTGGCACCAGCCACCACGTTTAGGCCGGTACCGCCACCCGTACCTCCGGTCCCCGTGCCAGTGACCACGAAATCGGCTGCGGTGATCACGGCCTTGTTGTCGAGAACAGCGAACTGCACGGCAGCACCGCTGCCGCTACCATCGGTGTCGTAGGACAGACGACCGGTGGTCCTATCGTAAAGGATACGATCATCCCCATCGACCGCACTGGTGCTCAGGTCCTTGAAGGCGGCCGCGACCAAGGCTCCTCCCGCCAGACCCGTAAACATTGTACCATCGAGCTGGATGGTGTCATCCAATGCCACAAAGTCAGTGATACGATCGACGTTGCCCGAGCCCAACGCCGTGCTGAACGCGAAAGTATCGGCACCGGCGCCGCCTGTCAGAGTGTCGGCGCCGAACTTGCCATCGAGGAGGTTGGCGCCAGCGTTGCCAACGATGGAGTTGGCGAGGACGTTACCGGTGCCGCTAAGCGCAGCACTCGAGGCCAGGCTGAGGTTCTCGACGTTACCCCCTAGGGTATAGCTGACGCTGGACAGCACGCGATCCATACCCTCGTCTGCGAATTCCGTAACCACATCGCCGGTGCTATCGACTACATAAGTGTCGTTGCCGAAACCCCCGTACATCTTGTCGGCGCCAGCCTTGCCGTCGAGCTTGTCAGCACCATCATAACCAAACAGCCTATTGTTCAGCTCGTTGCCGATACCCATAAAATTACTGGTGCCGCTGTAAACCAGCTCCTCGACGTTGGCTCCGAGCGTGTAGCTCGCGAGATTGGTCTGCACCGTGTCGAATCCTTCGCCAGTGGCCTCAACGACAGTGTCTCCGACATTGTCGACGATATAGGTATCGTCTCCGGTTCCGCCGATCATGCGATCGGCCCCCTGTTTGCCGTTGATCGAATCGTTGCCGGCGAGGCCAATGATCGTATTGTCCTCGACGCTTCCCGTCAGCCTGTCGTTAAAGGTGCTGCCTTCCAGGTTCTCGATGCTCACAAGCCGGTCCTTGCCAAAGCCGGTCTCCTGCCAGTCCTTCAAGTCGAGGGAGACGGACACGCCATCCGTTGCCGACACATAGCTCGCCGTGTCGGTGCCGGCCCCGCCATCTATGCGATCATTGCCGCTACCACCGTCGAGCCAGTCGTTCCCGGTGCCGCCGACTAGGATGTCGTCGCCACCCTTGCCGTGAAGATGATCATTGCCGTCGCCGAAAGTGCCGTAGCGTGCCGGATCACCGCCACCGCCTCTGAGCGTGTCGTTGCCTGCACCGCCGATAACCTCATCGTTACCAGCCCGACCCTCCAGCGTGTGAGGCGCCGTGAAGCCCGGCCATTGGGCGAACGTCTCGGGGATATCATGGTTCGCTTGAATGGTGTGGTCGACTGTTCCATCGACATCGATCACCCACTGGCCGCTGACGAGTTGCTTGAGCGTATCGACGGCTGTCTTCAATTCACTTAAGTGCGCCTGAGGATAGATCACTTTATCGAGGTAGTTTGCTTCCGTCTGAGTAAGCGATGGTATCGTATGGTCCTCATATCTAAAGTTGCTAAATATTGCATGAACAATATCTATATCGATAACTTCACAGTCATTCCATGTTGATACGCTTCCTTCGCTGGTGTAAGTAGGGGAGAGTTTTACGGCGGCTTCAATATCTACATTACTATTACGAAAATCAGTTATATAAGCAGCCGCTCCAACGTTGTTTGGTCTGCCGTTTCCTGTATCAATATATGCTGTAAGTAATACCTCTTCTGTCATATAGTCATAACTAACGTCGATTTTCAGATTAATTGTATCGGATAGCTGCGCCTTGTACTTTGCGACTGATGTTTCCAGAACTTTAATAGCGTTTGAAAGTTCAGTTTTGGCGTCTCCAGAAGTCGCCCCATCGCTGGTCTCGCGGATAACGTTCACCCGAGTTGTGAAGGCCGTAAACAGCGACGGTAAGACGAGTGAGATGTCTGCTTTCTCATTTCCTGCAAAGACCTCTGCAGCGGTCAGCGCATCACGCGACTTCTCGATGGCAGAGTTCCGGTAAAACTCAGTGCCATTAAGCTTGTAATCATTAAGGTATTGTTGCGCATTTATTGCGCTGGTTTTGATCGAATTGAGCGCAATATTATGCACCTCGTCCTTAACCAAGCCGATGTCGTTAAGTATCTCTAGTCCTTGCTTATAGATATCGTCTAGCTTGCCATTCATCTCATTGAGAAGGTCCAAGCTAGGGTCACCATTGAATACACCAAATACTTCAAGAAGCTCGTTGGGAATTTCGACGCCAGGAATCATGCCAATTAAATTAAGGGCTTTACCTGTCATGTCGAAGGCGTCATTGGCATATCCCACGCCTTTGAATGCAGATTTTGCAACAGCCATTGTGTTTCCCCCAATCAAAAAACTTGATTGGGACTAGTACACTCTTTGACCTGTCGGGTAGGGGCGGACGCGACCTGTATGACGGAAACCTTTGTCTCTCCGTCTCACCGCATCTTTTTATGCGCTTGTGTCGTATGTCCTCCTACCTCTGGACCAACAGAGCCATGATCCGACGTTGGATCTGAAAACCTGTTGCAAGTCGGATCAAGTGGCATTTTTGCTGGGTCAGGGTCAGGTAGGCCAAAAGCCTAGGGTCTGGACTCGATCAGCACCAGAAGGCGATGACGGCAGCGAGTGCGACGGCCGAGGCGTAGTTGCGGGCCAGTTTGTCGTAGCGGGTGGCGATGCGACGGAAGTCCTTCAGGCGATTGAAGGTCGCCTCGATGCGCCAGCGTTCGCGGTAGCGGCGTTTGTCGTGGCGGATCTTCCGCTTG
>NZ_LMNJ01000042.1:0-4733 GCF_001423325.1 Methylobacterium sp. Leaf113
AACGGTTCCATCACCGCCCACTGCTCATCCGAGAGCCAGAACAGGTCCGCCATCGCCGCCTCCGTGCTGCAAACGGCGGCTCTGAATCACAAAACCAGAATTCTCGCAACGTCTTGGTTCGGCTCACACCCTAAGACGAGAAGAAATATTGATCTGGATGAATGCCAATGCCGGATTGGTAAGGATCGTTGGGCGGGCGGGCGGGCTACGCAGCAGTTGGAACAGATGCCGTCCTGGATAAGAAATACAGTGCTGCAATCGATCGATCGTTGTTTCCACGGACGATGCTCCAAGGCGCCAGAATATCGAACGGTGCGACGTGGGTAGGAATCTGGAGGGTTCGTCAGACAGAGGATCAGAGGAGCCTCGAAGCGACAGAGCAGGGATGACTCGTCGAGTGAGGCTCGCGAGGATCGAACGATGCGCAAGACCTATCGGTCGACCTTGGAGAGTGCCCTTTCCGCGTTATACAGCACCGGCAAGGGCCGTGGAATGATCGGAAAGAAGTCGAAGAGGCAACGTTCTCTCTTTCCCAACAGAGGCTTGTTACAAGCAGAAGAAATCCAATCTGGTCCCGTACCGAGATTCGACTTCGATGTCGAACTGGAGGGGGAAGGAGAGTCTACTTCAAAAGAGATCGATCTCGGCTTCTACCGCGACTACTACAACGATCTGTCCGTATTTTCGGATGACAGTGCACTGACGCGGCATTATACCGTTTCTGGCCGTCATGAGGGCCGCTTCCCCAATGCCGCGGTCATGATCTCGACGCTCGAAAGCCGATACGGTCGTCTGCCGCCGCACTTCGTTCCCGAGCATTACCAGGCTTTACATGCCGATCTTTCTGGTATGACGAAACATTGGCAACTCCGCGAACACTACCTCCGCTTCGGCCGTATTGAAGGACGTTCATTCAGCCTGGACCTTAGCACCTTCGAGCAAGATTATGCGCGGATGCTCGCGGCGGATGGCATCGACACTTGGGGATCTGGTCGCGCTAGGCCTCCAGAACGCTTCGCAGACCTTCTGGCACAAGTGCATCTGCTGCCAGGCCCCTGGCTCAGCCGGTTCGTCCTGCACGAGTTCGTTCTGCTGAACGGTGCGTGGCTACCGCGGCAACCGACGTCGCGAATGGATGGTCTCGTCCTGTTCCTGACGATGGGTATCGACCGCCTCGCTCCCATCGCCATGCGCTTGAAATTCCATCCCGATTTCTACCGCCAGCAACTCGGCACTTGTCAAGCAAACGTCAGTGACATCGATCTCTATCGACATTGGCTCAGCATTGGGATGTCGCGGGGCGTGCCTGGCACCGAGGCTTCGGCGCTCATCCAACTCCTCGGCGAAGACTCGTTCCCGCAATGTTTCGACGAAAAGGATTACCGCCGCCTGTTGCCTAGAAAGCTGCCTGAACCGAAGGCCGGGCGGTTCGAGGCACTGAAGCATTTCGTAACGACAGGCTTCCTCGTGCCGGAGGTTGAGTCTCTGCGACAGTGCTGCTCGGCGCAGCTTCTGGAGCAGATTGCAGAGCATTACCTCGCTCGTAACGACGCCAGAACCGCAGAGAGCGCCTACAGCCGAGCACTCCGGATCACCCCCGACGTCGGCCGCCTTCAGCATCGTCGTGGTGACGCGTTGCGCAAGCTCGATCGCGTGGAGGAGGCGACGCGTGCCTTTGTTGCTGCAGCGGATGCGCCGGGTGCGATTGTCTGGAGCCACATCCACGCCATTGAAGGTTTACTTGAACATCTAGATGATGTGCCCGATGCCGTTCAGCGCGTCCGACACTCGGCACCGGCCTGGCACAGTTCACCCCACTGGCGCCGTACGGCCCACCGCGCCATCACTCGGGCGTTTGACTTGGCTAGTCTCCAGGTGCGTGATCTCTACGCGAATGGGCAGCGCCACGAAGCGGACGCGAGGCTCGTCGCCTGCCTCGATCAGACCGCTGACTTGATCCGCCTGGCTGACCCATTACCGGCACCGCTGGCGGCGCCGAAGAACGGTCACATCGTGATCGTTGCAAACCGTGATCTGCCTCAATGCGAACATTATCGCGTCGTGCAGAGAGTTCAGCAACTTGAGCATGGCGGCTGGAGCGTCGAGGTGTTCGCCCATCATGATGCCGAGCGGAGCCGCGCCTCGATTGATCACGCAGCAGCAGTCATCTTCTACCGCGTCGCCGCCCGGCCCGGGGTGCTTCACGCGATCCTTTATGCGCGCGCCCTCGGCCTGCCGACGATCTATGAGATCGATGACCTACTCTTCGACCCCAGTGTTTACCCGGACACGCTCGAAAGCTTCGAGGGCCAGATCAGCAGATCGCAGCACCTCAACCTTCAGTACGATGTGCCGCTGTTCCGCTACGCCCTGCAGGCCTGCGATATTGGTCTCGCTTCGACGTCGGCACTCGCCGAGGCAATGCGTCCATTGGTGCGATCCCGCACCTGTCACGTTCTGCGCAATGGCTTCGACGCGCGCAACTTGCCGTTTCTTGCGCGCCCGCACACGCCGTTCTCTGAAAAAGCCCTGACGCTGTTCTACGGCTCCGGCACACGTGCTCATAACCGCGATTTCACCGAGCTCGCAGCCCCCGCATTACTCGAGATACTGGGGGAGCACTTGCAAATCCGGCTCGTGATCGCAGGCTATCTTAACCTCGACGATCGCTTTAGGCCCTTCGCAGACCGTGTGATCCAGGTTCCTTTCAGCGACGATGTGAGTGCCTATTGGGAATGTTTATCCGGTACCGACATCAATCTTGCGGTTCTTGCTCCCGGCCACTTCGCGGATGCGAAGAGCGAGATCAAATGGCTCGAAGCCGCCATGTGCGGTGTACCCTCGATCGTCAGCCCAACTCGGACCTACCGCGAACTCCTTCGCGACGGGGAAGAAGTTCTATTCGCCGAAACCGCCGAGGCTTGGTCGCAAGCGCTTCGACTTATGATTGCCGATCCGGATCTACGGCGTCACATCGGTGAACAGGCACGCGCCAAGGCGATTGCCTATCATGGACGGGACGCCGCGGTAGAGACGCTTCGGCATTTCCTGCCATCGCCAATCCATCCTTCGGAAGCAGCATCTGAAGCGAGCCGCGCGCAGATTTGGCCGATCCGGTCCACTTGGCCCACCAACGGAGTTGCCAACGCGCAGCCAAGTCCCGCACCGGCGCGCGGAATCCGGACTGATAGTGCCGCGAAACTGCGCATTCTCGTCGTGAACGTCTTCTTCCCACCACAGACGGTAGGAGGCGCCACGCGCGTCGTGCGCGATAACATCGACCATCTCTTGGATCACGCCGGCGACCGTTTCGAGATCGCAGTGGCGGCCACGGACTTTGAGGCCAGCACGACCTACCGTACGCGCATCGACGCTTATCGGGGATTGCCCGTCTACCGCATCGGAGCGCCGACCGAGATGCATATGGACTGGCGTCCGTTCAATCCGGAGATGGGGCCGCCGTTCGAGGATCTGCTTGATCGGTTTACTCCCGACCTCGTCCACTTCCACTGCGTACAGCGCCTTACCGCGGCGGTGGTGGAGGCGGTGCAAGCACGCGAAATCCCTTACGTCATCACGGTCCACGACGCTTGGTGGATCTCCGACTTCCAGTTCCTCACCGACCAGGATGGATCGATCCAGCTACCGTCGTCCGATCCGCTTCTCGACGCCGTCAATCCCGCGCATGGTCCGACAGCATCGATCGCGAGGCGGCGGCGGCTGAAGCGATCCCTTGATTCCGCGGCAGCAATCTGTGCGGTCTCGGAAACCTTCGCCGATCTGTATCGGAAGGCAGGCTTCCCCCAAACGATCGCGGTGCCCAACGGGGTCCCGAGGCTGAAACCGATCGCACATCAACCCAGCGTAACAGGGCAAGTACGACTGGGCCATGTCGGCGGCCGCACGCTGCATAAGGGCGCGACACTGATTGAGGCGGTCCTGAAAGCGTCCCGCTTCCAAAATCTTGTCCTTACCTTGGTCGATCATACGCTCTCGACAGATCAGGTAGTCGAAGAAACGTGGGGAACCACACCGGTGCGGATCATCGGCAACGTGCCACAGGACAGTGTCGGCGAACTTTATGCCGGGATGGATGTCCTCCTCGCTCCATCGCTTTGGCCGGAAAGTTTTGGATTGGTTACCCGGGAGGCCCAAGCATCGAAACTGTGGGTGGTGGCCGGCAACCGAGGTGCGATCGGCGAGGAAGTGATCGATGGAGTCAATGGCTTCCGCATCGACGTAGCATCCCAGAACGGTCTACGGGATGCGCTCGCGTGCATCGATGCACAGCCTGACCGCTTCGTGGTGAATCCGCCCGCCCCAGCGACACCAGCGCGAACCGCAGCCGATCAAGGAGATGACCTCATCGCTCTTTACCAAAGACTCGTACAATCTTCGACCGGGATCGAACATCAAACTCTGGTTGAGGGCGACCGCGTTGAATCTTCTGAGGCTCTGCTCGACGTGGAGATATCTTTCGACGTCGGGCTGTCTGCGCTCAAATTTGCCTGACGATGCAGCTTTATAGCGGGCGCAATCCGATGACCGCGACAGGGCACATAGCCTTTTCAATCTACGGCGTTTGCAACGGCTCTCAATCGAATGCTGTTCCCGCCTAATCGCGTAGCGCCCCACTAGAGCGTTTTCCACGATCCCTGAGTCGTTGCGGCGAGGTGAGCGTTGATCCCTGAAGGTTCGTCAGGGAGATCGCCATGGCCCGTGCCTACAGTCAC
>NZ_LMNJ01000043.1:0-3954 GCF_001423325.1 Methylobacterium sp. Leaf113
AGGGGTGCGATCGGGCCGCTGCTCGAACTGACCGGTGCGGTTGCGGAAACCACCGGCGCGAGCGTGCTCGACGCCGCCGGCGTGATCAGCGCTTCCGGCGAAGGCTTGACCACGGACGCCTCCGACGCCTCGAACACGAAGTCGCCTGACTTAAGCGCCTCCCCGGCATGGACAGCGGTGAAGCGGCCGACGGCGACGCCGTTCTCCCGAATTTCGTAGGTGTGCAGCGTGCCCTGCCGGGCGATTTCGACCACGTTGGCATTGGCGGCAAAGCCGCGGAAGACCACCATGTCGCCGCCCGCGGCGCCAGCTCCCTCAAAGTCGGTGATCCGGTCGAGGGCGGCGCCCGTCAGGGTGGCCGTACCGGCGAGATCCGCCTTGCTGAACACGAAGCGGTCGGCCCCGGCTCCGCCCGTCAGGGTGTCGACGCCGAGCCCGCCGGTCATGATGTCGTTTCCGGTGCCACCGTTGATTGTATCGTTGCCTGATGCACCGATGATGATGTCGTCACCATCCTGGCCGGCAATCAGTTGTGCGCGCGTCCCGCGCGAGGAGAGGTCGATCCGATCCGCACCCGCTTTGCCTGCGGTGTACTGAGCCGATAACAATGCCGTGTCCGCCATGGGTCGCTTACTTTCTCGCGATCGATGGCGGACGATGCGAGCAGCCAAGTTAATGCAGGGCAAATACTGCCGGTTGTTCCCCAACTTAGCGTAGTGAGGTACTTGTTTCGTTAAAGATCAGTACCGCGACACAGACAAATTAATCTAAACATTGAGTTCAAAGGCCCCGAATGGAGCGAGTGCGGGAGCTGGTCGCGGCCTGCATCTGGCCAAGCGCCCGGACGTGCCGCCAATGGGCAGGGAGGGCGGCGGATATCGCTTCGCGGTCCGGCGCAGGCGACGGCGTTGTGTCGAGGGCGGTTGCGCGGGCCTGCCGCACGATCCAGACCCCTTCATCCGGAGTTCCGCCGTCAGGAGGGCGTCGCCCCCTCACCGGACGAGGTGGCTCCCGGGAGGCAGTGCGCCGTGGCCAAAAGCGCGAGACGCGCCGTGCCCTGGCTTCCGCCAAAATCGTTTTCATGGGAGTGGCGGGCTAAAACCTTCCTCGCCGGAAGGAAGATCCGCCACCGGACCGGATGCTGCTGTCGGTCGACCCGACTGTGCCAGCAGCATCCGGTGTTTTTCTGTCAGCCCTGCCTGATCTGAAGTCCCGAAGACCCGGGCCTCTGCAGGCCGCGGCGTCGACGAAGCCGCCGGATCTCAGGGCCGGAGGTAAGGCACCAACAGACGCGGGTCAGTGGATGGCATCGTTGGCCCACGCGTGGACATAGTCGACGTTCAGCTGCGTGGTCGGCATGGAGGCGTCGTACTTGCCCGGCCAGCTGCCGGTGTCACCCACCGCCAGGTTGACCAGCATGTACATCGGCTTGTGCATGTCACGCGGGGTTGCCATCTCGGCCACCTTCGCGCCGTCGATGTACCATTCCAGCGTGTCCTTCTGCCAATCGACGCCGAAGGTGTGGAAGCCCTCAGTGAGGTCGTCCGTCTTGACGGGGAAGCTCGTCAGAGTGTGGCCGCCGATCGAGGAATGCGCCGTGGCGTAGGCGGTGTCCTTGTCGTGGCCCAGGAATTCGAGAACGTCGAGTTCGGCCGGCCACGTCCCGTCGGCGTTCAGCAGCCAGAAGGCAGGCCACATACCCTGGCCCGCCGGCAGCTCGGCGCGCATCTCGAAATAGCCATAGGTCTGGGCGAACGACTTGGCCGTGGTGAGCACGCCCGAGGTGTAGGCCAGACCCAGCGGGTTGCCGTCGTGATCCGGAGCCGCCGTGATGCTGAGGACGCCGTTCGAGATCGAGAACGGGTTCAAGCCGACGGATTTGTCCGTGTAGTACTGCGCCTCGTTGTTGGACCCCAGGGTCCGATCCTGGCTGCCGATGCCGAGCGAGCTCTTCCACACGGTACCGTTGCCCGTCGCCGAAGCGCTCAGGCCGTTGAACTCCTCGGCGAAGCTCAACGTCATGCCCGGATGCGACGGGTCCGCCGGCAGGGCGAAATCCTTCGCCTTGAGGTTTGTGACGGAAAAATTGTCCAGCGTCAGCGTCTCGCCGCCACCCAACGCGATGACGGTGTCCGAACCGACCTGCTTGGCCGCCGTCTTCAGCTCGGAGAAGCTGTGGAGGCTCACCCCCTCCAGGCGGACCTTGTCCACGCCGGAGGTGAAATCGGTGATGATGTCGCTGCCCTCGCCCTTGGCGATGACGAAGGTATCCGCCCCGCCGCGGCCGGTCAGGATGTCGTTCCCGGCCTTGCCGTTGAGGGTCTGGGCGCCGCCATCGCCGGTGAGCATGTTGTTGAGGCCGTTGCCGGTGCCGCTCTTGGCGTTGCTGAAGATCAGGTTCTCGACATTGTCGGGCAGGATGTAGTCGCGCCAGGCGACGATGACCGTATCGACGCCGCCGCTGGGCGCCTCGACGACCTGATCGCTCGATTGCCAGATATGATAGGTGTCGTCGCCGGCGCCGCCCTTCAGGACAGCATTGCCCTTGTCCCAGCCCCAGATGTCGTCGTGACCGGCCGTGCCGCTCAGGGCCTTGACGGCGTTGTTGGCCTTGATCGTGTGGGTCGGTGTGGCACTCGCGCGGGCCGACTCGCCCGTCTCAGCCGGTGGCGCGACCACCACGGGGGGCTTGGGCTCGACCGGAGGGGCAACCACCACCGGCGGCAGCGGCACGGGCGGCAGCGGAATGGTCGTCGATGCAGAGGCGCCGACAACGTCGACGGATACCATCAGGTCGCCGGCATGAACGACGTTCAAGCGGCCCACGGCGGTTCCGTTCTCCTGAATTTCGTAGGTGTGTAGCGCGCCGCGGCTGCCGATCTCGACCACGCTGGCATCGGCGGCGAAGCCCTCAAACACCAGGGTGTCCCCGCCGGCGACGCCGGCCCCCTGGAAGTCGACGATCCGATCGAGGGCTGCGCCCGTCAGGTTGGCCGTGCCGGCGAGATCCGCCTTGCTGAACACGAAGCGGTCCGCACCGGCCCCGCCCGTCAGGGTGTCGGCGCCGCGGCCGCCACGAATCGTGTCCTGACCGGCGCCCCCATTGATCTTGTCGTTGCCCGTCCCCCCGATGAGGACGTCATTGCCGTTGCCGCCCGCGATCAGCTGGGTCTGCGTGCCGCGAGAAGAGAGATCGATCCGGTCCGCGTTCGCAGTCCCTGCGGTGTATTGCGCTTTCGACTGGGTTGTACTTGCCATCCGTCACTCACATTTTGCTTCCGACGGAGGGAACCTAGAGCACTATGAACAAGTTTATGCAACCCCTGAGCCGGTAATTGGCTCAGTGCGTCCAGATTTCGCAGGCAATCGCGCTTGTATCCGACCGCGAGCCCTGCTTCTTTGAAGCTACAAAGATCGACGCTACCAGAATTTTATGCCTTGTTGTTTTTTGGCAACGCGAAATATATTAGCCAATTTGGCAAAGTGCTGAATTCCTAGAGATGTAGTCCTATAAGAATGCGGTCTGGTCTTGAAAATATTCTTACAGACCCCGGTCAAGCCCCTCGCATCGCCCGCTCCCGATGATGCCGGCAACCCGATGCCGGAGATTGGCCCAGGGACGATCGCGGCGATGGTTTGCCTGGACCGGAATACAGCCCTGGTGAGTCCTTTCGAGACCGATACGTCCCACCGTACGGCCAGCGAGGTCCCCGTCATCGGCGGCGTTTGAACGACGTCTACACGATCGGGATTCAGAATACCAAGATCGTCGAGACGGCCGGTGCGAGCACTGCCACCGTCATCGGCTTGGGCGGCCGCGACATGCTGGGGGGCGACATCGAGAACCTTAAGGGTCTGGACTCGATCAGCACCAGAAGGCGATGACGGCAGCGAGTGCGACGGCCGAGGCGTAGTTTCGGGCCAGCTTGTCGTAGCGGGTGGCGATGCGACGGA
>NZ_LMNJ01000044.1:0-3211 GCF_001423325.1 Methylobacterium sp. Leaf113
AGGGATCCGCAAGGACAATAATCGCCGCCCACGCTTCTCTTTCTCAGATTCACTTGTCAAAGAACACCAACAACAGACAGAAATACCGCCCAGATCACCAGGCGACAACCCATCAACAGTCAGGAGATGCAAAAGCAAGCCGCCAATCGCCTTGGCCGCTCGCCGATGAATGGGGGTATACGGATCCCAATCCGACCCGTCAACACCCACGATTGGGGAAAACGCACATGTCGCAGTTTGGTTCTCTCTCGGACGCTGCGGGGACGTGTCGAGGTCGCGTCCTTTCCGGTCCGGAATCACGCCGCGGATCGCGTGACCTCGACACGTGCTCATGCCGACGTTGCGCGTGCCTGAGGTTCCCAGGATTCGCTCCAGGGTTGAGCTGAGGCTTCGGATCTTGGTCGATCTGGGTCTGATACACCGTCATCTCCAGGTTGCACGACCATCCGTCTCTCTTCTCGAAAACCTCTGATTCCGTGGCCCTCTCAAAAGTGAACCCTCCCCCCCGTCTGCAGGAACGACCGTGGATCCGACGGCTTGGCGAGGACGCGGGCCGTCACTGCTGACCCCATCCGGGACCTTGCTCCGGGGATTCCAGCGGGCCAGCCAGCCCAGCCAGATTGGGGAGACGATCCGAACCACGTTGGTAAGGTTGGGACGGCAGTGGACCCGTCGCTCCGTGATCGACACCAGGTCGAGGCGCTGGGCGATCCGTAAGGCGAGGCGCGCCTTGGTCTGGCCCACACCAGCCCGTGCGGCGATCTCGGGGATCGAGAGCGTGCATTGGCGGCCAGCGACGAATGCATCGGCCACGATCTTGAGGACCGCCAGTTCGCCCGTGGTGAAGTGGCAGGCGAGCCTCGGCGGCAGAGGGCCGGAAGCCGCAAGGGTCCGCCGCCGCACCTGCGATCGGGCCCTATCAGGCGAGCGCTGAGGGTTCTTGGTCGGGAAGTAGGACCAAAGGCGGGGGTCTTTGCCCGGGGAGGCTCCGGGTGCTTCTGCGGCCATCCCAGGAATCATCTGAGATGAGACGGCCTTGAGACATCCGAGGGAGACAGCGGCGGCCTGATCAGGCCGGCGGCGGCCGTGAATGGCTTCGGCGAGTTCCTGGGCCTGCGCTTCCGTCAGAGCGCCTTCCCCGACCGATCGCCACACATCGCGGCTCAGGGCGTCCAGGGCGGCCACGGGAACATGGTTAACGAGGGTGAGTAGATGGTCGAACGACATGGTGGTCCCTGGGTTGGGACCGCATCAGGCCAAGCGACATCGCTCCGAGAATGAACATTCTCGATTGACTCCTGAGGGGAGCTATGATGTGCTGAGGATGTTCCGTTGTCTTTTGCACATCACACGATTTGACGGCCCTTCCGGTTTGGCGACCGGGGGGCCGTTGTCGTTTCAGGGTCCTACTGCGGCGTGGCGGTGGTTCCTTGATCGAATCTCCGGTCTTGCGAGAGACCGAGACTGTGCATTCGGCACGCGAGGGGCTCTCCTGTCAAACCAGGGACTTGTGCCGCTTCGAATCGGCGCCTGGCTGGTCCCACCGTCCGGACCGACGCGACCGTCCAACCCGCTGTGCCAGCCGACTAAAATGATAGGATCGAGGGCCTGTGCAGACAGCCGATCCAAGGTAGGCAAGGCGACCAGAGAAGCGCAAGCTTGTGAAATAAAATACGAATTCTGTCTCAATGGGCAAATGGTTTTTTGCCCAAGAACGCGATTGGGTTTACGGGTTCTTGGAGATTTAGGCCCTAGGGCCTTTGGAGGTTTGGGTCAGCAAAGCCCGGGGGGCCTTTTCGATGGCGGTCATCAGCGTCTGCTCGACAAAGGGTGGAGTCGGGAAGACGACCCTTGTGATCTGCCTGGCCGACGCCTTCGCCCGTCAGGGGGGAAGCGTGGTCATCGTTGATGCCGACCCGAACGGGCATGTCGGCGCATGGCGCGACCGCGCGGGGGCAGATTCCACCGTCGCGGTCATCTCGGGGGTGACGGAGACCGTCATCCTCGATCGCATCGGGGAGGCGGCAACGCAGTACGGGATCGTTCTGGTGGATCTCGAAGGGGCGGCCTCGCAGGCCGTCACCTACGCGATCGCCGAGTCGGACCTCGTTCTAGTCCCCACTAAGATCTCGGGGATGGACCTGCAGGAGGTATTTCGGACCTACGAGGTGGTGCAGCGGGCCGAGCGCATGCTGCGCCGATCGATCCCGGCGCGGGTGGTCCTGACCCAGATGTCGCCGCTCCAAAGCCGCGTCGCCCAGCATGCCCGGGAGGAGATCCAGAATGCCGGTATCCCGCTACTGCGGACCGAGGTGATCCAGCGGGCCGCGTACCAGTCCATTCACTTCACGGGGTCGACACCGGCTGGACCGGGCGGAGATCCGAAAGCCGCCGCCGAGGTGAGCGGCGTCCTGACCGAGCTCCTCACCATCCTGGCCGAGCAACAAGGCTCGGCCGAGCAACAGGGCGCCTGACGATGAGCAAGCCTCCGTTTCCCCCCCCGTTCCTGCCCTCGCCCCGCCCACGGCCGCATACGAGTCCGGAGGATGCCCGACAGCTCGCCGCGGCCGCGAGCGACCTCGGCTTCACGCGAGCCTCGAGCCCCCCCACAGAACCGATCCCTACGCCCGGGATCCCGGGCGAACCCCGGGCAGCCGAGGCCGCACCGGTTCGAGCTCCCAGGACCCCGGCTGGTACGCGGAGGCGGTCCAAGGCCGCCAAGGGGGCAGTTTTGAAGGTCGAGGTGCCGGATCCCGTCTGGACGGCCCTGCGGCAGGAGGCTCTCGATCGCCGGGTGACCGTGAAGTACCTGATCCTCGAGGCCCTCGCGACCAAGGGCTACGCCTTCGATCTCTCCGCCATCCCGAAGGATGGGCGCCGCCTGCGTTAAACGCGCGGTCTGCAAAGGTCTCGTCCGAAAAACCGCTTGTCCGCAAACGCGATCTAACCCCTGCGGACGTGTCCCACGGGGCTGCGCCAGCGTCTGCAGGACTATGGTCCAACGGACATGAAACCAAGCTTGCGGACATGGAACCAAGGCTTGGAAACGCAAAAAGGCCACCCCGGAGGGTGGCCTTTTTGCGTTCGACGATCGTCGAGAGGGATTATGTGTCTTGTTCTGAGCAGGTCTGGCGGCGACCGACTCTCCCGTGTCTTGAGACACAGTACCATGGGCGCTGGTGTGTTTAACGGCCGAGTTCGAGATGGGATC
>NZ_LMNJ01000045.1:0-287500 GCF_001423325.1 Methylobacterium sp. Leaf113
GCCACCCGCTACGACAAGCTGGCCCGAAACTACGCCTCGGCCGTCGCACTCGCTGCCGTCATCGCCTTCTGGTGCTGATCGAGTCCAGACCCTAGCACTACCTGGGCACTTCGAAGGGGTGTGATGCGTTGTCTCTCTGATGGTTCGGGAGGTAGCGATGGATTGGGATCGCGAGGGGACGGACAATCTCGATACCTGGCTTGGGCCGTTCCTTGCGGTGATGGGGCGCAAGACCCGACGGACCTGGGCGGCCGCTCTATCTCCGGGGCCTGCTCGGTCAGGGGGATCGCAAGAGCCTTCAGCCGATGGCGGCACGGCTCGGGCTGTCGGGTCACGACCAGTTGCAGCACTTCATCGCCAGCCCGGCCTGGGACGATCGCCCGCTCTGGAGGGAACTGTCCCGTCAGGCGGATCGGCTGGTCGGTGGCCCCGAGGCCTGCCTGGTGATTGACGACACCGCCCTGCCGAAGAAGGGCACGCGCTCGGTTGGGGTGGCGCGCCAGTACTGCGGTGCGCTGGGCAAACAAGCCAACTGCCAATCTCTGGTCTCGCTTACTCTGGCGCAGGGCGAGGTGCCCGTGCCGGTGGGCTTGCGCCTGTTCCTGCCCGAGGCGTGGACGAGCGATCCGCAGCGTTACGCGCAGACCGGCGTGCCCGAGCCCGCGCCCGCGCCGCGGAGCAAAGGTGAGATCGCGATCTCCGAACTCGATCGCCTGAGGGCGGAGGGGCTACGCTTCGGCACGGTGCTGGCGGATGCAGGCTACGGCGTCAGCGCCGCCTTCCGTCACGGCCTGGATGCCCGGGGCCTGCGCTGGGCGGTCGGTATCGTCAGGAACCAGAAGGTCTACGCGTCCGACGTGCGGCTTGTGCCGCCGACCGGTCGCGCCCGCAAACCCGCACCGGACCGGGAGCCGCGGGAGGCCGAGGCAGTACTGGCCGATCTGACCTGGCGGCGCGTGATGTGGCGTCAAGGCACGAAGGGCAAGCTCTCGGCTCGGTTCGCCGCCATCCGGGTGCGGGTCGGCGACGGTCCGCTCTGGGGCAACGGCCGGCACCTGCCGGGCGCGGAGGTCTGGCTCGTGGGCGAGTGGCGCTCGTCGGGCGAGCGCAAGTACTACCTGTCCAACCTGCCGCCCGACACGTCACGGCGCGCCCTGGCGGGCACGATCAAGGCGCGCTGGGTCTGTGAGCAGGCCCACCAGCAACTCAAGGAGGAACTCGGCCTCGATCACTTCGAGGGACGGTCCTGGACCGGGCTGCATCGACACGCGCTGATGACGTGCATCGCCTGCGCCTACCTGCAGCACCTGCGCCTCGCCGAGCACCGTCGGACGGGGCGGGGGAAAAATGACGACCCGCCTTCCAGGGCCGCCCCCATCGCCAAGTCTGCCCGCCGTGCGGCAGGCCATCATCGGTCGGCTGTTCGCCAACCTCGTCCCACCCGTCCTGTGCCCCCACTGCCGAAGGCACTTCAGGCTGCCTTCTGACATCAAAGTGCCCAGGTAGTGCTAGTCGGGGCGACCGAGGTCCACTGCCTCCACTTGGCGACCGTCTTTGGGTTAATTCCGTAGCGCTTCGAAGGAGCCCTCAGGCTCGCTTGACTATGCAGGATCGCTCAACGGACCGCCTCAGTCGTTGCCGCGTTGCCGTGAAGAACCTGGCCCATAGCGCGTCCCCCCACTCCGACGTGAAGAATGTACCATCAAACTCAGGGATCAAACATCTAGCCGACCTCAGCCTCCTGCTGGGCCAGCATAGCGTTTGATTTTCAGCTCCGTCATGGGCTTTATCATGCACAGGTCCCACTTTGATCATTTTCATGCGGGTAATGACGAAATTTTTAAGTGTGTTCCAGACTAAGTCGGCAGAGCCGTCATTGCCCGAAACACCATCGTTGGTGAGACAAGGCGCACCTGTGTCAACGCGGCAGGATGCTTGCGCCCATAAGCGCCTCGTCAATCGAGCGGGCGGCCTGACGCCCTTCGCGGATAGCCCAAACCACGAGAGACTGGCCACGGCGCATATCACCAGCCGCATAGATCTTCTCGTTTGAAGTCCGATAGTCCAGTTCGTTGGCGGTTACGTTGCCGCGCCTGTCCATGACAACGCCAGATTCTTCCAACAACCCTTGGCGGATCGAGCCGGCGAAGCCAATCGCTAAGAAGACGAGATCCGCAGGCAAGATAAATTCGCCTCCCGGGATTGGCTGACGCTTCTCATCGACGCGGGTACAGACCACGCCAGTAAGCTTGCCTTTCTTCCCCTCAAGGCGAAGCGTCGCGGCCTGGAACTCGCGCTCCGCACCCTCTGCTTGACTCGATGAGGTTCTCATCTTGGTAGGCCAGTAGGGCCAGACCGAAAGCTTATCTTCGCGCTCCGGCGGACGCGGACGAATGTCGAGTTGGGTCACCGAGAGGGCGCCCTGCCGGAACGAGGTTCCGACGCAATCCGAGGCTGTGTCGCCGCCGCCGATCACGACTACATTCTTTGCTGTAGCAAGGATTGGTGGTTCGCCATTCCCCGGCATTGGCTCGGCGCCAACACGGCGGTTCGACTGTACGAGGAACGGCATGGCATAATGCACGCCCTGAAGCTCTTGACCAGGCAATTGCGGATTGCGCGGATCCTCAGCGCCACCCGCGAACAGCACTGCATCGAACTCGGCGGAGAGTTCGTGGAGCGGCTTGTTTACTCCAACATTCACTCCGTAGTGGAACCGAACGCCCTCTCCTTCCATCTGCTTCACACGCCGGTCAATGTGGCGCTTCTCCATCTTGAAGTCGGGGATGCCGTAGCGAAGCAGACCACCAGCCTTCGGCTCTCGCTCGAAGACGTGAACCTCGTGTCCGACGCGGGCAAGTTGCTGCGCAGCTGCCATGCCCGCGGGACCGGACCCGATGACGGCGATCTTCTTGCCGGTCTTGTGCTCAGCTGGCTCGGGCTTCACCCAGCCATTGTTCCAAGCACGATCGGCAATTGCCTGCTCGATGGTCTTGATCGCCACTGGCTGGTTCTCAAGATTCAGGGTGCACGCTTCCTCGCACGGCGCCGGACAGATGCGGCCAGTGAATTCAGGGAAGTTGTTGGTGGAGTGAAGGTTGCGCGCCGCCTCCTCCCAATCCGACTGGTAAACGAGTTCGTTCCAGTCCGGGATCTGATTGTGGATCGGGCAACCGGTTGGGCCGTGACAAAACGGAATGCCACAATCCATGCAGCGAGCCGCCTGCTTCTTCAGATCATGTTCGTCGAGCGGCAGCGTGAACTCGCGAAAGTGCCGCACGCGATCGGCGGCGAGCTGATACTTCTGCTCTTGCCGGTCAAATTCGAGAAAACCCGTGACCTTGCCCATCGTCTGACTGTCTTTCGCGAGTCTGTCTGATCCGTCGCGCGGAAGGCAGCCGGATCGGCCTATTCCGCTATTGAACAGGATTGATCGGCCGTATCGTCCGATCCACCCTCTAGTTACCCGTGCGAGACTGCGTCTTAGTGCCGACCGCCAGCCTGGAAGCCCGTTCTGATTACCGGTTCGTAGCCTCGTGTACCGGCCTAAGATTCAACCCTATTCGGCTGCCACTGGCATCCGCGCCATTTCCATCTCTCTCAGTGCCCGGCGGTACTCGACCGGCATCACCTTGACGAACTTGGTACGGTAACCGGCCCAGTCATCGAGGATCGCCTTGGCACGCGGAGAGCCGGTGTATTTCAGATGGTTAGTAATGAGCTGAGACAGTCGCTCTTCGTCATGGCCGGACATGTCAGCGAGGATGTCGACGCGTCCCTTCGTCTCCAGGTCACCGTCCTGATGGAAGCGGCGCATGAGATCGTCCTCCTCCTCAACAGGCTCCAGATCGACCATGGAGAGGTTGCAGCGGGCGGAGAACGAGCCGTCCTCGTCGAGCACATAAGCAATGCCCCCCGACATGCCGGCCGCAAAGTTGCGTCCAGTTTCGCCGATCGACACGACGACACCGCCCGTCATGTACTCGCAGCCGTGGTCGCCCATGCCCTCGACCACCGCGATGGCGCCCGAATTGCGAACCGCGAAACGCTCACCGGCTGAACCACGGATGTAGGCCTCTCCTGCAATCGCTCCGTACAACACCGTGTTACCTGCCATGATCAGGTGTGAACCCGGTGCCTTCAAGGCGTCGGATGGCCGGATGATCAGCTTGCCGCCGGACAGCCCCTTACCGACATAGTCGTTGGCATGGCCCGTGAGCACGATGGTTACGCCGGCAGCGAGCCAGGCACCGAAGCTCTGGCCAGCAGTGCCGGCGAGTTCGACCCGGATCGTGTCGTCTGGCAAGCCTTCGTGGCCATAGCGCTTGGCGACCATGCCGGAAAGCATGGCACCGGCCGTACGGTCTGAGTTCCTGATCACGTCCTGCACCACGACCGCCTCACCTCCGTCGAGAGCCGACTGAGCGCCAGCGATCAGACGACGGTCCAGAACCGTTTCAATCGGGTGCTTCTGCTTCTCGGTGTGCCGGATGGCGACGTGGTCGGGCACCTCCGGACGGTGGAACAGCTTCGAGAAATCGAGGCCGCGCGCCTTCCAGTGATTGATCACCTCCAGCGTGTCGAGGAAATCAGCCCGGCCGATGAGATCCTCGAGCTTGGTGAAGCCCATGGAGGCCATCAGTTCGCGCAGTTCCTCGGCTACGAAGAAGAAGTAGTTGATCACATGCTCGGGCGTTCCCTTGAAGCGCTTGCGCAGAACGGGATCCTGAGTCGCCACGCCAACCGGGCAGGTGTTCAAATGACACTTGCGCATCATGATGCAGCCGGCGGCAATCAGCGGAGCTGTCGAGAAGCCAAACTGATCGGCGCCGAGCAACGCTGCGATGAGGACGTCCCGGCCCGTCCGGATGCCGCCATCGGCCTGGAGCACGACGCGCCCACGCAGATGGCTTAACACCAGAGTCTGCTGGGTCTCGGCAAGACCCGTCTCCCAGGGACCGCCCGCGTGCTTGATCGAAGTCAAGGGCGCGGCACCGGTACCGCCATCGAAGCCCGAGATTGTGATGTGGTCGGCTCTCGCCTTGGCGACGCCGGTAGCCACTGTGCCGACGCCGACTTCGGAGACGAGCTTCACCGAAACGTCCGCTTCGGGGTTCACGTTCTTCAGGTCGAAGATCAGCTGCGCCAGATCCTCGATCGAATAGATGTCGTGGTGCGGCGGCGGTGAGATCAGGCCGACACCAGGAGTGGCATAGCGGACCTTGGCGATCTTGGCGTCGACCTTGTGACCGGGCAACTGACCGCCCTCACCGGGCTTGGCACCCTGAGCGACCTTGATCTGCATCATATCGGAATTGACGAGGTATTCCGTTGTGACGCCGAAGCGGCCTGAAGCCACCTGCTTGATGGCCGAGCGACGCGAGCGGCCGTCCGCCATCGGCTTGAAGCGCTCGACCTCCTCGCCGCCCTCTCCCGAATTTGAGCGGCCGCCGAACGAATTCACCGCGATAGCGAGGGTCTCGTGCGCCTCCTTCGAAATGGACCCGTAGGACATGGCACCGGTTGCGAAGCGCCGTACGATGTCGGCTGCTGGCTCGACCTGATCGATGTCCACCGGCGGCCGACCGAGTTCAGCCGCCTGCTTGATGCGGAACAGGCCGCGGATCGTCTTGAGGTGATTTTCTTGCTCGTTCACCAGCCGGGCATATTCGCGATAGCGGTCGGGCAGGCCGAGGCGCACAGCATGCTGAAGGGTCGCGACCGAATCCGGAGTCCAGGTGTGGCTCTCTCCGCGCAAGCGATAGGCATACTCGCCACCGACATCGAGGGCTGTGCGATAGATCGGAGAGTCACCAAAAGCATCGGTGTGCCGCCGCGCAGTCTCTTGCGCGACTTCGGCCATGCCAATGCCCTCGATGGTCGTCGCCGTACCGAAGAAGTCGCGCGCGACAAACGATGAGTTCAGGCCGATGGCGTCAAAGATCTGGGCACCGCAGTAGGACTGGTAGGTTGAGATGCCCATCTTGGACATCACTTTCAGCAACCCCTTATCGATCGACTTGATATAGCGATAGACAATCTCGTCGGGCGTGAGGTCCGGCGGGAACTCATCCTTCATCGCGATCAGCGTCTCGAAGGCGAGATAGGGGTTGATGGCCTCTGCGCCGTAGCCGGCAAGGCACGCGAAATGATGCACCTCCCGTGGCTCGCCCGATTCGATTACGAGTCCGACGGAGGTGCGAAGTCCCTTCCGGATCAGGTAATTATGCACGGCGGCCGTTGCCAGGAGAGCCGGAATCGCAATGCGGTCGGGTCCTATGCCGCGGTCCGACAGAATGATGATGTTATAGCCACCACGCACGGCAACCTCAGCCCGATCGCATAGGCGGTCGACGGCACCCTCCATGGCTGCCGCGCCAGTCTCGGCCGGGAAAGTCATGTCGAGGGTCTTGGTGTCGAACCGATCCTCGAAATGGGAGATGGAGCGGATCTTCTCGAGGTCGCCATTGGTGAGAATCGGCTGGCGGACCTCGAGGCGCTTCTTGCGGGAGGCCCCCTCCATGTCGAGCAGGTTCGGACGCGGGCCGATGAACGAGACGAGGCTCATTACGGCCTCCTCGCGGATCGGGTCGATCGGCGGGTTGGTGACCTGCGCGAAGTTCTGCTTGAAGTACGAGTATAGCGACTTCGGCTTGTCAGACAGCGCTGAGAGTGGCGTGTCGGTGCCCATGGAGCCCACTGCCTCCTGCCCGGTCACCGCCATGGGCGCCATGAGCAGCTTCAAGTCTTCCTGGCTATATCCAAAGGCTTGCTGGCGATCGAGGAGCGACACGTCCGAGCGCGACGCACGCGGGATGACCGGCTTCAAGTCCTCCAGGACAATTTGGGTGTTCTTCACCCACTCGGCATAGGGGTGTGCCGCTGCGAGCTCGCTCTTGATTTCCTCGTCCGAGACGATCCGGCCCTTCTCGAGGTCGATAAGCAGCATCCGGCCCGGCTGCAGGCGCCAGGACTCGACGATCTTATCGTCCGGGATCGGCAGCACGCCCATCTCGGAGGCAAGCACCACGAGACCATCGTCAGTAACGAGGTAGCGGGCTGGGCGCAGACCATTGCGGTCGAGCGTAGCGCCGATTTGCCGGCCGTCAGTGAAGCATACGGCGGCCGGGCCGTCCCATGGCTCCATCAAAGCGGCGTGGTACTCGTAGAAGGCACGCCGCTCCTCGCTCATCAGCGGGTTGCCAGCCCAAGCCTCAGGGATGAGCATCATCATCGCGTGAGCGAGCGAGTACCCGCCCTGCACGAGGAACTCGAGAGCGTTGTCGAAACACGCGGTATCAGACTGCCCCTCGTAGGAGATCGGCCAAAGCTTCGAGATATCGTTGCCGAACAGCTCCGAATCAACGCTGGCCTGACGGGCCGCCATCCAGTTGACGTTGCCCCGCAGGGTGTTGATCTCGCCATTATGCGCGACCATCCGGTAGGGATGCGAAAGGCGCCAAGTCGGGAAGGTGTTGGTCGCGAAACGCTGGTGCACCAGGGCGAGCCCCGAGACGAAGCGCTCATCCTGAAGGTCGCGGTAATACTCGCCAAGCTGGTCGACCAGTACCATGCCTTTGTAGACGATGGTCCGGGTCGAGAGCGAAACCGGATAGTAGGTATTCGCGCGCTCGTCTTTCAGTCCGTAGACCTTGTTCGAGATGACCTTGCGAGCGGTGAACAGGCGGCGCTCAAAGGCGTCTTCCTCGGACACCGATGCGGGTCGGCCGATAAAAATTTGCCGGTGGCAAGGCTCGGTCTCTCTGACCATGACGCCGAGATCGCTTGGATCGACCGGTACATCGCGCCATCCGAGGAAAGGCAGGCCCTCGTCGGCCAGGGCCTTCTCCACGATGTCTTCGACCAGCGAACGCGCCTCCGCGTCCTTGGGCATGAAGAACTGACCGACGCCGTAGTGACCTAGCTCCGGGAGTGCGATGCCAAGGGCCTCGCACTCTGCCCTGAAGAAGGCGTGGGGGATCTGGACAAGGATGCCGCAGCCGTCGCCCATCTTGGGATCGGCACCAACGGCGCCACGATGGTCGAGGTTCTTCAGGATCTGCAGACCCTGCTGGACGATGGCGTGCGTGCGGCGGTCGTGCATGTCTGCAACAAAACCAACGCCGCACGCATCGCTTTCGCGGGCCGGATCGTAGAGGCCCTGAGCTTTCGGCAGAGCAGTATCACGCACGATCAGCGGCTTGGTACCGTCGCGGGTCGCAGGAACCGACGCCTGGAGTGCCCCGAACTCAGAAGATGCGACCACGTCCACCATCTCTCGCCTCCGACCTGCTCGCATGCGAGCATGTTTCATGCCCAAATCCTGAAAGGATCCGGGTTTCATCTCTCGACAGCGTCGGCTCTTGGCGGGTTCTTCGGTCAGGAAGCGCCCGCAACTCGCGGGCTCGACGCCGGCTTGATCTCAAGCCGTGCGGGCCCGGATCGCCGCGATGGCGACCGGCTTCGAATCTCGTTTGGTCGCCGGCAACGTCACCTGAGCGAGATCCTCACAGCCTTCCGGACAGGTATCCCGCCGGGAATGGGACAGCTCTACTGTCCTACCCGCGGAAAGTGACAGATTTTAAAGGCTCCAGCAAGAGCGCGTCCGTGCCCGCGCTGCGGTTTTCCAGCGCATGGTTCCCCGCGCGCGTCGATGCCGCCATGCCGCTGTATACCACGATGATGACACGACCATTGCATCGTTGCGATCCCTGATCGGCGACGAGCCCGCAATCTTGCCCCAATCCGGCTGTCTACCCAGTGGGCCGAGCACAAGCGGCATGCGGGGTTCCCTGGACCCTGGCGGATCGTGGAGCGGAGGACCTGCGCCAACAGCAGGCCTCCGAACCGACCTCACTCGGGATCTCAGATCGATGGTTTCGTCTCGCAGGACTTCCATGCGTGCATCCCCATCCCTGCGTGCTCGATTCGCGGGCCTGGCGATTCTCATCACGATAACGGGCGCCGACACGGCGCGGGCGCAATACGCCTATGAGCCCGACATTCTCCTGCCGCCACGGGCCGTCGTCTGGCGCCTCAACGACCGCGGCTTCACGGCGGTGACGCGGCCGCGATTCGACGGGCAGGCGTATATCGTCGAAGCCTCGAATCCCTATGGCGACCGTTTGCGTCTGTTCGTCGACGCGCGGGACGGCCGGATTCTCGGACGGCAGCGTCTCGACATCGTCCCCGAAGCGCCCGCCCGAATCGTGCGCCGGACGCCGGGCTATGGCTGGACCGAGGAGGACGAGTCCCCCCGCCGCCCGATACGGGAGGCCGAGCGGATCATTCCACCCGGGGATATCCCCTTCCCGCAGGAGCCGGCGCGTCGGCTGCGCCCCGATCCGGCCGAACGACAGCAGTTTATCCGACGGGCGCGACCCGAATCGGTGGACTCCAACATCATGGGCTTGAATCCCGATGCCGGTGGGTCCGAAGCGAAGCCGAAGTCCGAGGGTCCGCGACGGGTGGTGCGCCTGAGCCCTCCGCCCAAGGCCGCCGCTCCCGTCGCGATGCCGGACGCACCCAAGCTTTCGCCCAAGCTTTCGGAGGTGCCGCCGGCGGCGGCGAAAAACGAGCCGAAGTCGGACGGGGCTCCCGCATCAGCTGCAGCCACACCGCCCAAGGTCGAAGCACCCGGCAGCCTGACGCCGGCCTCCGTTCAGCCACCGCCGCCCGAGAAGCCGGTGGCGCAGAACTGGAAGGATGTTCCGTCGGAGCCCAAGCGCCCGGTCCGGGTCATCGGTGGCGCAACGATCGTTCCCGGCACCACCGCCAAGGAGTCCGAATAGGCTCCGGGCCGACGGGATTCGAATCCGCCGGCCTTCGGGAGCACGGACGCGAAGGGCTCAGCCGGCGTCGCTGGCGCCCGCTCCCTGCAGATGAGGGTCGCGGGTGCCCGCACGGACCGGGCTCTCGGCCTGTGGCGTATCCTGAAGAGCGCGCAGCGCGAGCGGGTCGAGTCCGCTCTCCGGCTTCGGGCCGAAGGCCTCGAGAGCGGCGCGCATCTTCGGCGTCCAGAACGCGACGATGTGCTTGTGAATGCCGGCGACCGCCTCCTCGTCCGGGTAGGACCGAAAGAAGGTGGCGATCTGGTTCGCCATGCGAACCAGCTTCTGGTCGGATGTCAGGGCGCTCATGGGCTCGGCAACTCTCTCGGGGGGCACGGAATTCGGTGAGGGCTGGGATTCGCGAAGGAAAGAATGCGCGAAGGAACGAGATTCTCGCGCCTTCAGGGCAGCGCGGATAGGACGAGGCGTTCGTGGCCGGTGAACACCGTCAGCGTGTCGGAGCGGGCGATGGCGCAGAGCGTCATGCCGTGCAGGCGGGCGCGGTCGATGGCGAGAGAGGTCGGCGCCGAGATCGCCACCAGCACCGTGGCACCGAGGCTCGCCGCCTTCTCCACCATCTCGAAGGAGCAGCGGCTTGTGATCACGACGAAGCCGTCCGCCGGATCAGTCCCCCGCTGCATCAGGGCGCCGATCAGCTTGTCGAGGCCGTTGTGGCGCCCGACATCCTCGCGGAGGGCCACGAGGGTGCCGTCGAGGTCGGCCCAGGCGGCCGCGTGAACCGCCCGGGTTTCGGCGTTCAGCACCTGCGCGTCGCCCATGGCCAGCAGCGCCCGCTGGATCGCCGCGATCGTGACCTGTCCGGCCCCGTGCAGAGGCGCATCGGCCTTCGGCAGCGAGGCCAGATCGTCGATCCCGCAGACGCCGCAGCCGGTGCGTCCCGACATGGCGCGCTTGCGCGAGAGATGTTCGCGCAAGCGCCCGGGCACCAGGTCGACGAGAAGGCGCATGCCGCCTTCCGCCGTGTCCGCTTCGACCCGTACCGAGCGGATCTCGTCGGCCGAGGCGACGATGCCCTCGGTCAGGCTGAACCCGTAGGCGAAATCCACGAGGTCGGCCGGCGTCGTCATCATCACGGCATAGGGCACCGTGCCGTAGACGAGATTGACCGGCATCTCGACCGCGAGGGGACGGGTTCCGGTCCGGGGTTCCGGATCGTCGTAGGCGACGACCAGGGTGGAGACGCGCCGGGCAGTCTCGACCGGCACGTCCTCTTCGTTCGCCGTCAGGCCCTGCGGATCACTCGGCCGCATTCAGCTGGGTCGCAATCCGGGTCAACGAGAAGTCCTCCTCGAAGAATCGCGCCTGCCAATCGGACGGGCGATTCGTCCGCCGGATCTGGACCGCCGTGACCTTGTACTCGGGACAGTTGGTGGCCCAATCCGAGTAATCGGTGGTGATCACGTTGGCGCCGGTCTTGGCATGGTGGAAGGTCGTGTAGACGACGCCAGGCTGCATGCGCTCGGAGACGATGGCCTTCAAGGCGATATCGCCCGACCGGCTTTCGAGGGCGACGAGGTCGCCATCGACGATGCCCCGAACCTCGGCGTCGAAGGGGTGAATCTCCAGCACATCCTCCTCGTGCCAGCGCGAGTTCTCCGTCCGGCGGGTCTGCGCGCCGACATTGTACTGCGACAGGATGCGGCCCGTCGTCAGAATCAGCGGGAAGCGCGGTCCGGTCCGCTCCTCGGTGGGCACGTACTCGGTGATCATGAACTTGCCGAGACCGCGCACGAAGCGGTCCACATGCATCATCGGGGTCCCGCGCGGCGCGGCCTCGTTGCACGGCCACTGGATCGAGCCGAGTTCATCGATTTTGGCGAAGCTGACGCCGGAGAAGCTCGGCGTCAGAGACGCGATCTCGTCCATGATCTCGCTCGGGTGGCTATAGTTCATCGGGTAGCCGAGAGCGTTGGAGAGCAGCATCGTGCCCTCCCAGTCGCCGACGCCGGACAGCGGCGGCATCACCTTGCGCACGCGGGAGATGCGGCGCTCGGCATTGGTGAAGGTGCCATCCTTCTCCAGGAACGAAGCGCCCGGGAGGAAGACGTGCGCGTATTTCGCGGTCTCGTTCAGGAAGATGTCCTGGATGACGATGCACTCCATCGCCATCAGGCCCGCCGTCACATGGTGCGTGTCGGGGTCGGACTGGGCGATATCCTCGCCCTGGATGTACATGCCCTTGAAGGCGCCATCGACGGCCTCATCGAGCATGTTGGTGATGCGCAGGCCCGGATGCTGGTCGAGGGACACGCCCCAGAGCGCCTCGAAGGTCTCGCGGGTGGCATCGTCCGAGACGTGGCGGTATCCCGGCAGCTCGTGCGGGAACGAACCCATGTCGCAGGAGCCCTGGACATTGTTCTGGCCGCGGAGCGGGTTCACGCCGGCGCCCAGCATGCCGATGTTGCCGGTGGCCATGGCAATGTTGGCCATGCCCATGACCATGGTCGAACCCTGGCTGTGCTCGGTGACGCCGAGGCCGTAATAGATGCCGGCGGCACCGCCCTTGGCATAGAGCCGGGCGGCGGCGCGCAACTCGGCCGGATCGATGCCGGTATAGGTGGCCTGCGCCTCGGGGGAATGACGCTCGTCGGCCACGAAGCGCGCCCAGGCTTCGAAGTCGCCGAGATCGCACCGTTCACGGACATAGGCTTCGTCGACGAGGCCTTCGGTGACGATGACATGCGCCATCGAGTTGATGAAGGCGACGTTCGAACCCGGCTTCAGCGGCAGATGATAATCGGCCTTGATGTGAGGCGACTTCACCAGGTCGATCTTACGCGGATCGGCGACGATGAGCTTCGCACCCTCGCGAAGGCGCTTCTTCATGCGGGACGCGAAGACCGGGTGGCCGTCCGTCGGGTTCGCGCCGATGACCAGGATGACATCGGAATGCGCCACGGAGGCGAAGTCCTGGGTGCCGGCCGAAGTCCCGAGCGTCGACATCAGGCCGTAGCCGGTCGGCGAGTGGCAGACGCGGGCGCAGGTGTCGACGTTGTTGTTGCCGAAGGCCGCTCGGACCAGCTTCTGAACGAGGTAGGCTTCCTCGTTGGTGCAGCGGGACGAGGTGATGCCGCCAACCGAATCCTTGCCGTACTTGGCCTGGATGCGCTTGAACTCGGACGCCGCGCGATCGATCGCGACCTCCCAGGAGACTTCCTGCCAGGGGTCCGTGATCTTGTCGCGGATCATCGGCTTGGTGATGCGGTCCTTGTGGGTGGCGTAGCCGTAGGCGAACCGGCCCTTCACACAGGAATGGCCCTCGTTCGCCTTGCCGCCCTTGTAGGGCACCATGCGGACGATGCGGGTGCCCTGCATCTCGGCCTTGAACGAGCAGCCGACGCCGCAATAGGCGCAGGTGGTGATCTCCGAGTGGTCCGGCTGACCGTGCTCGATGATCGACTTCTCCTGGAGGGTCGCAGTCGGGCAGGCCTGGACGCAGGCGCCGCAGGAGACGCATTCCGAGTTGAAGAAATCGGTCGGGCCGGCGGCGACGCGGCTGTCGAAGCCGCGCCCCGAGATCGTCAGCGCGAAGGTGCCCTGCGTCTCTTCGCAGGCACGGACGCAGCGATTGCAGACGATGCACTTCGACGGGTCGTAGGTGAAGTACGGGTTGGACGCGTCCTTCGGCAGGTACTGCTCGGAGGTCGGCTTGACGTGGTTGGCCCCGTCATAGCCGTAGCGCACGTCCCGCAGGCCGACCGCGCCGGCCATGTCCTGCAACTCGCAGTCGCCGTTGGCGGCGCAGGTCAGGCAGTCCAGGGGGTGATCGGAGATGTAGAGCTCCATCACGCCCTTGCGGAGCTTGGCCAGCTTGTCCGTCTGGGTCGAGACCACCATGCCGTTCTCGGCCGGCGTCGTGCACGAGGCCGGCGTGCCACGCCGTCCCTCGATCTCCACGAGGCAGAGACGGCAGGAGCCGAAGGCCTCGAGCGAATCGGTAGCACAGAGCTTGGGGATCTGGGTGCCGGCATGCATGGCGGCCGCCATCACGGACGTGCCCGCCGGTACCGTCACACTCATCCCGTCGATGGTGAGCGTCACGGTCTGCTCGTTCACCCGGATCGGGGTGCCGTAGTCGATCTCTTTGATGAGGGCCATGGATCGCGCCTCCTTATTCGGCGGCGACGGACATCGGTCCGCGCTGCTGGAAATCCTCGGGGAAGTGGGTGATCGCGCTCATGACGGGCATCGGCGTCAGACCGCCCATGGCGCACAGCGAACCGTCGGTCATCACGTCGCAGAGGTCGGCGACCACGGCGAGGTTCTCGGTCGGCCGGATTCCGGCGATGACCTTGTCCATGGTCTCGACGCCGCGGGTCGCGCCGATGCGGCAGGGCGTGCACTTGCCGCACGATTCGACCGCGCAGAACTCGAAGGCGAAGCGGGCCTGCTTGGCCATGTCCACGGTGTCGTCGAACACCACGATGCCGCCGTGTCCGACGAGGCCCTTGTTCGCCGCCATCGCCTCGTAATCGAGCGGCGTGTCGAGCAGGTGGTCGGGGAAGTAGGCCCCGAGCGGGCCACCAACCTGCACGGCGCGGACCGGACGGCCGCTCTGCGTACCGCCGCCGAAATCCTCGATGATCTCACGCAGCGTGATGCCGAACGCGTACTCGATCAGGCCGCCATGCTTGATGTTGCCGGCGAGCTGGATCGCAAGCGTGCCGAGGGAGCGGCCCATGCCGTACTCCGCATAGGCCTTGGCGCCGTGCTCCAGGATGTAGGGCACCGCCGTGAAGGTCATCACGTTGTTGACGAGGGTCGGCTGGCCGAGAAAGCCCTTCAGAGCCGGAATGGGCGGCTTGGCGCGGACGATGCCGCGACGGCCTTCCAGGCTCTCCAGCAGCGACGTCTCCTCCCCGCAGATATAGGCCCCCGCCCCGAGACGGACTTCTAGGTGGAAGGCCTTTCCCGAGTTCATGACGTTGTCGCCCAGGAATCCGGCCTTGATCCCGTTGGCGATCGCCTCCTTGAGGGTCGCGAAGGCCTGGGGATACTCGGAGCGCAGATAGATGTAGCCGCGGGTGGCCCCGGTCGCGATCCCCGCGATGGTCATGCCCTCGATGAGATTGAAGGGATCGCCCTCCATCATCATGCGGTCGGCGAATGTGCCGGAATCGCCCTCGTCGGCGTTGCAGACCACGTATTTCTGGTGCGATTGCGCCAGCATCACCGTGTTCCACTTGATGCCGGCGGGGAAGCCCGCGCCGCCGCGTCCACGCAAACCGGATTCCCGCACCTCGGCGACGATGCCGGCCGCATCGAGCTTCAGCGCGGCTTCCAGGCCCTTGTAACCGCCATGCGCCCGATAGTCGTCGACCGAGACCGGATCGACCACGCCGCAGCGCTGGAAGGTGAGACGATGCTGGCGGGCCAGATAGGGGATCTTCTCCGGGTCGCCCAGGCGAAGCGCATGGTCGCCGCCGGTCGCCAGCCCGGCATCCAGCAGAGCGTCGACATCGGAAACCGTGACCGGCCCGTACGCAACCCGGCCCTCGTCGGTCGCGACTTCGACCATCGGCTCGAGCCAGAGCAGCCCGCGCGAGCCGGTCCGCACGATGGTGACGTCGAGGCCGCGGCGTTCGGCGCCGGCGAAGATCGCGCGCGCGACCCGATTGGCGCCCAGACCGAGCGCGACCGCATCCCGCGGAACGTAGATCGTGATGCTCACGACTTCACCTCCGTGAGAGCAGCTTCGAGGGAATCGGCCGTCAGCCGGGCGACCGGCTCATCGTCGACCAAAGCGCCCGGACCGTTGGCGCAGAGGCCGAGGCAATAGACCGGCTCGACGGTGATCTGTCCGTCCGGGGTGGTCCCGTGCCAGTCGATCCCGAGCCGCCCGAGGATCTCCGCGTGCAGCGCGTCCGATCCCATCGCCTGGCAGGCTTCGGCCCGACACAGCTTCACCTGGTGTCGCCCGGCCGGCGCTCTGCGGAAATCATGATAGAAGGTGATGCAGCCGTGGACTTCCGCGCGCGACAGATTCAAAGCGTCCGCGATCAGCGGAACCGCCCCTTCGTCGACGTAGCCGAAAGTTTCCTGCAAGGCGTGCAGGATGGGGAGCGTCGCACCTTCGAGGTGGACATGTTCGGCGATGATCCCGGCGGCGCGGGGCTCGCTCCAGGGCTCGTTCGGCACCATTGTTCCTACCCAGACTTATCTTGTTCTGGTTCCAAGGTGGTATATCGCCACCCGAGGATCAATCGCCCTGTTCGGTCGGCCGACAACGATTTTTTGTCAGAAACCGATGCTGCAACGCAAAAATCCATAGCGACTGAAAAGTTTTGCGAGTCGTCTCAAATTTTTCTAGAGGTCGTCGATCATCTGCTCGATGCCGGTCGCCGCGTTCCTGGCTTCCACGATGAGGCCGGCGCAGAGCGGCGTCATCGGCTCGCGCTCAGGGACGACGAGGCCGACGAGGTGGCTCACATCCGGGTCGACGATCGGCACCGCCCGGACGCGGTCGCTCAGTCGGAAGGTATCCGCGAGAACCGCCGGCATGATGCTCGCCCATTTGGCCGTACGCACGTGGGTCAGGAGGACGATCATCGAATTGGATTCGAGCAAAGGCGCGGATTCCGTCCCGGCCTTCAGCAATTGCCGGTCGATGATGCGGCGGTTCTGCATGTCCGGTGTCAGCAGGCAGAGCGGCAGGCTCGCGACTTCGTCCCAGGTGACGGTGTCCCGCGACCCGAAGGTGCCATCGACGGCCGTCAGCAGACGATAGCGCTCCCGGTAGAGCGGGACCGCGGTCAACCGGCCGAGCGGCTCGTTCTCCAGGTAGGTGATGCCGGCATCGATCTCGAGGTCGGCGATGAGGCGTCCGATCTCGCCGGACGTCGTCGATTGCACGGAGAAGCGCACGTTCGGATGGCGAGCCCGGAACGGCGTCGTCAACGCGGCCACGATGGGGGTCGCGGTCGGGATCGCGGCGAGCCGGAGATTTCCCGACAGGCCACGGCGCAGGCTCGTGACCTCCTCCCGCATGGCGCGGGCATCGCCGACGATGCGGCGTGCCCATTCGAGAACCCGCTCACCCTCCGGCGTGAACCCCTGAAAGCGGGAGCCGCGCTGCACGAGGAGCACGCCCAGCCGTTCCTCGAGCTGCTTGACGCCGGCCGACAGGGTCTGCTGCGACACGTTGCAGACCTGGGCCGCTCGTCCGAAATGACGCTCGCGTGCCAGGGCGAGGATGAACTCCAACCGGTCGATCACGCGAAAACCTCACCTCAACACGCGAGCCGGGAGCCTGTAGCATCTCCGCGGCCATCCACGGCATCACTCTGAATCATCGGCAATGCGACCGCAGAGCGATGGGAAAACCGGCAGGTCGCGTCCAAGAAGCCGTGTGATGCGACGCTGTTGCGGTTGCACACCTCCCGGCCTTGTGGTCTGACACGCCAATCGGCCAGACGTGGGCTCAAACCCGCGAACGGCCCGCGATCCGCGAAATGCACTTGCGATTTAGACCAAACCCAGCAAGACGCGCGGCATCGGCGATCATTATCACGGGGAGCCAAGAGAGGCACATGCGGACGTCGCAGGCGCAACACCGGACATCATGGGGGCTTGCCGCGCTCGGCGCGTTCCTCGTTTCTACGTCGTCTTCGCTCGCTGCCGGCATCGGCCAGCCGGTTCCGTGGCAGATGGACCGTCAGGTCGCCGTCACCGAGAACGCACGGGACATCCATTCGTTCGAGCACGGCATGCACTGGCTGTCGTTCGGCATCTCGCTCTTCGTGCTCGGGCTGCTTCTCTACTGCGTCTTCCGGTTCAGCGAGAAGGCCAACCCGACGCCCTCGAAGACCACCCACAACACCATGATCGAAGTGGCCTGGACCATCGTTCCGGTGCTCATCCTCGTGGCCGTGGCGATCCCGTCGTTCCGCCTGCTCCGCACCCAGCTCTCCGATCCGAAGGCCGACGTCCTCGTGAAGGTCATCGGCCATGCCTGGTACTGGTCCTACGAGTACCCGGCCGTGGAGAACGGTGGCGGCTTCACCTTCGACGCCAACCTCGACGAGGACAAGCAGCCGAAGCTTCTCGGCACCGACAACGACATGGTCGTCCCGGTGAACAAGATCGTGAAGATCCAGGTCACCGCCGCCGACGTGATGCATTCCTGGGCGATGCCGTCCTTCGGCTTCAAGATCGACGCCATCCCGGGCCGCCTGAACCAGTTCTGGTTCAAGGCCGAGCGCGAGGGCACCTATCACGGTCAGTGCTCGGAGCTGTGTGGCGCGCGTCATGCCTACATGCCGATCACCGTCCAGGTCGTCAGCGAGGAGGCCTACGCCAAGTGGCTTGCCGAGGGTAAGACGAAGTTCGCCCGTATCGACGACCCTTCCAAGTTCGCCGACGCCCGGTAAGGGCGCGGACCGCGCGGCCGGGCCCTGAGCGGCGCCCGGCGCTTCCTTCGAGATGATCACGAGAAACCTGGACTAAGGTCTGCAATCCATGGCGAATGCCGCTGCACATACGGGGCACCACGATGCCCACGACCACCACATGCCGTCCTTCTTCTCCCGCTGGTTCCTGTCGACGAACCACAAGGACATCGGCACCCTCTACCTGCTGTTCGCCTTCTGCGCGGGCATCATGGGCGCGTTCCTCTCGTTCGGTATCCGGATGGAGATGGAAGAGCCGGGCCTGCAGTACTTCGCCAATCCCGGCACCTACAACGTGTTCGTGACCGGCCACGGCCTCATCATGGTGTTCTTCATGGTGATGCCCGCTCTGATCGGCGGCTTCGGTAACTGGTTCGTGCCCCTCATGATCGGCGCGCCCGACATGGCGTTCCCGCGCATGAACAACGTATCGTTCTGGCTGACGGTGGCGGGCTTTCTGAGCCTCGTCTGCTCGCTCTTCGTCGAGGGTGCGCCCGGCGCGAACGGCGCCGGCACCGGCTGGACCGTCTACCCGCCCCTGTCGACCTCGGGCCACCCGGGACCGTCGGTCGACTTCGCGATCTTCGCGCTGCACCTCTCGGGTGCCGGCTCGATCCTCGGCGCGATCAACTTCATCACCACCATCCTGAACATGCGCGCGCCGGGCATGACGCTGCACAAGATGCCGCTCTTCGCCTGGTCGATGCTGGTCACCGCCTTCCTGCTGCTCCTCTCGCTCCCGGTCCTTGCCGGCGCGATCACGATGCTGCTCACCGACCGTAACTTCGGCACGACGTTCTTCGATCCGGCCGGCGGTGGCGACCCGATTCTCTACCAGCACCTGTTCTGGTTCTTCGGTCACCCCGAAGTGTACATCATGATCCTGCCGGCCTTCGGCATCGTCTCCCACATCATCTCGACCTTCTCGCGTAAGCCGGTGTTCGGTTACCTCGCCATGGCGTACGCCATGGTCGCCATCGGCGTCGTCGGCTTCGTCGTGTGGGCGCACCACATGTACACGGTCGGTCTGAGCCTCCAGACGCAGTCGTACTTCGTCTTCGCCACCATGGTCATCGCGGTGCCGACGGGTGTGAAGATCTTCTCGTGGATCGCCACGATGTGGGGCGGTTCGATCCGCTTCACGGCCGCGATGCACTGGGCGGTCGGCTTCATCTTCCTCTTCACGGTCGGTGGTGTCACTGGCGTGGTGCTGGCGAACTCCGCAGTCGATAAGTACCTGCACGACACCTATTACGTCGTGGCGCACTTCCACTACGTGCTCTCGCTCGGTGCCGTGTTCATCATCTTCGCCGGTGTCTACTACTGGTTCCCGAAGATGACCGGGCACATCATCCCCGAGTGGGCCGGCAAGCTGCACTTCTGGCTCGCCTTCATCGGCGCGAACGTCCTGTTCTTCCCGATGCACTTCCTCGGCCTCGCCGGGATGCCGCGCCGCTACGCCGACTACCCGGAGGCGTTCGCCGGCTGGCACAAGGTCTCCACCTGGGGCGGGCACATCTTCGCGCTCGGCATGGTGGTGTTCTTCATCGGCGTGGTTCTGGCGCTCCGTTCGAGCAAGCGCGCCGCCGACAATCCGTGGGGCGAGGGTGCGACGACCCTGGAGTGGACGCTGTCTTCTCCCCCACCCTTCCACCAGTTCGAGACCCTTCCCCGGATCATCGACGAGCCGGGCCACCACTAAGACACGAAGTCGCTTCAAGGATTGCGAGGGCCGCGCGAGCGGTCCTCGCTCTTTCCCGGAGACCCCGATCTCGCTCCATCGAGCAAGACCGTGACCTCCCGCAAAGGGCGGCGCCAGACGGCGCGATCCGAAGCCCCCCGAGCACGAAACCCTTTCAGGTACCCATGACGAGCCTGTCGAACAGCCTATCCGCTGGCGCCGAGCCGCAAGTTCTGTCGCCGGTGGGCGGCGAAGTTTCGGACTTCTTCGCCCTGCTCAAGCCCCGCGTGATGGTGCTCGTCATCTTCACGGCGCTGGTCGGCATGGTGGTCTCGAACGTCCACATCCAGCCCGTCGTCGGATCGATCTCGCTCCTGATGATCGCGGTCGGCGCTGGCGCTTCCGGCTGCCTCAATATGTGGTGGGACGCCGACATCGATGCGGTCATGACCCGCACGGCCAAGCGCCCGATCCCGGACGGCCGGATCCGTCCCGACGAAGCGCTGACCTTCGGCATCGTCCTGTCGGTGGGTTCGGTGCTGGTGCTGGGACTTGCGTCGAACTGGCTCGCGGCCGGGCTCCTCGCCTTCACCATCGTGTTCTATGCGGTCGTCTATTCGATGTGGCTGAAGCGGGCCACGCCGCAGAACATCGTCATCGGCGGCGCCGCCGGCGCCCTCCCCCCGATGGTCGGCCAGGCCGCCGTCACCGGCACGATCGGCATCGAATCGCTGGTGCTGTTCCTGATCATCTTCATCTGGACTCCGCCGCATTTCTGGGCGCTCGCGCTGATCAAGTCCGCCGATTACGCCAAGGCCGGCATCCCGATGATGCCGAACGTGGCCGGCCCGGACTCGACCCGGCGCCAGATCATCGCCTACTCGGCCGTCCTGTTCCCCCTCGGCCTCGCCCCGGTCGCCCTCGGCTTCGGCGGATGGCTCTACGCGGTCACCGCCTTCCTCGGGGGCCTGGGCATGCTCGCCTTCAGCCTTCACGTGTTCCGCAACCGTGACGGCGAGCCCGAGCGTAAGGCCGCCATGGGCATGTTCGGCTTCTCGATCCTCCACCTGTTCCTCATGTTCGCAGCCCTCCTCGCCGAGCAGAGCCTTGGATTGTTCCGCGCGGTGAGCCTGTGAGCGAACGACCCGGCCTTCCCGGTACGCCCCGCCCCCTGACGCCGGAGGAGGCACAGCGCCGCCGCAAGCGCTCCATCGCGATCGCGGCCGTCCTGTTCGCGCTGGTGACCATCTTTTACGTGCTGACGATCGCGAAGCTCGGGCCCCAGGTCCTGAACCGTCCGATCTGATCGCGTCACACACGGAGACGCCTCTGATGGTCGACCCCCGACATCCGCCGCGCGGACCCGGCCGCCGAGCCGGCATCACGGCTGTGGCCTGCGCCGGCTTCGCGTTCGGCATGATCGGTCTCGCCTTCGCGTCGGTGCCTCTCTACGACATGTTCTGCAAGGCGACCGGCTACGACGGCACGCCCCGTACCGGCCTCGCGCCGACCGCGGCCGCGATCAACGACAGCATGGTGGTTCGCTTCGACACCAACGTGTCGTCGACCCTGCCGTGGCGCTTCCAGGCCGAGTCGCCGAAGGTCGAGGCGCGCCTCGGTGAAACCAAGACCGTGTTCTTCCGGGTGAAGAATACCGGATCCACCCCGTCGACGGGAATCGCGACCTTCAACGTCCAGCCGGGCCTCATGGGCGGTTTCTTCGTCAAGGTGCAGTGCTTCTGCTTCAACGAGCAGACGCTTCAGCCCGGCGAGACGATGGACTTTCCGGTGGTCTTCTACATCGACCCCGAGGTCCGCAAGGATTCGAACACGGCGCATCTTTCCGAGATGACGCTGTCCTACACCTACTTCGCGTCGAAGAACGGCCAGCCTACGGCCGCGCTTGCGACAACGGGTGGCACGGGGACGAAGTCGAATTTTTGACCGCGCAAGCGTGACAACAGCGCGCGACCCTGGCTAAGGGTGGGGCACAACAATCCGGGGCTACCCGGTCGAGATCGCCATTCAGTGGATCGAGGGCCGGCAGCGGCCCTCCGGTCGGGGGTAGGAGAACAGTTCAATGGCCGAGGCGCACGCCAAAAATCACGACTTCCACATTCTGGCCCCGAGTCCGTGGCCGCTGATCGGCGCGTTTTCGGGCTTCCTGATGGCCTTCGGCGCCGTGTTCTGGATGAAGAGCCTCCAGATCGGCACGCTCACCCCCGGTCCCTACATTTTCGGCGCAGGCACACTCGGCGTGCTCTACACCATGTTCGCCTGGTGGAAAGACGTCGTGCACGAGGCCAATTCCGGCGATCACACCCGCGTGGTTCAGCTGCACCATCGCTACGGCATGATCATGTTCATCGCCTCCGAGGTGATGTTCTTCGTCGCCTGGTTCTGGGCCTATTTCGAGGCCGCCCTCTACACCGCCGATCCGATCCAGGCCTCGCGCGTCGACTTCACCGGGGGCACATGGCCGCCGAAGGGGATCGAAGCCTTCGATCCGTGGCACCTGCCGCTGCTGAACACGCTCATTCTGCTCACCTCGGGCACCACCATCACCTGGGCTCACCATGCCCTGTTGCACGATGACCGGAAGGGCCTGAAGTACGGCCTTTGGCTGACGATCGCCCTCGGCGTCCTGTTCTCCGCCTGCCAGGCCTACGAGTACGCCCACGCGCATTTCGGCTTCTCGGGCAGCATCTACTCGTCGACCTTCTTCATGGCGACGGGCTTCCACGGCTTCCACGTCATCATCGGGACGATCTTCCTCGCGATCTGCCTCTATCGCGTCTATCTCGGCCAGTTCACCACCCGTCAGCACCTCGGCTTCGAGTTTGCGGCCTGGTACTGGCACTTCGTCGATGTCGTTTGGCTGTTCCTGTTCGCGTCCATCTACGTCTGGGGCGCCGGCGTCGGACACGCGGCTCACTAAGACGGTCCCTGAGCCGGTCACCGGCTGCATGCCTGGGTTGAAGGGGCGGCGCGAGCCGCCCTTTTTCATGGCTCCGGCGTTTCGGCTGTCTCCCCGCTGCCCATATCGTGATGACCGGCATCCAGTCGGTCGAGGAGTTGCAGTTTTGGACGCATCGCGGGCGACGCCATCCCCTGTTTCCGTCGGCTTGCGGGGCCGCTGCCCGCGCTGTGGCGAGGGGCACATGTTCGACGGGTTCCTGACCTTCCGGCCGTCCTGCGAGGTCTGCGGACTGGATTACGGCAGCTTCAACTCCGGGGACGGACCTGCCTTCTTCGTCATGTCGATCGTCGGCATCATCGTGGTTGGCCTCGCCCTCTGGCTCGAGATCACCTACGAGCCGCCGATCTGGGTTCACGCCTTGGTGGCCGGGTCCCTGTCGATCGGGTTGAGTCTCGCGCTGGTGCGCCCTCTGAAAGGTGTCCTGGCAGCGCTGCAATATACCAACAAAGCCGAACAGGGACGTTTCCGCTAGCCATGGCTTCGACCCTCCGCCCCGGTGCCTGGCGCAGCATCCTGGCGCCCGGTCTCGTCTCCCTGATCTGCCTCGCTATCCTCCTCGGCCTCGGCGTCTGGCAGCTCGAACGGAAGAGCGAGAAAGAGGCGCTGATCGCCCGAATCCTGGAGCGCTCGAAGGTCGAGCCACCGGCGCCCCTCCCGGGACCTCAGATCTGGGACCCGGCGCGGGACGAGTTCCGGCGTGTCCGGATCACCGGCACCTTCCGGCATGAGGCCGAGACGCTGGTCCACGGCCTTGCGGCCGGCGAAGTTCCGGGCCGGGCCCTGCAGGGCTACTACGTTCTGACGCCGTTCGGTTTGACGGAGGGCGGCACCGTCCTGATCAACCGCGGGTTCGTACCGACCGCCCTGAAGGCGCCCGCCAGCCGCGCCGCCGGACAGATCGAGGGGGAGACGACCGTCACCGGCATCCTGCGCGGCTCGGAGCCGCGGACGATGTTCGTTCCCGCGCCGGACCCTGTCCGCAACGAATGGTTCAATCGCGACATCGCCGGCATCAGCGCCTCGCGCGGGATCGCCGATCCCCGGCCCTACCTGGTCGAGGCCGACGCAACGCCCAATCCGGGCGGGTGGCCGAAGGGCGGGCAGCTGCGCGTCGACCTGCCGAACAACCATCTGCAATACGCCTTCACGTGGTTCGGCATCGCCGCTTGCCTCGTCGGTGTCTTCGGCGTCTTCGCCTGGCGGCGCCTCCACGAAGATCCGCAGCCCGCACGATCGTGACCGGAGCGGGTCAGAACCCGCTTCGTCGGCCCCGACGATTCGGTCTAGCATCCGGTGGGTCGATCACGATCCGGAGGGTGGGTCATGCGCTGCGTCCTGTTGCTAGCCGTCCTCCTGCTGATGCCGCGCTTCGCGCAGGCCGCCGACGACGCGGCGCGCGAGGCCGCGAAAGCGACGGTCGAGCGCCAGATCGACGCCTTCCGGCGCGACGATGCGGCCACGGCCTACGCCCAGGCCGCGCCCGCCATCCAAGGCCTGTTCCCGTCGTCCGACACCTTCGTGGCGATGGTCCGGGACGGTTACGCTGCGATCTACCGCGCCCGGCGCTACAGCGTGGACCGCATCGAGGACGCGGGTGACGCCGGTCTCTCCGTCGGGGTCAGCCTGCAGGATCAGGACGGCGTCGACTGGGCTGCTCTGTACAGTCTCGAGATGCAGCCGGACGGCGCGTGGCGCATCACCGGATGCCGCCTCCTGAAAGTGCCCGGCAGCCGGGCCTGACCGCCGTGGCCCCTTTCGACACGCCCGTCGACATCGTGTAGACGGGGCGCCTTCCCGGAGGCCCCCTTGCTTCACGTTTCGACCCGCGGCGCCGCGGCGCCCCTCAACTTTTCCGATGCCCTGCTCGCCGGCCTTGCCCGCGACGGCGGATTGTACGTGCCGGAAACCTGGCCGCAGATCGCCCGACCGACCATCGCGGGTCTCGCGGGCGTCCGCTATGCCGACGCCGCCAAGACCGTGCTGCGTCCGCTCATCGATGGGGAGATCGCCGACGCGGATCTCGATCGGATGATTGAGGATTCCTACGCCACCTTCCGGCATCCGGCCGTGTGCCCGCTGGTGCAGCTCGACGACAACCTGTTCCTGCTCGAACTCTTCCATGGCCCGACGCTCGCGTTCAAGGACGTGGCGATGCAGCTGCTCGGACGCCTGATGGACCACGTGCTCCGGGCGCGCGGCGCGCGGGCGACCATCGTCGGGGCGACCTCGGGCGATACCGGCAGCGCTGCCGTGGAGGCCTTCCGCGGCCTCGATCAGGTCGACGTCTTCATCCTGTTCCCCGAGGGCCGGGTGTCCGAGGTGCAGCGTCGGCAGATGACCTCGGTGGGGGCGCACAATGTCCACGCCATCGCCATCGACGGCAACTTCGACGATTGCCAGAACATCGTCAAAGCGCTGTTCCAGCACGCCGATTTCGCCGACGAGGTCCGGCTGTCCGGCGTCAATTCGATCAATTGGGCCCGCGTCGCCGCACAGGCGGTCTATTACTTCACCGCCGCCGTCGCCCTCGGCGCGCCGCACCGGCCGGTCTCCTTCGCGGTCCCGACCGGGAATTTCGGCGACATCCTGGCCGGATGGGTCGCCAAGCGCATGGGCCTGCCCATCGAACGCCTGATGATCGGAACCAACGCCAACGATATCCTGGCCCGTACCCTGGAGCACGGCTCTTACGAGGTCCGAGGCGTTCATCCGACCACCTCGCCGTCGATGGACATCCAGATCTCTTCGAATTTCGAGCGCCTGCTGTTCGAAGCGCTCGGGCGCGATTCGTCCAGCCTGGGCCGCCTGATGGCCGGTCTCAAGCAGTCGGGCGGGTTCCAGCTCGATCCGGGTGTTCTCCAGACGGTACGCGCGGAATTCGACGCGACGGCGGTATCGGAGCCCGACGTGAAGGCCGAGATCGCCCGCACCCATGCGGAGACCGGCCACGTCCTCGATCCGCACAGTGCCATCGGCGTCCATGCGGCCCGCGGATTGCTCCGCAGCGATCCCCGGACACCGGTGGTGGCGCTCGCCACGGCGCATGCGGCCAAGTTTCCGGACGCGGTCGCTGAGGCGATCGGTGGCCGGCGCCCGGAACTGCCGCCGCATCTGGCCGATCTCATGGACCGCCCGGAAAGCTTCTCCCGCGTGGCCAACGATCAGGCTGCGGTCGAGACATTCATCCGCGAGCGTGCCCGCATCACCAGGGGAGCCTGAGCGCTCATGAACCAGCACTTCGCCACGCACGGCGCCTCTCCCGACCTGAAGATCACCAAGCTGGAGAACGGGGTCACCGTCGTGACCGAGGCGATGCCGGGCGTGGCGACCGCCACCCTCGGGGTCTGGGTCGGCGCCGGCTCGCGCCACGAGCGCGCCGACGAGGGCGGCCTCAGCCACCTCATCGAGCATATGGCCTTCAAGGGCACCAAGACACGGTCGGCCCGGCGCATCGCCGAAGACATCGAGAATGTGGGCGGCGACATCAACGCCGCCACCAGCGCCGAAGGCACGAGCTACACCGCGCGTGTGCTGGGCGAGGATGCCGGCGTCGCCCTCGATGTGATCGGCGACATCCTGACGGATTCGGTGTTCGATGCCGGCGAGCTGGAGCGCGAGAAGAGCGTCATTTTGCAGGAATACGCGGCGATCGAGGACACGCCGGACGACGTCGTCTACGAGGCCTTCACCGAGGCTGCCTTTCCGAATCAGCCGATGGGTCGTCCCATCATCGGCACGCCCGAGACCATCAACAGCTTCGACCGCAACGCGATCGAGGCGTATCTCGCGCGCGAATACACCCCGGACCGGATCGTGCTGGCCGCCGCCGGCGCGATCGGGCACGAGCGGGTCGTCGAATCTGCCCAGCGCTACTTCGGGGGTTTGAAAGCGAGCCAGCCGCCCGAAACCGTGCCGGGAATCTACGGCGGCGGCGAGAAGCGGCTGCAGAAGAAGCTGGAGCAGGCCAACGTCGTCCTCGGACTGCCGGGCATCTCCTTTCGCGACGACGATTACTACGCGCTCCACATGTTCGCCCAGGTGCTCGGCGGCGGTCTGACCTCGCGCCTCTGGCACGAGGTGCGTGAAACGCGGGGCCTGGCCTATGAAATCCAGTCCTTCCATTGGTCGTTCTACGATTGCGGCCTGTTCGGCATCGGCGCCGGGACTTCCAGCGGCGATCTTGCCGACCTGATGAACGTCACCGTCGAGACCACGATCAAGACCGCTGCCGAGGCCGACACCGTCGAGGTCGCGCGCGCCAAGGCGCAGCTCAAGGTCGCGCTCCTCTCCGCGCTCGAGACGCCGGGCGGGCGCATCGAGCGCAATGCGCGCCAGATCCTGGCTTGGGGGCGCGTCATCCCCGCCAGCGAAGTGATCGCGAAGGTCGATGCCGTCACCGTCGAGGACGTGCGCAGGGCCGGCAAGCGCCTGCTCGAAGGGGCGCCGACCCTGGCGGCGATCGGACCGATCAAGAAGCTGCCGAGGCTCGAGCAGATCAGCGCGGCCTTGAAGGCGGGGTGAGCCCGCCCCGTGCGGCTTGTTTTGGCCGCAAAGACGGGCGATCGAAACCGCATGGCGTCACGGTTAGGAAACGGTGAACGTCTCCGCGCAGGTCGGCTCCTCGCCTTGCTCGCCGAGGTTCTCACCGATACGACTGGACGCACAGCTGAGCCGTAATCCTTCGCCTGCTTCCATCGATCATGCCTCGCCCGGCCGGAACACTCGCCCGTTGCGTAGAATCGCTTCTGTCCTCGCCGCCTTCGTTCCGGCTCTCGTCGCGACGCTCCTCGGTGCTCTGATCCTGGGCGGGCCCGCATGCGCCGTGGAGGCGGTGCGGGTGACCCTCGACGCACCCGCGATCGATCTGACACCGATGATCGAGCGGTACCGCTCCGATGGCGATCTGATTCAGATCTCGACCGCTCCCGGAAAGGACGGCATCGTTCGGCGCATCGTCGTGAAGGCCCGCGACACGGGCGCCCGTCCGGACTGGATGGTCTTCGCGCTCACCAACGATACCGACGAGCAGGTCGATCGGGTCCTCGTCGCGCCCCATTTCCGGCTCGTCGGCTCGGGCGTGATCTGGCCGGATCTCGGGGGCTCCCGCATCGCCGCGATCACCGCCAGTCAGGGTATCCGGCCGGAACGCGACGAAAACCCGGAAGCCGACCAGTTCGTCATTACGCTCGATCCCGGCGCGACGGTCACCTACGTGGCCGAACTCCAGGGACCCAACATCCCGCAGGTCTACCTTTGGGACCAGGAAGCCTATCGCAAGAAGACCAACGGACTGACGCTCTACAAGGGCATCATTATCGGTATTGCCGGTCTCCTAGCTCTGTTTCTCACGATCATTTTTGTCGTCAAAGGCGCGATTATCTTCCCGGCTGCAGCGTCCTTGGCCTGGGCCGTGCTGGCCTATGCGTCCATCGATTTCGGATTTCTGCAGCGCGTCTTCCCCATCACCGAGGTCGCAGAGCGCGTTTATCGCGCCTCGACGGAAGCCGTCCTGGGCGCGACCCTGCTGGTGTTTCTGTTCGCCTACCTCAACTTGAGCCGCTGGCATGTCCGCTACAGCCACGTGGCAATCATCTGGCTCCTGTTTCTCGCCTGCCTCGTCGGCCTTGCGGTGTTCGATCCGCCCGTGGCGGCCGGCGTCGCGCGCATTTCGATCGCGGCCGTGGCGGGCGTCGGGCTGCTGCTGATCGTCTATCTCGCGGCGCATAACGGCTATGACCGAGCCATCCTGCTGATCCCGACCTGGTGCCTGCTCATGGTCTGGGTGGTGGCGGCGGGCTTTGCCATCACGGGGCAGATCGGCAGTGACCTCGTCCAGCCCGCGCTGATCGGCGGCCTCGTCCTCATCGTCATGCTGATCGGCTTCACGGTGATGCAGCACGCCTTCGCGGGCGGTGGTCTGACGCATGCGCTCGTCTCGGATACGGAGCGTCGCGCCCTCGCGCTCACGGGCGCAGGTGACGTGGTCTTCGACTGGGATGTGTCGAGCGACCGGGTTTTCGCCGGGCAGGAAATGGAGGGGCAGCTCGGCCTCAAGCGCGGAACGCTCGAAGGTCCGGCCGCGAATTGGCTCGGCCTCGTCCATCCGTTCGATGTCGAGCGCTACTCCGCAGCCCTCGATACGATCATCGAGGAGCGCCGCGGCCGGATCGTTCACGATTTTCGCCTCCGCTCCGCCGGCGGGCCGTATTTCTGGTACCGCCTGAAAGCCCGCCCGGTGATCGGCTCGGACGGCGAGGTCATCCGTGTCGTCGGAACCATCAGCGACGTCACCGAGGTGAAAACCGCGGAGGAGCGCCTGCTCCATGATGCCGTTCATGACAGTCTGACGGGCCTGCCGAACCGCGAATTGTTCTACGACCGGCTCGATGCCGCCCTCGCCTTCGCGGGCCAGGATGCGCGCTTGCGCCCCACCACGATCGTGCTCGACATCGATCGCTTCAAGGCGATCAACGACGCGATCGGTCTCTCGGCGGGCGATTCCATCCTGCTGACGCTCTCCCGCCGGCTCGGGCGTCTGCTGCGGCCGCAAGACACCCTGGCGCGGGTCGCGGGCGATGAGTTCGCCCTGATCCTGCTGTCCGAGCGCGAACCCGATCGCATTCTGGCGTTCGCCGAAATGCTGCGCAAAGCGATCGCCACACCGATCACCTACGCCGACCGGGAGATCTTCCTCACGGTGTCGGTGGGACTCGCGCTCTACGAGGGGGGGGCGAACCTGAAGCGGGAGGAGGTGTTCAAGAACGCCGAGATGGCCATGATCCAGGCCAAGCGCGGCGGCGGAGATCGCACGGAGGTCTTCCGCGCCACGATGCGAAATGAGCGCAGCGACCGTTTGATGCTGGAAGCGGATCTGCGCCGGTCGCTGGAACGCAACGAAATGAAGGTGCTGTTCCAGCCGATCGTGCGCTTGGAAGATCGGACCGTCGCGGGCTTCGAGACGCTTCTGCGGTGGGACCATCCCAAACTCGGTCGCATCACGCCGGCGACCTTTCTGCCGATCGCCGAAGAGAGCGGCTTCATCGTCAATCTCGGCATCTTCGCCCTGGAGCGGACCGCGCTCGAACTTGCCGCCTGGCAACGCTCGCTCGACGTCGAGCCACCGATCTTCGCCTCGGTGAACGTGTCCTCGCGTCAGCTGCTGCGGCACGACCTGCTGCACGACGTCAAGACGATCCTGGCCCGGTCCGGTGTCATCCCGGGCTCGCTCAAGCTTGAGATGACCGAAAGCCTGGTGATGGAGAACCCGGAATACGCGGCCCAGATGCTGCACCGGATCCACGATCTCGGCGCCGGTCTGTCGCTCGATGATTTCGGCACCGGTTACTCGGCTCTGTCCTACCTGCAGCGCTTTCCCTTCGACACCATCAAGATCGATCAGTCGTTCGTGCGGCAGATCGCGTCCGGGCAAACGGCGATCCTGCGCTCGATCGTCAAGATGGCACAGGAGCTGGGCCTGTCGATCGTCGCAGAAGGTGCCGAGTCGGAAGTGGACACACAGGTCCTGTTCGAACTCGGATGCGAATACGCTCAAGGCTTCGCCTTCGGTGAACCGATGTCGATGCTGCAGGCGCGACAATTGTTGGGTGCCGCACCAGAAGCAGCCTGATCACAACCGCATTTCAATTCCGCGAAATGCGTCCGATCGAATTAAATCTCCTTTAACCATGATCGGGCACCTTCACGCTCGAGAGAGTGGCGGCGAAGCTCGATGAGCCAGCCGAAGGAGATGGCGTGATGGCGCAAGCTGCGTTGCGGATCGTGGACGATGAGATCGACACGGGCATCGTTCGGCGCTTGATGGCGCGTCCGATCCGCGTCGTCGAGGACGTCGCTCCAGCCCTTGCGACGTCCATCCCGGCCGTGGCCGCGGGCAGGAGCGTTTCGGCCTCCGCCGAAACGTCCCAGCTCAAGGCGGAAGTCATGGTGATGAAAGCGGTTCTCGGCGCGGAGCGCCGCGAAGCCGAGCGGCTTCGCGCCTGTATCAGCCGGATCGATGCCGCAGAGCCTCTCACACCGGAGGCGCAAGCCGTGCGTGATCGCTGGGCGGCCCTCGTCGATCATCTCCTGACCGAACTACGCTGACGCGTCGGTTCGCGGACCCCGCCAAGCCTCTCCCTCTCTATTTCTCTCAACGAAGGACGACCATGAGCGCCCGTTGTTCGCTCGTCGTCAACGGCAAGTCCGTCCGCGTATCCACGGGTGATACGCCGCTGGAAGCAGCCCTTGCCGATGGAATGATCGCCCCTGCCCCGGGGCTCGGCGGTCAGGGTGCAGGCCCCGCCCCGCGTCGCGCCCAGAGTCGTGCGCATCGGGGTGAGGCGCTCAAGCTCTCTCTGCCCCGCGCCGCCGCGATCGATCCACCGCAACGGTTCGCCTTGCCGACGCGACCGGCCGCCGTGCAGAAGCGTGCCGGAACCGTGACGGAGATCTCCGCCGTCGGTCCTCAGACCTTCCAGGTCGTCGTCACGATCACCCGCCGACTGGCTCTGGAGCCGGGGCACGGGGTCGAGATCACCTTCGCGGGCTTCGCCCCGGTGACCTTGAGCCCGACCCTTCGCGTCGACGGCTCGGCCGAGTTGAACGAGCTCGTTTTTCACATCCGCCAGGAACGGGATGGGTTCGGCCTCGGGCATGAACTGATCGAAGCCCTCGCGCTTGATCAGCCGGTGAAAATCAAGGGCCCGGTCGGGCGCGGCTTCTACCGGTCCGGCGGCGGACGTCTTGTGCTTGTGGCCGCTGAGACCGGCTTCGGCCCGATCTGGTCGATCGCGCATGCGGCTCGTTACATCGAGCCGGCCCGCGACATCGTTCTCCTCGTCGGTGCCCGCAATCCCCTCGACCTCTACATGCGCCCCGCGCTCGATTGGCTTCGTGCCACCGGAGTCACGCAGATCGTTTCGGTGTCCGACCGGACCCGCCAACGCCCCCCGGAAGTGCGGCCCGGTCCGCTGACGGCGCACCTGCCCTCGCTGCGCAGCACGGACGTCGTCCATGTCGCCGGCGATGCCTCGACGGTCGGGGCGGTCGAGGTTCTGGCTGCCAAGATGGGCGCCCGCTGTCATCCCATCCTGATCGACGCCGGCATCTGACCGGCGCCGCGATCCGGAAGCCTGAACGCCACAGGGCGCATCCCGTGCAAGGATGCGCCCTGTGGCGTTTGACGAGCCGATCCGGCGGTTGCGCGTCCAGCGCTGCGTGGCAGGGCTGGACGCACACGGCTCAGGGGACGCGGCTCAAGGGACGCGGATGCCCCAGATGTCGTCGGCATATTCCCGCATCGAACGGTCGGACGAGAACCACGCCATCCGGGCCGTGTTAAGGATCGCCGTCCGCCACCAGAGCGATGGATTGCTCCAGGCTCCGTCGACGGCCCGCTGCGCCCGCCAGTAATCGTCGAAATCCGCGGTCACCAGGTAACGGTCGTTGTGGCGCAGATCCTCGACGATCGGGTGGAAGCGTGCGGGTTCTTCGGGAGAGAAGGCCCCGCCCGCGATGAGGTCGAGCGCTGCCTTGAGCCGCGGCGAAGAGTCGATGGCCGCAGCGGCATAGCCGGGCTGGGCGAGGCGCGCTTGCACGCCAGCCGCATCCAACCCGAAGATGAAGATGTTCTCGGGCCCGACATGGTCGCGGATCTCGATGTTCGCCCCATCCAGCGTGCCGATGGTGAGCGCGCCGTTGAGCGCCAGCTTCATGTTTCCGGTGCCGGAGGCTTCCATCCCCGCCGTCGAGATCTGCTCCGAGAGGTCCGCCGCCGGGATGATCGTCTCGGCCAGGCTGACGGAATAATTCGGCAGGAAGACCACCTTCAGGCGACCGGCCACGTCCGGGTCCGCGTTGACGACCTTGGCGACATCGCAGGCGAGCTTGATGATGAGCTTGGCCTGGACATAGCTCGGCGCCGCCTTGCCGCCGAAGATCTTCACGCGCGGCGTCCAATCCTTCTTCGGATCGGCCTTGACGGCCTGGTAGAGCGCCACCGTCTCGATCACGTTGAGGAGTTGGCGCTTGTATTCGTGGATGCGCTTGATCTGAACGTCGAACAGAGCCGAAGGATCGATCGCGATACCGGTGCGATCGGCGACCACCTGGGCGAGCGCGATCTTCCGGGCCCTGCGCATGGCGCTGTAGCGCGATTGAAAATTCGCGTCCGAAGCGACATCGGCCAGCGTCGACAGGAGTGCGGGCGTGTCGAGAACCTCGGGTCCCAGCGCTTCGACGGCGAGCGCGGTCAGCTCCGGGTTGGCGTTGTGAAGCCAGCGTCGGAAGGTGATGCCGTTGGTCTTGTTGACGATCTTGTCGGTGTCGAGGGCGTGCAGTTCCTTGAAGACCGTGGTGCGCATGAGATCGGTGTGAAGGGCCGAAACGCCGTTCACGCGGCGAGCGCCGAGGAAGGCGAGATGCCCCATGCGCACACGCTTTCCATGGGACTCGTCGATGAGGGAGACGGCGGCCAGTTGCTCGGCGCTGCCGCGGCCCTGCTTGCCCTGCTCTTCGAGATGCATCCAGTTGATCAGATAGATGATCTGCATGTGACGCGGCAGGACACGCTCCAGCAGTTCCACCGGCCACGTCTCCAGCGCCTCGGGCAGGAGGGTATGGTTGGTGTAGCCGAGCGTATGGGTGGTGACGTACCAGGCGTCCTCCCAGTTGAAACCATGGTCCTCCAGGAGGAGGCGCATCAGCTCCGGTACGGCGATGGCCGGATGCGTGTCGTTCAGCTGGATCGCCGCGTGATCCGGGAGAGACCGCACGTCGCCCCGCTCGACGACATGGCGGCGGACGAGATCCTGCAACGAGGCCGAGGTGAAGAAGTATTCCTGGCGAAGACGCAGTTCCTGTCCCTCGGCGGACGAATCGCTCGGATACAGGACGCGGGAGATGGCCTCGGCCCGCGCACGACCCGCCACGGCACCGACATGGTCGCCACCGTTGAAGCGCTCGAGCTCGAGGGCGGTTTCGGCCTCGGCCTTCCACAGGCGCAGGGTGTTGACGTGACGGCCGCGCCATCCGACCACCGGCACGTCGTGTGCCACGGCCCTCACCGTCTCGGCCGGATGCCACTGGCGGCGGATCATCCCTTCGGAGATCGACGACATGGTGACATGGCCGCCGAATCCGATCGTGTAGGTCGCCTCGGGCCTCGCGAACTCCCAGGGATTTCCCTCGGCCAGCCAGGTTTCGGGCGCCTCCTTCTGCCAGCCGTCCTCCAACGTCTGCCGGAAGAGGCCGTGATCGTAGCGGATGCCGTAGCCGATAGCCGGAATCGACAGGCTCGCCATGCTTTCCATGAAGCAGGCCGCCAGGCGTCCAAGACCGCCGTTGCCAAGTGCGGCATCCGGCTCCGCCGCCTCCACGTCTCCGAGGTCGATGCCGAGGTCGCGCAAAGCCGCGCGCGTCGTCTCGACGAGACCGAGATTGTTCATGGCGTCGGAGAGAAGACGTCCGATGAGAAACTCGAGCGACAGATAATAGACGCGCTTGTTCGGCGTGCTGGATTCACCGTCGATGCACGCGTCGACGACGCGATCACGCAACGCCAGGGCCGTCGCCGCAAACCAATCCCGGTCGCGGGCGGTCCGGGGTGACTTGCCAATGACATAGGTCAGCTTGGCGAGAATCGCCTCGCGCAGGTCGGCGACGGGATCGCCCGAAAGCCGCGCCGTCGGCGAACGGCGGTCCGGTACGCCCGTCCTCTCCGTTCGGCCGGTCATTTCTCTGGCGTCGACCGGTACGCCGATCTCACCAGTATCCCGTTGGATCAATTTGTCATTCAACACGTGTCTAGCCCCCCATCTTAGCCGTTCACAGGGGACAGAGGCTTCGGCGCGACGCCCGTGGCCATCATGCCGCCTCCCCGTCCCGTTCTGTGCGCGGCCTCGTTCCTTCGTCGTGTCCTATGATCCATCCCGATTTCGTCGACCACGCGAGAAGAACCGCGCGCACCCGGCCATCCGGGGTTCCTCGGACCTGTTCAGACACAGCGCCGACATTGAGCCCTCAGGATGCAGACGGTGGCTTGTCCGAGCATGCCCTCATCCAGCCCCCCTATGACGTCCGATTCAGTCCCATGCCGATCTCCAGCCTTCCGGCCAGACCGCACGCGCGAGACTGCGAGACCCCGGCTGCGTCGGCAAGACTTAGTCCGCATGGGAATGAGACGACACAACGTTGGAATATTGTCTGAACGAGGTCAGCGGTGCCGGACGCGGGCCTGCGCCGGGCAGAACGGCAGAGCACCGGAAGCGACGCGGATCGATCGTCCGACAGGGGCCTTTCTTGCGGCAGGATTCCCGACCGTGGTTGCAAGAACCAGCACGCTGGCGATCGTCGATGCAGTGCATCAAGCCGGCGTGCGCAAACCCGTTTGCATCGCCGAAAGACGGTGGGAACGATCGTGAGATCCACCTCGGAGCGGCACGCTATGACCGTGAACCGCTTCTTAAGACCGGCGCCTGCATCGCTTCCATCCGAAGGGGACCCGGTGGGGAAAGACCCCGTATTCCTCCGAATCCATCGGCAGGTTCAAAATAACTTCTGAACTTGGCCTGAATTGTGCGACGCAACGGAACAAAGGCTGTTCTCGGGCGTTCGCGAGGGTAACGTCGATGCTGGGCTCTTCTCGTCCGTTCCCGCCCACCGCTCGACGCGGGAACGATTTTATGAACCTATCGGATCGCTCCGATCACTTCGACGCCCACGCTTATCTCCGATCCCGCCATCATCTTCAGCCTCGTATTCTTTTTGCCACGCCAGAGATGGCCGATTTCGTCAAGACGGGTGGTCTTGGCGAAGTTGCCGGCTCACTGCCGAGGGCTCTCCGCAAGCATTACGACGTCCGCGTACTGATCCCCGGCTATCGTCAGGTTGTCGATCAGTTCGAACACATTCCTGTCGTCGCCCACCTGCCAGGTCATGCCGGGGTTCCACCCTGCGAACTCGGCCTCGTCGAAACCGGGGACGGACTTCAAGTTTACGTGATCTTGAACGCCGATCTCTATCAGCGCGACGGGACCCCTTACGGCACTGCGCAGGGTGACTTCGACGACAACGATATTCGCTTTGCGCGCTTGAGCCTCGCCGCCGCGGAGATCGCCCGTGGGATCGATCCGGTCTGGGCAGCCGACCTGCTTCATCTGAACGATTGGCAGGCCGCTTTGGCACCAGCCTATCTCGCTTGGGGCGGCGTGCAGGTGCCCAGCATCCTGACGGTCCACAATCTGGCGTACCAGGGCGTGTTTCCGCGGGAAAGCTTGGCATGTCTCGGTGTACCGGAAGACGCATTCCAGATGGACGGGGTGGAATTCTACGGCCAGATCTCCTTCCTCAAAGCCGGCCTGTACTACGCCTCCCATGTCACGACGGTCAGTCAGACCTACGCCCGGGAGATCATCACACCGGAAGCGGGATGTGGTCTCGACGGCCTGCTGCGGACCCGCGCGGCGCAGGGGCGCCTCGCCGGCATCCTGAACGGCATCGACGAGAGCTGGGATCCGCGCACCGATCCGCACCTCGCAGCCCGTTTCGAGGTCGATGACTGGAAGGGCAAGCGAGCCAATGCGGAGACGGTCCGCCGTCAGTTCGGGCTCGCCGTCTCACGGGGACCGCTCTTCGCAATCGTATCCCGGCTCGTTCATCAGAAAGGAATCGACCTCAGCCTGGGGGCTGCGGAGTCGATCATCGCCGAAGGGGGCCAGCTGGTGGTCATCGGTCAAGGCGAAGGTCGGTTCGAGGGCGCCTTGCGGGATCTGGCACGCCGCCATCCGTCATCCGTCGGCGTTCATGTCGGTTTCGCGGAGAAGGATGCGCGCCGCATGTTTGCCGGCAGCGATTTTCTACTCATGCCATCTCGCTTCGAGCCCTGCGGATTGGCTCAAATGTACGCGCAGCGCTTCGGCTCGCTTCCGATCGTTCATCGAACAGGCGGCCTCGCCGATACGGTCGAGGACGGCGTGACGGGATTCACCTTCGGAGAGGCGTCGCCGCGTGGGTTTTCCGGTGCGATCCGACGCGCCTTCGACACCTTCGCGCAGAAGAAGCGCCTGAACGCGATGCGGCGCCACGCCATGTCGCGTGACTTCACCTGGGACCAGGCCGCTCAGAACTACTCGTCGCTCTACGCGCGCGCATTCGGCAACGCGGTCGGCCTGCGACTTCGCGCAGCCTGATCCTTTCAGAACCGGATCGATGCGAGAACCGGCGAATATCCTTCGCCGGTTCTCGCTTGCGCGGAAAGCGTTCATTGAAAGGACCGCAGACCGGACGCAGGTTGCAACCGACCGGGGGCAGGCGGTCCTCCGTGTCGGTTTTGTCCGCCGGCGCGTGAAGCGACACGTCACACGCCGGCCGGGCGCAGGACACCCGGCCGGCGCCTGGGTTGGGCCTAAGGCGACTCGCGCACGAAGATCGTGGTCGCCAAGGGCGGGATCGTCAGTGTCACGGAGAAAGGCTGACCGTGGCTCTCGACGGCTTCCGCGTGAACACCACCCATATTGCCGACATTCGAGCCGCCGTAGCGCTCCGCGTCCGAGTTGATCGCTTCCCGGTAGAACCCCGAGGCTGGAACGCCGATGCGATAGCCCTCACGGGGCACCGGCGTGAAATTCGACACCACGATCGCGAGCGCATCGGGCTCCCGACCCTTGCGGGCCCAGGCGATCACGCTGTTGTCCTGGTCGTCGGCCACCAACCACTGGAATCCGCCCGCTTCGGTGTCGCGTTCGTGCAGGGCAGGCGTCGCGGTGTAGAGGTGGTTGAGATCGCGAATTAGATCCTTGACGCCCTGGTGCATCCCATCGTTCAGGAGATGCCAGTCGAGGCTCTGGTTGTGGTTCCACTCCTTCTCCTGGCCGAACTCGCAGCCCATGAAGAGGAGCTTCTTCCCGGGGTGACCCCACATGAAGCCGTAATAGGCACGCAGGTTCGCGAACTTCTGCCAGCGATCCCCCGGCATCTTGCCGAGGAGCGAGCCCTTCCCGTGGACGACTTCGTCATGGGACAGCGGCAGGATGAAGTTTTCTGAGAACGCATAAAGCAGACCGAAAGTCAGGTCGTGATGGTGGTAGCGCCGGTGAATGGTTTCCTTGGACACGAAGTTCAGGGTGTCGTGCATCCACCCCATGTTCCACTTGAAGCCGAAGCCGAGACCGCCGGTATAGGTCGGGTGTGACACACCCGGCCATGAGGTCGACTCCTCTGCCACCGTCAGGGTCCCGGGGGCATGGGCGTAGGTCGCCTCATTGGTCTTGCGCAGGAACTCGATGGCATCGAGGTTTTCGTTGCCGCCGTAGCGGTTCGGGATCCACTCGCCCTGCCGGCGCGAATAGTCGAGGTACAGCATTGACGCGACCGCATCCACGCGCAGTCCGTCGAGGTGATAGTGCTCAAGCCAGAACCGCGCATTGGCGGCCAGGAAGCTCGAAACCTCCGTCCGACCGAAATTATAGATGTAGGTTCCCCAGTCCTGATGGAATCCCTGGCGCGGATCGGCGTGCTCGTAGAGGTGCGTTCCGTCGAACTGGCCAAGCCCGTGGGCGTCGAGCGGGAAGTGCCCCGGTACCCAATCGAGCATCACGCCGATGCCGGCCGCGTGAGCGACGTCCACGAAGGCCGCGAAATCGTCCGGCGTGCCGAAACGGCTGGTCGGCGCGAACAGCGAGACCGGCTGGTATCCCCACGATCCGTCGAACGGGAACTCCGTGATCGGGAGCATCTCGATATGGGTGAAGCCCATCTCCTTCACGTAGGGGATCAGGCGCTCGCCCAATTCCCGATAAGTGAGGTAGCGATTGCCCTCCTCGGCGACCCGCGCCCAAGAGCCGAGGTGCACCTCGTAGATCGAGATCGGCATATGGCGCGGGTCTTTCTCGCCCCGGGTCGCCATCCAATGCGCGTCCTGCCAATCCGGGTCATTCGTCCCCTGAAGGACGGACGCGGTCTCCGGCGGCTTCTGCGCCGCGAAGGCGACCGGATCCGCCTTGAGTGGCAGGACCGACCCGTCGGCGCCGCGAATCTCGTACTTGTAGTGAACGCCTGCGGTCAGACCGGGAATGAACAGTTCCCATATTCCGCCATTCTGCCACAGGCGCATGGGATGGCGCCGGCCGTCCCAGTTGTTGAAATCGCCGACGACGCTGACGCGCCGTGCATTCGGAGCCCAGACGGCGAAACGGAAGCCATCGATTCCATCGACCGAGCGATGCTGCGCGCCGAGGATGCGGTAGGTGACATTGCTGCCAACCTCACGGAGATTGTCGATATCCTCCTGGCGCAACGATGATCCGAACCCGTAGGGATCATGGCGCGAGCGCTCGACACCATCCCACGTCTCCACGATCAGTTCGTAGAGCGGACGGCCCTCGCTCGGCACGCGCGCGACGAAGAAGCCATCCGGGTGCTTGCGCTCGAAGGGAATCCGCTGCCCCCCGACGAGAAGGGTCGCGGATTTGGCTTCCGGCAGAACCGCGCGCACTTCCCATTGTCCGGTTCCGGCCTGATGTGGGCCGAGGATCGAGAAGGGATCGCCGTGGTTCGCCGCCATGATGGCGGCGATGGCGTCCGGGTGCAGAGACCCAGTATCGGACGCCGCTGCGTGCGGCGACCGGGTGGCAACGGGCGTAACGTCCGTCGATCCGGAGGTGCCGGACATCTGGCCGGTCCTGCTCGCGAACGTCTCGTCGATGCCCATCATTCAAACGCCTCTCTTGATTTCATCCAGAATGTTGAGAACCCCACGGGCGGGGATTTCGATCCAGTCCGGACGATTGTTGGCTTCGTAATCGACTTCGTAGAGCGCCTTCGTGAGGATCGAGAGCTTCAGCAGCCGGCTCTCGGTCTCCGGATCGGTGACCGCAGCCCGGCTCACCGAAACTGCCTCGCGATACCCGTCCAGGTAGGCCGCATCGATCATGTCGCGCCATGCGATCGAGGCGCGTCGCGCCCTCTCCTCGGAATCCGAGAAGCGGGCGGCGATGCCACGGGTGACCGTCTCGGCTCCGTAGGCGAAGGAGCGCAGCATACCGGCGACATCGCGCAGGGGCGTCGACTTGATGCGGCGTTCCTCGGACGGCCGCGAGGGCTCGCCCTCGAAATCGACGATGATGAGGTCGTCTTCGGCCGCCAACACCTGACCGAGGTGGTAGTCGCCGTGGATGCGGGTCTTCATCGCACCGAGCGGCGGCCGCGCGGTCAGGGTCTCGATCGCAGCCTCGACCTCGTGCCGCCGTCCGGCCAATTCGGTGCTGGCCGCGTTCGAGGCGCGTCCGGCGAGCGCATCCAGACCGCGGAACGCTCGCTCGGCCTGACGACGGGTGTCGTCGCCGAGGGCGTACAGGTCGGAATGGTCGAACGGTTCGGCCGCGAAGGCCGGATCGTCGGTTTCGACCGCGAAGGCGTTGTGCATCTCCGCCGTCCGACGTCCGAGCAGGATCGCCCAGCGCAGATGCGTCTCGAAGGCTTCGGCGGGTGACGGAGCCTCGCTCTCGGGCGCAAGCACCACCGTGTCGAAGTCGCGCCGGAGGCCCTCCAGCATCAGCGTCCAGGCATCGCCCTGGTTCGGGACGAACTTCTGCAGCACCGCGAGCGCCGTCCGAGTGCCCTTGGCATCGACGTGCTCGAGCACGCCGAGCAAAGCGGGCGTGTTGGTGAAATGCGCGGTCTCGGTGAGGAAGCGCCCAACCTCGATCTCGGGATGGATACCCGTCTGCAGGCGCCGCAGGAGCTTGAGCATCATCTTCGAGCCGATGGCGATCGACGTGTTGCTCTGCTCGGCATTCAGCGAGCGAACCTCGCTGGCCTCGAAGGTGATGTCGGGATCGAAGGCCGAGGTGGTCGAGAACACCAGACGCCCGGTTTCGGTGGCGATCTCGCGTCCCTCGCGCATACCCTCGATCATCGAGATGGCGAAGGACGGCGAGGCGGCCGCGCCGAGCAGCAAGCCTGTGCGCGGCCCGCGGCGGACCCGCGCGACGGCATGCTGCAGCATCGCCTCCTCCTCACGGCCCTCGTCGACCGCGACCGGCACGAAATAATCCTGCCGCTCGCCCGTCGAGAGATGGACAGCAACACGCGGCAGAAGGAACCGAGCCTCGCCGGCATTGTCCTTCAGGGCCGCGCTGTCCGTGACCTGAACCGACTTGATGCGTGAGCCCTTAGCGGCGAACCAGCGCCGGGTGGCGATGAAGCGCGGCGCGACCGTACGCTCGAAGGCGGTCCGCTCGCGTCCCGCCATCAGGGTCTCGATACCGCCCGTCAGCACCAGCGTGAACAACTCCGGCAGTTCCGGCTGCGGACCAATGGTGCCGGTGTTCGCGGCACTCAACGAGAACCAGTAGAAGCCATAAGACGGCAGCGTCAGCAGATAGGGCAGCTCGCCGATCGCCGGGAACTCCGAACCGCCGGTCAACTCGATCGGCACGGCATTGCGCAGTTCCGACAGGTCGAGCTGCACCGCCTGCGGCGCGCGCGACAGGTTGGCGACGCACAGCACGCGCTCACCCTCGAACTCGCGAATCCAAGCCAACACCTTCCGGTTCGACGGATACAGGAACTGCATCCCGCCGCGCCCGAGGGCGACCGAATTGTTGCGGATCGCGATCATGCGGCGCGTCCAGTTCAGCAGGCTGGTCTGCGACTGGGTCTGCGCCTCGACGTTGATGGCGTCGAAGCCGTAGATCGGGTCCTGCACCGAGGGCAGGAACAGTTTCTGCGGGTTGGCGCGGGAGAAGCCGCCATTGCGGTCCGGCGACCATTGCATCGGCGTGCGCACACCGTCGCGGTCACCGAGGTAGATGTTGTCGCCCATGCCGATCTCGTCGCCGTAATAAAGCACGGGCGTGCCCGGCATCGACAGGACGAGGGACTTCATCAGCTCTATCTTGCGCCGATCGTTCTCCAGCAGGGGTGCAAGACGACGCCGGATGCCGAGATTGATCCGGGCGCGACGCTCAGCGGCGTAGAACGACCACAGGTAATCGCGCTCCTCGGCGGTCACCATCTCGAGGGTGAGCTCGTCGTGGTTGCGCAGGAAGATTGCCCATTGGCAGCCCTCCGGGATCTCCGGGGTTTGCCGCATGATATCGGTGATCGGGTGCCGGTCCTCGCGGGCGATCGCCATGTACATGCGCGGCATCAGCGGGAAGTGGAATGCCATGTGGCACTCGTCGCCGTCGCCGAAATACTGGGCGGTTTCCTCCGGCCACTGATTGGCTTCCGCCAGCAGCATCCGATCCGGATAGCTCGCATCGAGGGCGGCGCGGATCGCCTTGATGACCGTGTGGGTCTCCGGCAGGTTCTCGCAATTCGTGCCGTCGCGCTCGATGAGGTAGGGAATCGCATCAAGACGCAGGCCGTCGACACCCATGTCGAGCCAGTAGCGCATGACCTCGATCACGGCCTCCAGAACGGCCGGGTTGTCGAAGTTCAGATCGGGCTGGTGGCTGTAGAAGCGATGCCAGAAATATTGCTTGGCGACCGGGTCCCAAGTCCAGTTCGAAACCTCGGTATCAAGGAAGATGATGCGCGTGTCGGAGTACGGCGTATCGGTATCGGACCAGACGTAAAAGTCGCGCTCGGGGCTGCCGGCCGGCGCCTCACGCGCGCGCTGGAACCAAGGATGCTGATCCGAGGTGTGGTTGATGACGAGCTCCGTGATGACGCGCAGGCCACGCTCGTGCGCAGCGTCCACGAACTTCCGGAACTCCTCCATCGTCCCGTAGGAGGGATTTACCTCGCGATAGTCGCCGATGTCGTACCCATCGTCACGCAGCGGCGACGGGTAGAACGGCATCAGCCATATGGCCGTGACGCCAAGGTCACGGACATAGTCAAGCTTCTGCGTCAGGCCCTCGAAATCGCCGATCCCGTCATTATTGGAGTCGAAGAACGACTTGACGTGGATCTGGTAGATGATGGCGTCACGGTACCATTGCGGATCGCTGCGATCGATCATCGCGTCGTTGCCTCATACGTCGAGTTCAAGGGCGTCTTCGGAGTCTCCGCATCGGCCACTTGAAGGTGGCGACCATGCGTACCGTCCACGGCGTGTGTAGGCGCCGACACTGAGGCGATACCACGACGATCGAATCCGATCGCCGGGTTTTTTGCTGTTGGCGCCACGCGAGTCAGGCGATCCGGGTTGGTGCCCGGAGGCGCCAGATCACCGTCGAACGCTCGGCGGGATCGAGGGCGATCCGATGCGATTTCCCACGCAGCTCGAACTTGTATCCGAGCAGCAGATCCTCGACCTCGACGGTGCCGTCGTCGGGCTGGCCCAGCAGCCACAGAGGCACCTCATAGGTGCATTCCTGCCGGTTCCGCGGATCGAGGTTGACGAGAACGAAGATGCAGTTGTCGCCGTCAGGCGTGGTCTTGGCGTAGCCGATGATCTGATGGTTGTAGGCGCCCGTGAACGTAACGTTCCGGAAATCCCACAGGGCCGGATTGTCGCGCCGGATGTGATTCAGCTTGATGATGTGATCGCGGATGTTGCCGGGCCGGTGATAGTCCCAGGCCTTCAGCTCGTACTTCTCGGAATTGAGGTACTCTTCCTTCCCCGGATAGGGCTCGGCCTCGCACATTTCGAAGCCGTTGTAGATGCCCCAGACACTGGAGAGAGTCGCGGCCAGGGTGGCTCGTATGACGAACCCCGAACGTCCGCTCGTCTGGAGATAGATCGGATTGATGTCCGGCGTGTTGGCGAAGAAGTTCGGGCGATAATACTCACCCATGTCGCCTGCGAGCTCGGTCGAATAAGCGATGAGTTCCGGCTTGGTGTCACGCCAAGTGAAGTAGGTATAGCTCTGCTGGTAGCCGGCCTTGGCAAGTTTCTTCATCATCTTCGGCCGTGTGAAGGCCTCGGCCAGGAAGATGACATCTGGATAGCGGGCATTGACCTCCGCGATCATCCACTCCCAGAACGGGATCGGCTTAGTATGCGGATTGTCGACCCGGAAGATACGGGCTCCGAGCTTGGCCCACCCCAGCACGATGTCGCGCAGCTCGATCCAGAGGGATGGCAGTGCACCGCCGTAGAAGTGAACGTTCGAGATGTCCTCGTACTTCTTGGGCGGATTCTCGGCGAACTTGAGCGTCCCGTCCGGGCGCCACTCGAACCATTCCGGGTGGTTCTTGATCCAGGGATGATCGGGCGAACACTGAATCGCGAAATCGAGGGCGATCTCCATGCCGTAGGCGTGACTGGCGGCCACGAGACGACGGAAATCGTCGAGCGTGCCGAGGTCCGGGTGAACAGCTTCATGCCCGCCCTCCTCCGAACCGACCGCGTAGACCGAACCGACATCGCCCGGCAGAGCCGTCAGGGTGTTGTTTTTGCCCTTCCGATTGGTCTTTCCGATCGGATGGATCGGGGTGAAGTAGAGCACATCGAAGCCGAGTTCGCGGATCTCCGGCAACCGTCGGATGACATCGTCGAAGGTGCCGTGGCGGGTGACGTCCATCGATTGCGAGCGGGGGAAGATTTCGTACCAAGCCGAGAACCGCGCAGCGAGACGGTCCGCAATCACCGGCACGTTCACCGGGTAGCGCGAGAGATTGATCCGCGGTGCATGGCGGCGGATCAGACTGGCGTTCTCAGGCTCCAGCATCAGGTCGAGCTGCGCGGCTGAGCCACTTTCCTGCGCATCGAGATCCGCGACGAGGGCCTTCAACCGGTCGCCGTCGGAGCCCCGCGCATTTTCCGCCGCGCCCATCACGAAGGTCACGCCTTCGATCGTCTCGAGGCGGACGTCGACGCCGGCATTGCGCTTCTTCAGCGTATCGCGAACCCATGACGAGTACCCGTCACGCCATGCCTGGATGGTGAACTCGTAGCGGGCGTTACGGAGGAGCGGAAAGTGCCCGCCCCACCGGTCATTGTCCACGAACACCATCCGATCGGCGCGCCAATCGCTTTGACCGACCACCCGGGACAGGATTTCGGCATCGATGATCTCGTGTCCGTCACTGAAGATGTCGGCTGTGACCTGGACACTCTCGCCGACGACGCGCTTGACGGGGGAGCGACCGCCGTCGATCTCGGGCATCACGGCCTCGATCACCACCCGCCCTTCCCCCGAGGGTGTGGAAAGCTCCGGGGCCTGAATCGCCCCAGCGAGATCAGCCGCCAGGATCCTGACCTCACCGGGCACAAGGGCCATGGCGACGCCGGGCTGGAACGTGATCGGTGCCACCTCCGGTGTGCGGTCGATGAAATCACCGAGCCCGCCGCCCACGCGGGCAAGCAACACGCCGGGCTCGACCGCCACGGAGATGTCGGTCGGATTGTAGAGCATCAGCGTGGCGCTGCGGGCCGACGCGCCGTGGCCGGTATCGAAGCGGAGCAGCGCCGCATAGGGCGCGTCCGGCGATGAGATGCGGGCCTGGGCGCCCTCGACATTGGCGGCGGGAAGTTCCGCGCGCAAAGCGTTGATCGCCGCGACATATCCGGAAATGTCGATCCCGGTATCGGTTTCACGGGTGTCCGGGGTCGTCTCAACCACGTGGAGGGATCGACGATAGCCCCACTCGTACCCAATCGGCATGAGCACGCCGGACGAGAAGAACGCCGACAAGGCGTAGCGCGCCTTCAGCCGCATTGCGATGGCGGTCGGATCATCGCCAAGCTCGGCCGCGAGACGCGCCATATCGTGGTTCTCGGGAAAAGCGATCGACGGCGCGATAACGCGAAGACGTTCGTATTGCTCGAGGGCCCACGAGGCTTTCAGATCCCACCAGGCGAAGCTGTTGAAGAGATAGTCGAAGCCCGCTCCGGCCGTCGATTGAGCCTCCTCGAACGTGCAACCAAGCGTTTCGGCAGCGAACAGGCAATCGGATTCCAGCGCCTTCGCGGCCGCGATGACCTCGCGCCAGACGGTCGCCGGAACCTTGTAGGCGGCGTCGCAGCGGAAGCCCCGCACGCCCAGATCCTGCAGGCGGTTGACGTAGGCCGACCACAGGCCGGTGAGTTCCCGGCGCGATGCCTCCGCGTGGTAATCGAGTTCGGCAAGGTCGCCCCAGACCGTGCGCTTCGACGGATCATCCGGATCGACGGCGTAGGGACTTTCGATGTTGCCTTCCGCATCCTTGACGAACAGATCCGGCCGCTGGGCAGCCAGGGGACCATCCATGGCGGTGTGATTGATGACCAGATCGGTCATCACACTCAGGCGCTGCGCGCTGGCCGCGGCGCAGAAGCGACGGATCTGCTCATCGTCCGAGGTGCCGTCCTGATCGCGGAAACGCTCGTCGAGGCGGTCCGGGTCGGCCACCGCGTAGAGACTCCGCGAGCCACCCGTCTGGTGGAAGGGATTCAGATAGACCCAGTCAAATCCCAGGGCGGCGATGCGCGGAAGCTCTGCGGTCCACGCCGAGACGCGCCCGACGAGGAGGGGGAACAGGTTATAAATCCGCGGCCCCTCTGCACGCGGCGCAAGGCTGGCGGGTAGCGGCACCTGACCGGCTGCGGTCCGCGCGGCGGCGGTCGTGGCGGGGCTCGGTGCGTTCATGCGTGCTCCATTTCGTTCCTGCGATCACCATCCAGGCCCCATCGTGAAGGGACTTGGGGACGCGCTTGAGGCGAGTCCGAAGGATGCGCAACCGTGACGGCGAAGACCGAACGCTTCCCCGTATTCATCCGTGCAGTGCGCCCCACGCTTGCGGGACGCACCGAATCGATCCTCAGCGGGTCCGCTTCAGGACCGCGTAGGGCAGACGCGCAAAAGCCCGTCCGAGTTCGATCCGGCCGTCGTCCGAGACGATCTCGTCACCTGTCACGAGATCGACCCAGGCCGATCCCGCCGTCACCGAAAGGCTCGTGCCGGCAAAAGGCCCGCTCGACCAAACCGCATCGCCGACGAACCCCGCAATCAGGCGCGGGATGGCGACCACAAGGTCACCCTCCCCCGTTGTCGCATCGGAACGTATGAATGCGATGACATGATCCGCACGGGGGCCCGAACTCTGAATCGCCTGATAATCGGCATCCGCGTAGAAGCTCGGACGCGCGGCACGGTCCATCAGCAGTTTGGCGAGCGTCGCCTGCTTGACGCGCCCGTCCGGCCAATGCGCCAACAGGTCGACCGCCGATGTCTCCTGATCGAGCGCACGGGACAGGGCCGGATAGTCCACCGGGCGGCGATTATCGGGATCGACGAAGGAGAAGTCCCAGAACTCCGTGCCCTGGTAGGTATCCGGGAGGCCGGGCAGCGTCACCTTCAGAACGGTCCGCCCCAGACCGGCGATCATGCCGAGGTGGGCCAGACGACCGGCGAAGGGGCGCATCTGTGTCAGGAAGGCAGAGCCGGGCGCGATCAGCTTGGCGAAGAGAGCGTGGACGGCCCCCTCGTACCCTTCATCGACGTTGACCCAGCTCGATCGACGCTTCGATTCCCGAAGCGCCTTCTCGGCGTAGGCGTCCAGGCGGCTTCGGAAGTCCTCGATGGCGCCGGCATCGTCGTGTTCCAAAAGTTCGAGCGGCCATGCTCCGAGAATGGCTTGGAAGAACATCCACTGATCGTTGGCATCGGGCACCGCTTCCTCGTCGATCACGGTGAGATGCGGTTGGGTAAGCGTCGTCCAGATGTCCCAGGCCGCAGCCCAGTCCTCGGGTAGTTCCGACAGGGCGAGCAGACGCGACCGGGCGTCCTCGCCACGCTTGGTGTCGTGGGTTGCGGTGGTGATCATCGCGTTCGGCCAGTCGCGAGCCCGCGCGGCCTGAAGCGCATGGAAGTGCTCGGCATCGATACCGTACTCGCCCGGGTCGCCGCCGACCTCGTTGAGAGCGAGCAGTTCGGCGAACCGATAGAACAGCGTGTCCTCCAGGCTCTTCGCCATGACCGGACCGGTGAGCTGCTGGAAGCGACGGCGGAAGCGCAGGATCACCTCGGGATCGGGCCGACCCGGCCCCGTCACGTCGATGCGTCCGAGCATGGCGTCTGCGGCGAAGTCGTGGACCGAGCGGTCCGGCAGGGCGCTCCAGCGCTTAGCCTTCTTCACGGCCGTCTCGATCAGGCGGACGTCCTCGTCCTCGACATCGCTCTCGTCGAGGTCGCCGGGCAGGTAGCTGCGATAGGTCGGGAAGCGGGCGATGATCTCGATCAGCGCCCGGCGGATCGCGTTGACCGAGAAATCACGGGTGCGGCGGTCGGCATCCGCCACGGCCTTGAGATCGGACGTCATCACCTCGAGCTCGGAGGCGAAGCTGATCTCCAGGATTTCCGCTTTCGCCGCCCGAAGCATGAACTTGTACGGCTCGTCGAACTGCGTCCGGCTCTCGTAGAGCTTACGAATTTCGGCGCGCTTGCCCTGGTCGACGAGGATGCCGTCGAGATGGTTGAGCACGTCGTATCCGGTGGTGCCGGCCACGGGCCACGGGCGCAGGCGCTCTCCGGGCTCGAGAATCTTCTCGACCACCACGTAGAAGCCGGGTCCGATGGCGGCCTGGAGGGCACGGGCGTATCCGAGAGGGTCCGCGAGGCCGTCGATGTGATCGATGCGCAATCCGTCGATGCGTCCGGCCGCGATGTGGCGGAAAATGGTTTCGTGCGAGCGCTGGAACACGTCGGACTTCTCGACGCGCAAGCCAGCGAGACCGTTCACGTCGAAGAAACGGCGGTAATTGATGTCGCTGGCCGCGATACGCCAATGCGCGAGCCGGAAGGATTGCTGCTCCAGCAGCCGGTGCAGCGGACCGAAGCTGTCCGGGTGGCCCTTGGCGCCGTTCAGCAGCTTCAGGGTTCGCCCGATGGCCGCCGCGATGGCCGGCGAGGCTTCGACGGCTTCGACGAGGCGTTCCTTCAGCTCTTCGGCTTCCGCCGGGAAGGCGCGACGGCGTTCGTCGTTGGTCTCCTCGCCCATCAGGCGCAGACGTTCGGAGATCCCGAGAACCTCCAGGGCCGCCGCATCCTCGATATCACCCAGCGCCGCCAGCGACCGATTCAGGATCGTCGGGTATTGCAGCGGGCAGATCGGGAATTCGTGCTCGTAATGCCAGACGCTGAACGCGCCCTTGTCGGCGTCGAACTTCAGCTCCAGCGTTCCCTTCTCCATGGCCTCGCCGTAGCGGTCGCCCAGGAAGGGCACCACGAGCTTGTTCTTGGCACCGAGGCGCGACCAATCGATGTCGAACGCTTCGGCCGAGGGTGAGAGGCCACCCCATTCCAACACCGACAGCCACCAGGGATTGTCCGCACCGCCAACGCCCATGTGGTTCGGCACGATATCGAGAAGGAGCTTCAGGCCGGCACCGTGCAGGGCGTCGCTGAACCGTGCGAACCCCTCTTCTCCACCGAGTTCCGGGTTGATCGTCGAATGATCGACGATGTCGTATCCATGCGTCGAGCCGGGACGCGCCTTCTGTATCGGCGACGCGTAGACGTGGCTGATACCGAGTTTGGCGAGGTAGGGGACGATCTTCTCCGCGTCCGCGAACGTGAAGTCCTTATGGAACTGGAGGCGGTAGGTCGCGCGCGGTGGTGCGGAGGCAAGCCGTGCCGCACCGGACCGAGGGCCGCGTTCCTCGGCCGAGAGCGAAGCCGCGAGCTTCGCCAGCGGGCCGCCCGGCGCCGCGATGCTCTCCAACGTGCGATCGAGCTTGCGCCGCCAATTGGGGTAGCCCTCGGTGGAGCCTGGGACATTGGCCTGGGACAGTTCTGAGACGACGTCCTCGTACTGCACGGCCGTCAGCATCGATGGCGCGCGGCCGAGATAGCGCGCAGCCGCCTCGAAGGGTGCCGCCTCGGGCGGATCGTAGCTCGGTAGCAACTGCTCGCCGGCAAGAGCTTCCGTCAGACGGGCGCGCTCCTCCACGCGCTCGCGACGCTCAGCGTCGGCGCGCTCGGAATCGTACAGGCCCAGGGACTGCCGTGTATCGGTATCGACACCCCGCCACCAACCGACAAAGGTCGGTAGGTCATGGGTGGTGATCGCCGTCAGGGCGTCGCGCGGGTAGGCAGCTGGCGGCTTGAAGCGACCACCCTCCTCCCGCTCGAAGGCGAGGATACGATAGCTCAGGATGCCAGCCAGCATCAGTGCGTCGGAGAACCCCTCCGGGGCCGTACCGAGATCCTCGGCGATGACGAGGCACTTGGCCCGGTGGCTTTCCAGGCGCAGGACCGCGAGCATCGGCTCGAACGGCATGGTGACATACGCGCCCTCCTTGGCCGAACGTCCCACCGGGATCAGGAACAGGCGCGCGAGCTGGAAAGCGTGATCGATGCGGATCGCGCCGGCATGGCGCATGTTCGCCACCACCAGCGCACGGAAGGCGGCGAGCCCGTCACGCTCCATCTCCAACGGATGGAAGGCAGGCAAGCCCCAATCCTGGCCCTTCGGAGCAAGGAGATCCGGCGGCGCACCGATCGACACGCCGTTGGCGAAACGCTCGGGATGCGACCAGATCTCGGAGCCGCCGCGATCGGCGCCGACGGCGAGGTCCCGGTAGAGACCCAGGCGCATGCCGGTGGCGAGTGCCGCGTTGGCGGCGTCTTCGAGCTGTCGATCCGCCAGATATTGCAGCCAGATATGATAGGTGACCGCGTCCGCCCGCTCGGACGCGAAAGCGCGCACCGCTTCGGTGCCGTTCCGGCGCATCTCGTCAGGCCAGTCTCCGAGCCATTGAGCACCGTCCGCCTGGTAATGCTCGGCGAGGGCTTCGAAGGTCCCATGCGCTTCGAGGTCCTTGCCTCCCGCCGCACGGAAGGCCGCGAACCCGGCATCCGTGCCGTCGCGCGCCGCCGATTCCTGCCAGAGAGCGCGCAGGACCGGGGAAAGGACGCCCCAGATGCCCGCATGTTCGACGAGCTTGGCGTCGCGCAGGGCCTCGACCCGGTCCGCCATCGACGCAAGCAGTTCCGCGGCCTTTGAGCCGACGAAGCCCGGAAGCGCGCCGGGCTCGATGAAGAGCGTCTCAAGAAACAGCCGCGACGACGGGGAGTAGGGCGATATCTTGGTGCGATCCGTCGCGAACAACGCATGCACGGGGCTGAGCCCCAGGAACGAGGCGCCCCGCAGGCCGGCGTCGCGCGCTGCGCGTCCCGCATCGACGTAGGACCCGATCCCGAGATTTTGGGGCGACCGCAATCCGTAGAGTTGGGCCGCCAGTCCCCAGTCCCGCGCGCCCTCGTCTGCGTAAGCCCGGGGACGCCAGCATCGCTGCGGCGCAGAGATCACCCAGGCCTCGGCCCGATGGTCGCCGAGATGAACGCTCAGACGGTGATAGCCGGGCGTCAGGGGAGGCAGCTCGAAGCTCGGACCCGTGACGGCGACGCGACCCTCGCGGTGATGTCCCCGCTCATCTTCGAGGCGCCAGGACAATGTTCCGGCGGCACCTTGCACTTGGATCGGCACATTGGCAGCGCGGCGTGCCTCCGCGGGTATCAATGGCGGGATCAAGCCACGGCGCACGGCCTCGACGTCGGCAAGGCTCGCGGCGATCTCCGCGTCCGACCCGACTGGGAAACCCAGGGCCGCAATCATGCCGCGCCGAACTTCGATCGAGGTGTCGACGGGCTGGCCGAAGGCATCGGTGTAGCCGGCAGCGACGCCGAGGAGGTCGGCGAGGCGTTCGAGGTCGCGGCTCATCACTTCACACCCGTCAGGAAGACACCCGTCCAGGACGGGAGTTCGATCGATCCGTTTCCGGTCCCGCTCGACCAGATAACCTGGCCGCCGTCGCGCTTCACCGCGAAGTCGTCCGTCCCCACATTGGCGACGAACCGCAGGAAGCCACCTTCGTATCTCCACGTGCAGTCGACGACGTCAGGCCGAGGGAGCGTCACTTCGGCACCGAGGTAGCGGGTTTTGGTGAGAGGCACGACGGATTGATGGCGGATCTGGAGGAGGTTTCGCGTGTCCGCGAGCACAGCGCGATGCGGAGGCTGGGAGCGCTCGGCCCAATCGATACGGGAATCCGTGAAGGTCTTTTCCTCCGTCGGATCGGGAATCACCGACGTATCGTCGGCAAAGGCTGCAAAGCTCTTGAACTCCCGACGCCGCCCCTCGCGGACGGCTTTGTTCAGGTCTTCGTCCGGCGCGAAATCGACGAAAAACAGGAACGGAGCCGTCGCCGACCACTCCTCGCCCATCCACAGCATGGGAATCTGGGGGCTGAGCAACAGCCCAGCCCGGGCAAGCGCAAGCTTTTCAGGGTCGCAGAGAGTGTTGAGACGTTCGCCCAACGCCCGATTACCGACCTGATCGTGGTTTTGCAGGAAGGTGACGAAGGCCGAGGGAGGCAGGTGAGCGGACGGCTCGCCGCGCGGGTGATTGTCGAGTGTCGGGAACGGCTCCCCCTGATAGGCGAAGCCCTCTGACAGGCAGCGAGCCAAATGCGCCACCGGCTTGTCGGCAAAGCTGGCATAGTAGCCGGCATCCTCACCGGTCAGCAGCACGTGCCAGCAATGATGAAGGTCGTCGGCCCATTGGGCAGTGTGCTGGATCGGCTGCCCATCGGCGTTCCGCTCCAGCCACCGGGCCTGGTTGGCCTCGTTCTCCAGCACCAGGTGAATGTGACGCCCTGGAAGTCGAGCGCGAATGGTCTCCGCGAGCTCCCCGATGAAATGCTTATCGGAATCATCGAGAATGGCGTGAACGGCATCGAAGCGCAGGCCGTCGAAGTGAAACTCTTCCAGCCAATAGATTGAATTCTCGATGAAGAAGTCGCGGACCACACGACCGCTCGTCTCACCGTCGAAGTTGATTCCCGCGCCCCACGGGGTTTGATGGCGCTCGGTGAAGAACGTCTTCGCGTAGGCGTTCAAATAGTTCCCGGTCGGGCCGAAGTGGTTGTACACCGCATCCAGAAACACCATCAGGCCAAGACTGTGGGCCTTGTCGATCAGACGCTTAAGATCTTCCGGACGACCGTAAACACCGTCCGGTGCATAGGGGAGCACACCGTCGTAGCCCCAGTTTCGCGTGCCCTGAAAGTCGGCGAGCGGCAGAAGCTCGATCGCCGTGACGCCGAGGTCGCGCAAATCGTCGAGCTTGGCTTCAAGGGCCGCATAAGTGCCGTCGGGGGTCGCGGTGCCCACATGCACCTCGTACAGGACCACCTCTTCCCACGGACGTCCGGTCCAGTCGGAATCGGTCCATTCATAGGCTCGCGGGTCGATGACCTCGCTCAGCCCCGAAACGTCGTCCGGTTGAAAACGCGATGCAGGATCCGGCACCACGAGGTCGCCATCGATGCGGTAGCCGTATCGCGCGCCGCTTCGGGTCCCCGGCACCGTCACTTCACGCCATCCCTCGCCAGCATCCGGGATCGCGTGATCTGTTCCGTCCAGGACGAGGGCCACGTCCTTCGCCGTCGGCGCCCACAGGGCAAACCGGACGCCATCCTTCATCACTTCGCTGCCGAAGGCCATGCTGTGGGCGCGCCGCATCAGACTGTCATCTTCCGTGTCTCGCGTTCGCCAGGGGTCAGTGAGCGTCCGTCGCACCTTGCAGAAGCCGGGCCGCCGCCTCTTGTTCCCTTCGGCTTCGACCGCGCGACGAAGCGTGGCTCGGAAGCGACAACCATCTGGCATCGATCTCTTGTGCGCCGCACCGGTTGGTAGACCATCAGGGTCTGCGGATGACCGCGCGCGCGCCTCTTCAGTGGCTGCGCAGGAATCGAAATTTCGGCGCCGCAGCGGCGGTGGTGTGCGTCACCGCAGAAGCGCAAGACGTCACAGCTTTCCGGCGCATGAGCGTCTGAGACCTCTCTGCAGGTAGGCCGGAGCCCAGAGCAGAGGCGGTCGGAATCGCTGCCTCACTGGCTCCGCCGGTCAAAAGTTGTGCCGAGAAGACGGCTGTCCGACCTAAGTCCGGTAAGCCGATGCCGGGCGGGCCCGCAGAACGTAGACCGCCTGAGCCTCGAGGTGGACACCGGCGCCGACTGGGAACAGGGGCTGTCCGGCGGGCACGGACCCAGCCTGACGGGTGGTATCGAAGATCAGGGTCCACGGCCCGCCGATGACCGGCGCCAAGGTGAAGTCGCACGGCGTATCGGCCGCGTTCACCAGGATCAGGAGCCGATCGGCCTGCGGTAGATCATTGCCGATCTGCATCCCGAATGTTTGGCGCTCAGGGTCGACCCAATCCTGATCCCCCATTTCTGCCCCCTGGGGCGCGAGCCAGTGAACGTCGCGCAGGAATTCGCTCTCGGTGAACGCACCGGTGAGATAGGCCCGACGGCGAAGCGCCGGTTGCTCCCGGCGAAGCCGTGTCAGGTTGCCGATGAACGTGGCGAGGCTCGGGTCGGGATCGGTCTCCCAATCCATCCAGCTGGTGGCGTTGTCCTGCGCATAGGCATTGTTGTTGCCGCCTTGGCTGCGGGATCGCTCGTCGCCCATCAGCAGCATTGGAACACCCTGAGCCAGGAACACCATCGCCAGGAGATTGCGCTTCTGGCGGTTCCTCAGGTTGAGAATGGCAAGGTCGTCGGTTCCACCCTCGACTCCGTAGTTGCGAGAGAGGTTATGCCCGTGTCCGTCACGGTTGTCCTCGCCATTCGCGAGGTTGTGCTTCTCCTCGTAGGCGACGACATCCGCCAGGGTGAAGCCGTCATGGGACGCCGCGAAGTTGATGCTGGCGAGGGGCCAGCGACCGGAGGCGGCGAAGATCTCGCGTGAACCGGAGAGTCCCTGTGTGACTTTTGCGAGCGTTCCGCGATCCCCACGCCAGAAACCCCGGATGCTATCGCGGAATTGGTCATTCCACTCGCTCCAGCCTCGGGGATAACCACCGAGCTGATAGCCGCCGGCACCGATGTCCCAGGGTTCTGCAATCATCTTGACGTGCGCCAGGATCGGGTCCTGGGCGACGGCCTGGAAGAAGGCGGCCTTTGCGCTGAAATCATGCGGGTTGCGCGCCAAGCTGCTCGCGAGATCGAAACGGAAGCCCGCAACCCCGTAAGCGGTCACCCAATGGCGCAGGGAATCGAGGACCAACTGCATGACGCGCGGATGGTCGAGGTCCAGGGTATTGCCGCACCCGGTGCAATCGAGTGTGTCGCGAGGATTGCTCGGATCAAGCTTGTAGTAGCTGGCGTTGTCGACGCCGCGGAACGACAGGGACGGGCCGCTGTGGTCGGCCTCCGCCGTGTGATTGTAGACGACATCAAGGATCACCTCGATCTCGGCGGCTGCGAGTTCCCGGATGGCAGCGCGCAGGCCCCCGATGCCCGCTGGCCCGCGATAGCGCGGGTCTGCAGCGAAGTAGTTCAGCGGCGAGTAGCCCCAGAAGTTGACCAACCCCTTTTCCACTAAGAAGCGGTCGTCGGCGAAGGCCTGGATCGGCAGCAACTCGATCGCCGTGACACCGAGCTTCAGCAGATGCTCGATGATCGCCGGGTGGGCCAGGGCCGCGTAGGTACCCCGCGCCGCTTCCGGAACGTCCGGGTGGGTCTGAGTGAGGGCCTTGACGTGCGCTTCGTAGATGACGGTCTGCGACAAGGGTCGCCGGACTGGGCTGACGGCGAGGTCGGGAACTTCCGGCGGTGTCACGATGCCCCGGGGCATGAACGCCGCGCTGTCGCGTCGATCGATCTGGTCGAGCCGCTGAAGCCCCCGCCGGTGGCCGTAGAGCGAATCGTGCCAGCGGATCCGTCCCTGGATATCCCGCGCGTAGGGATCGAGCAGCAATTTGGCGGGATTGAACCGATGACCGTTCGCAGGGTCCCAGGGTCCGTGGACGCGGTAGCCATAGAGTTGCCCGGGGAAGACGCCGCGCAGGTAGCCGTGCCAGACGTCGTCCGTTCGACAGGGCAAGCGGATGCGGCGCGTCTCATGGCGTTCGCCGTGGTCGAACAAGCAGAGATCGACGGCTGTCGCGTGCTGCGAGAAGAGCGCGAAATTGACGCCGCGCCCATCGAAATGGGCGCCGAACGGCGCCGGCACGCCGTCTTCGACGCCGATCATGTTATCCGTAGCCATCAAGAAGTTGGTGCCGTCCCGGGTTCAAGGCGCCGAAGGACGACGCCGGATGATCATTCCGCAGCGGCCGCCGTGCGAGGTGGCTCACGCTCGATCGTCCGAAAATTCTCGAGCTCCGCCATGAAGTTGCGGGCCCACCAGTCGACATCCTCGCGCGTCATGCGCTCCAACATCGGCTTCCACCGCTCCAGGCGCTCGCCACGCGGCATGTAGAGCGCCGTCCGGATCGCTTCCGCCACCTCGAACCGGTCGTAGGGATTGACCAGAAGAGCCTCGGGCAACTGTCGCGCGGCACCGGCAAATTTCGACAGCACGAGGACGCCAGGATCCTCCTCGGTTTGAGCGACGACGTATTCCTTGGCGACGAGGTTCATGCCATCGCGCATCGGCGTCACCAGCCCGACCCGCGCCGCACGATAGAGGCCCGCCAGGACAGGGCGTGGATAGGCCTTGGTGACGTACTGGATCGGCGTCCAGTTCGGTTCACCGAGGGTTCCGTTGATGTGCCCGACGGTCTCGTTCACCTCTCTGCTGAGATCTTCGTACTCGGGGACTTCGGTCCGAGATTTCGGCGTGATCTGCAGATAGACCACGTTACCGCGCTGATCGGGGTTGGAAGCGAAGAACCGATCGACGGCCTCCATCCGCTCAGGCACGCCCTTCGAATAATCGAGCCGATCGACGCCAATCAGAAGCTTTCGCGTCCGCAATCCAGCCATCGTTTCGCGAACCGTGCGGTTCGACCCGGCGTTCTCGGCAGCTTCCTTGAACCCAGCGACATCGATGCCGATCGGGAAGCTGCGGATTCGGGTACGGCGTCCATCCACCATCAGCGAGCCGCCGCCGAGGGGAATCGCCCGGAGTTCGTCGATGAGATTACGCGTCAGGTTGTGGACGTCGGGATCGGTCTGCAAGCCAATGAGATCGTAATCGGCGATCCCGCGCAACAGATCGCCGCTCGCCGGCAGCGTGTTGAACACGTCGGCCGCCGGCCAGGGAATGTGGTGGAAGTAGCCGATGGGATTTGCGATCCCGAGGCCACGTAGTTCCGAAGCCAGGGGGAGAAGATGATAATCGTGCACCCAGATGATGTCATCGGGCTCCACGAGATTGGCCAGGGCGCGCGCGAAGATGCGATTGACCCGCTGATAGCCGGCGTAATCCGAGCGCGAGAATGCACCGAGGCCGAGCCTGTAGTGCATGATCGGCCAAAGGGCGCGGTTGGCGAAACCGCTGTAATACTCGCGATGGTCTTGGGGTGACAGATCGACCACGGCGTAACTGATATGCCCCCGGTCGATCAGGGTCGGCTCACTCGAAGGGTTCTCGACGACGTTTCCGCTCCAGCCGAACCACAACCCCTCGTAAGCGGTGAACGCTTCCTTGACGGCGACGGCGAGACCACCGGCCGCCACAGCCTTGCCCCCTTCCTCGGGGATTGCAACGCGGTTCGATACGATGACGAGACGTGCCACGAAGCCGGCTCCGGTCCTCACGGGTCTTACGCACAAGCGCGTTCGACCGAAATGATACATTGGGTGAACGCGCGGAAGCCAAGCGCGATCCGTCGATGCAGCCAAGCGCGTTCGATGCATCTGGGTCAAGGCCTGAATGCCTCGGGTTCACGGCGAACAACGGCAGCTTGAACCTCACCTCGCCCTGATCAGCGATGCCTTTCGGCGCATAAGATGCATGACCGCCCGTTTACAACGGTCAAGCTTAGACGGTTTAGCGAGTTCGACCTGAACGGCGGCTGAGGCTCTTGCTGTCGAGGGTGTTACGAAGAGCGGAACCCTGCCTCTCCCGAGGCTGTTGAACCGTGGCAAATTGGTAATCTGCCCAACCCGTGCCGAGGAGTGTCTCCGTGACCGCAAATCAATCCCCAGGGCCCTCAACGGGTGCGGAGCCGGTGAACCCGACGGCCGACTGGAAAGCGCTGCGCGGCGATGTCGAGGGGATCGCAGACGTCGCCGCCGAGCGCGGACGCAGCTTCGTCGATGCCGCCCGTTCCCATGCCACTGACTACGTCGATCAGCGCAAAGGCGACGCCGCCCGTTCGGTCACGGACCTCGCCAAGTCCGTGCGGGAGTCGAGCAAGACCTTCGAGGCTCAGCCCAACATCCGCGCCTTCTTCGACAGCGCCGCAGACGGACTGGAACACCTGGGAGCGTCGATCGAGGAGCGCAGCTTCTCGGAGTTCTACGAGGACGCTGAGGCGTTCGCTCGCCGCTCTCCCGTCGCGGTGGCGGTCGCCACCTTCCTGACCGGTTTCGTGGTCGCGCGCTTCATCAAATCGACGAGCGCTGCGCCCCTGAACGAAACCTACCCGACGCACCATCGACTTTGAGGTTCGGGATATGACCACCGGTCCGCAATCCAGTATTCAGGGCCTCATCGGCGATGCCCTGCGCGAAACGAATGAACTGGCTCGGAAGGAGATCGCTCTCTTCCGAAACGAGATGACGAGCAATGTCCGCGCGCTCTTCATCGGGCTCGGACTCCTGGTCGGCGCCGCCGTTTTCGGGGTCGTCGCCCTGTTCGTCCTGGTGGACGCGCTCGTGAAATGGCTGGCTACCGTTGTGCAATCGGAAGCCCTCGCGGCACTGATCGTTGGCGGCATCCTGCTGATCGTGGCCGTCGCTCTCGCTTTGTTCGGCAAGAACGCGATGTCCCTGTCGACCCTCGCGCCCGTTCGTACCTCCCGTCAGGTCCGCCAGGATGCCCGCACCTTGTCCGAAAGGGTATCAGGATGACCGAGTCGTTGAACGACCTCGAGAAGGATATCGAAGCGAGCCGGGCTCGCCTCGATCAAACGATCGATCAGATCCAGGACAGACTATCGGTCTCCAGCATCGTCGACGAGATGCTGGGCAATGCCCGACAGACTCCTCTGAGCGGTGCCTATGATGGCGCACTCGAAGCCGTGCGGCGCAATCCGGTCCCGGTTCTACTGATTGCGGCCGGAATCGGTTGGTTGCTCCACCGGATGTCGACGAACCAGACCGCGCCGGCGGTGCGTCGGCGGGGACGCCTCGCCGTCGAAGGTCTTCCGGTCACGAAGACCGGGGCCGACCGCGTCTACGATCCCGACCTTCCGACACAGCGCCCGGCCCATTCCCTGTCGAGCGAAACGCAGATCTGAGGTCCTGAGCCAAGGATCACGCTGATCTGCTCCTCGTGGGCACCGTGACCCGATCCTCAGAGACCATCGCCGACCATCAGGAGTTTCCCATGAGTTCGACCCAGAAACCTGGCGACCAGCACCGTTCGCTTCCGGATGATATCGCTCTCGCCGCAGGGATGCCGCGCGGCCATCAAACGGAAGGATCCTTGCACGACATCCCGAGCCCGAGCCATCACACGGGAACCCAGACTCACAGTATCCATACGGGTGGCTTCAATGAAGGGTCCATGGCGGACGAAGCCGCAGCGCGGGCAAGCGACCTTCGGGATCGGGCTGCCACCGCGGCGAGCGACACCCGCGATCGTCTGTCGGACACCGCAAAGGACCTTCGGGAGCGCGCCTCGGACGTGTACGATGATGCACGGGGATGGGCTTCGGAAACGCACCGGGAAGGACTTCGCCGGGTCAATGATTTGAGCGATCGCAGCAGTGCTCGCCTCCAGGACGGCAAGTCTGCAGTCGAGGACTTCGTGGCGGAGAATCCTCTTCTCGTCGGCGTCGTCGGCCTTGCAGCCGGTCTTCTGATCGGAGCCTTGCTGCCGCGAACCCGAACCGAGGACCAGAATGTCGGCCCCTGGGCGGATGAGGTCCGCGACCAGGGGCTGCGTTACGCCCGTGACGTAACCCACCGCGGCCGCGAATTCGTCGCGAGCGCACTCGATCCTGAAAATCTGAATGCCGCCGTCCAGCGTGCCAGCTCGGGTGATCAGACCCCTTCGGCGACCCCTCACGATCGGACTTCAGCGCCGAACTGATCGTCGGGCGCGCTTCTAAACCTCAGACGAGGACAGTGCCGCTTGGCGCTGTCCTCGTCTTCGTTTGAGACATGATGTGACGCAATCGGTCGGGGGGGCCTGCATCTCGGCTCGACGCCGCTTCGCAGAGCCACTATCGACTGACTGCATGAAGATTGCCGATTGCGAAATTTTGATCCTGCCCGGCTATGCGGGGTCCGAAGGCGACCATTGGCAGGCGCGGTGGGCGGACCGGCTCTCGACGGGGCGGATCATCGTACAGGACGACTGGAATCACCCGGATCCCGACGCATGGCGTACGCGGATCGTGGAGGCCGTGAATGCGGCAGTTCGTCCCGTGATCCTGATCGCTCACAGTCTGGGTGTCGTTGCAGCCGTTCAGGCGTCACCGCATTTCCGACCCGGTGTCGTTCGCGGAGCCCTTCTGGTCGCGTTTCCGGACGTCGAGACGACGCCGAACCTTCCCGCCAGTGTCACGGCTTTCGCACCCGTTCCGCGTGAGCCCCTTCCCTTCCCATCGCTGGTGGTTGCCAGTCGAAACGACCCGTACTGTAGCTACGAGCGGGCCGAGGATTTCGCCTATGCCTGGGGCGCGGTGGTCGTCGATGCCGGCGAGTCGGGCCACATCAATGTCGCCAGCGGGCATGGCCCATGGCCGGAGGGCTTGATGCGGCTCGCCGGTTTCCTGAAATCCCTTTGATGTTCAGGGCTTCTCGGATTCAGCGAGAGGTTTGAGCAATTCGCCAGCGACGTCGGTCAGGCGCGGCGGCGCTTCCCGAACGAAGGGCAGAGGCCGACACACCGCCATAGCGGCGAGGCCGAAGCGAGCGGTCATCAATCCGTTGAGAACACCCTCGCCCAGTTTCGCCGATACACGGGCCGCGATGCCGAGGCCGAGCACTTGCTGGACCATGCTTTCGCCCACCGCCATGCCGCCCGTGACGGTGAGATGCGCGAAGGCTGAACGGGCGAGCCGGAGGAATCCCAGGAATCCGGGCCGCCCGCCATAAATCGTTGCGATACGGCGCAGGAGACGGACGGCGGCGAAGACCACGAAGGCGACGTCGACGATGGCGCGCGGGCTCAGAGCCGTCACCGCCGAGACCTGCTTCGCGGCTGATGCGATGGCATTGCGCGCCTGTCGGTCGAGGGGGGCGAGCAGCTCGTGCTCGGCAAGGCCGATCCGATCGTCCACGTCGAGAATGGCGTCGCCCAACGTATCGAGCCGCATCCTGCCGGCGTTCAGAGCGCTGCGATCGGCATAGAGCGCCGATAGGTCGCGCACCACGGCCTGAGCCGAGGAATGATCGCGCGTCGCGATGGCAGCGACGGCCTTGGCCCGAACCCGCTCGATCTGCCGCTCCCGCCAGATGCCGGAGAGTTCGCGGGCGAGGATGGCCAGGAACGCGATCGCGGCGATCGCCAGCAGAACCAGAGCCACTGCGCCAAGCCAGGGCGCAGCACTGAACAGATCGGCGATCATGCGCTCGACCGAGAGGCCGACCCCTAAGGAGACGAGGCCACCCAGAGCGACGAAGAGCAGGCTGAGCCACGGAGCCCGGCTCCGCGGTGCCACCGGAACCGCGACACCATCGGCCGCCTCCACGATCTCGAACGGCTCGTCGACGATCCGTACGTGCGGCGGCGGCACCGCGCCCTCGTCCGCGTCGACCGTCGTCGAGGACGGAATTCGGAAAGCGCGGGGACGTTGGGTCGAACTCATGGCGGGGCGTCCTGGCGAGCGTTAAGCGAGCTTGTCGCCGATGAGGAACTGCATGGCACGATCCAGGCGGATCTGCGGAAGATCACCGGGCCGGCCGAGAGCATCGGCCTTCACCAAGGGCGGTCGAAACCGGGGGAAGCGTAGAGAACCCGGTGGCACTGCGCCTTCCAGGACCGCTTCCGGCCGCTGCGGCAGTTCCCCCGGGAAGATCGCCGCTTCACTCAGGCCGTCGAAAACGTCGTCGCCGACCGTTTCGCCAGCTTCTGGTGTCCCGGATACCGCGCGGAGTTTCTCGTCGCCATCGTGGATTGTCGTCTCCCGCGTGGCCCGGACGGAAGCCAGTGCCACCGTCCCGACCCGGGCGCCGGCCGCCTCGGTTCGCCGCATCGCACGCGACACCAGGAGCCGCAACAACGCGTCGAGCCGGTCATGGCTGGTCTGATGAAGATGATCCGCCTTGGTCGCGGCGAACAGGATACGCTCGGCGCGGGGCGCGAACAGGCGCGACAGGATGGTGTTGCGACCGATGCGGAAGCTGAGCAGCACTGAGTCCAGCGCTTCCTCCAGTTCGGCAAGGGCCGCCGGCCCGGCATCGACCGCGGCAAGCACGTCGACCAGGACGATCTGGCGATCGACACGCTGGAAGTGATTCCGGAAAAACGGCTCCACCACCTTCGCCTTATAGGCCTCGAAGCGACGTTCCATCAGCCCGGCGAGGCTGTCGGAACGCAAGGTCTCCGGGAGACGGTCGAGCGGCGCGAAAGTCAGCGCCGGCGAACCTGCCAAGTCGCCCGGCATGAGGAACCGTCCTGGCGGCGTGGTCGCGACCGCTTCGGGGCCAGCCCGTAAGGCTGACAGATAGGTCTTGAAAGCTGTGCTGGCATGCTCGGCCACGACCTCGTCGAGGGGCGCCAGTGGATCGAGTCCCTTGAGGGTTTCGAGCCAGGGTCCAGCCATCGCGGCACGTCCACTGCGCCGTGTGCCGGCAATCGTCGCCCGTGACCAGGCGGTGTAGGTCTGGTCGATCAGCGCAAGGTCGAGGAGCCATTCTCCCGGATAGTCCACCACGTCGAGCATCAACGTCCCCGGCCCGGAACGCCAGGAGCCTGCGCGCTCGTACTCAATGGCCAGACGGAACTGGCTGATCCGGTCGGTGGAGCGGGGCCACAGGCGCTGCTCGGTCAGCGCTGCGTAATGCTCCTCATAGGGGAAGCGTGGGATATCGTCGTCCGGCTGAGGCACCAGCCGCGCGCGGCGCAGCCGTCCTTCATGCGCGGGCGCGAAGGCGGGCAACGCATGCGCTTCTACGAGATGATGGATCAGCGCGGTCGTGAACACGGTCTTGCCCGAACGCGCCAATCCGGTGACGCCGAGCCGAAGGGTCGGCTGGATCAGAAGATCACTCGACGCTTCGGCGAAGGCCTTGACCGCGGAACCCGCGCGCGCGGCAAAGCTGTTCATGGCAACCTGTTCATGGCGTAACGGTGCTTCCTAAGACGGCGATGCGAAGAAAGCGCCTAGCGTGGCGTTGAGGTGGCGGCCGGACCCGATCAGCGCAAGACTCCGCGTGAAGACGGTCCCGGTTGCTCGTATGGTCAGGGCGCAGAGACCGCAATTGCCGAGCGTGTGTTCGCGTTCATGCGAGCGATGGCAGCCCCGACCAGGGTCGGACTGGCACGCAGGGTTCCAAGTTCGACGCTCGACATGGCGAGCATGACAGCCTGCAGATTGATCAGCGGCTGCCCCTCGGGACCGAAGAGCTTGAGGTCGTCTTCGACCTTCAGGCCGACGCTTGCGGCGATTCGAGCGGCATAGTTCCGTATCCGCGTCTCATCGTTCCCGCAAAGCGGTGTGGGCGGGCTGAGATCCAGGAGGTTAGAGCCTGCCACGACCGGCGGCAGCTGAGCAGATTCGATCACGAAGCGCTCTTGCAGCCCAATATCCGACGCGACACGGGATGGAGAAACCGGCGTCAGGCGCGCCTTCTTCTTCATCGCCCCCTTCTCCACCGCCCTGTTGCCAGGCACGGACTGACCGAGAACGGCAGCGGGTTCCACGAGCAGGATCGATGGCTTTGCAATCAGGGTGGAGGGCTTAACGAGAATCTCGGAGTGCCTGAGCAATAAGCCACTTTGTGGCGCTTTCGAACGGGCCATCCGAGCCAGGGGAGACCAGGGCTGGACGCGGAGCGGGCCGCCTCGACTGGTATTAGCGTGCCGCGACGCGCTACCGCGCGGATGCCGGGCCAGAAACCGGGCCCGCAGCGTTCGATTGATGCCGCGCGGTGCGAGGTCGGTGGCGACCTTGGTCGATGGTACACGTCCAGCAAGAGGAGCGCCGCCGATCCGACATTCCGCCGGCGCCCAGCGTCTTACGATCGAGAGTGCCGTACGGCGTCCGTATTCGCGATAGTAACGACGCAGTAACTGCGCAGCGGCGTCTGCCCCATCACTGGCGGTCGCGAAGCCCGTATGCCCCTCGGTGTCACCGCCGATTTCGCCGGACCAGCGCGCGCGCTTGATGCACCAGTAGTTGTTCAGCTTGACGCAGCGCGCCACAAAGGCGGGGGCTGCGGTGGCGTAGCGCGCGACGAGCGCGAGGGACGTCGGCTGGAGGCTGGCCCCGGCCTCGAACTGCCAGTTGGAAACGACGCGCGTCTCGGCCTCGTATACCGGAAGGACGCGTGGAGGTGGCGCCAAACGGGCGCTCAAGTCCGCGACATTCTTCGACACGCTTCGCACCGGCCCTTCGAGGCCCGGCAGCAACGTTGTGAGAACGAGAAGCGTGGTGAGGAGCACGGGATCTGCGAAGCTTGCCGGGGACCAGTGAAACGAGCGGCGGACGGCAAGGGTTCAATCCGACGGCAAGGGTTCAATCCGACGGCAAGGGTTCAATCCGACGGCAAGGGTTCAATCCGACGGCAAGGGTTCAATCGGACGGCAAGGGTTCGATCCGCCCGCACCCGTTCAACCGCGCGCGCTTGGCGCAGCCGCTCCCACTGCGGGCCGCCCGGAATCAATCGTCGATATCGAGATCCTTCGGCGCGACGAACCGATCCAGGCGACCGGTGCCGGAGCCGATCGCGCTCCAGCGTGCCGCGTCGAAGTCGATCACCGCGACGGCCGCGGTCGGAAACTCCAGCATCAGGCGCTTTCGCCCCGCTTTGTCGCCGGTGCCGGCCAAGCGCAGTGCGAGTTCCTGAAGCCCCGGGTTGTGTCCGATCATCAGGAGGCTTCCGGCCTCGTCGGGGGTCGCCTGCACCACCGCGAGAAGCGCCGAGTCCGGGGCTTCGTAGATCGACGCGACGATCTTCGGCTCCGGACCCTTCAGGACGGTCTGGACGGCGTCCCAGGTCTGGCGGGTGCGCAGCGCCGGCGAGACGACGACGGCATCCGGGGTCAGGCCTTCCGCGACGAGGTAGGCGCCCATGCGCGGTGCGGCCCGCTGGCCGCGCGGATTGAGCGGACGGTCCAAATCGGTCACCCCGGGGGCGCGGTCGGACTTGGCGTGACGCAGGAGGATCAAGCGACGCATGCGGGGAGCAGCTTTCGGCGCGAGGAGAGGACGGGATCCGGGATCGAGGGCTGCCGAGAACCAGAATCCCGTCCTGGTCCGGCGCCGTGCCCATGCCCGACGGCGTTGGACGTCAGCCGCCGCGCTGATCCCGGCGCATCATGAAAGCGAGCTTCTCGAAGAGGCTGACATCCTGCTCGTTCTTCAGGAGCGCGCCGTGCAGCGGCGGGATCAGCTTCCGGCCATCGCGCTCGCGCAAGGTCTCGGGCGTCACGTCCTCGGAGACGAGGAGCTTGAGCCAATCGAGCAGCTCGGAGGTCGAGGGCTTCTTCTTCAGGCCGGGGACCCCGCGGGTCTCGAGGAAGACGCGCAAAGCCTCCTCCACGAGGCGGTGCTTGATGCCGGGGTAATGCACCTCGACGATGGCCTTCAGCGTCTCCGCATCGGGGAAGGTGATGTAGTGGAAGAAGCAACGGCGCAGGAACGCGTCCGGCAGTTCCTTCTCGTTGTTCGAGGTGATGATCACGATGGGGCGCCGCTCGGCCCGGATCGTCTCGCCGGTCTCGTAGACGTGGAACTCCATCCGGTCGAGTTCGGTCAGGAGATCGTTCGGAAACTCGATGTCGGCCTTGTCGATCTCGTCGATCAGCAGCACGGGCCGCTCGGGGGCCGTGAAGGCCTCCCACAGCTTGCCCCGCCGGATGTAGTTGCCGATGTCGGACACGCGCGGGTCGCCGAGCTGGCTGTCCCGCAGGCGCGAGACCGCGTCGTACTCGTAGAGACCCTGCTGCGCCTTGGTCGTCGATTTGACGTTCCAGGTCAGCAGCGGAGCGCCGAGGCCCTTGGCGATCTCCTCGGCCAGGACGGTCTTGCCGGTCCCCGGCTCGCCCTTCACCAGGAGCGGCCGTTCCAGCACGATCGCGGCATTGACCGCCGTGGTCAGGTCGGAGGTCGCGACGTAGTCGGCGGTGCCGGTGAAGCGCATGGCGGAACTCGCGGGAGGGGGGCCGGAAACAGGACGCGGACACGTCCGGGTTAGTGCGCGGCCGCCATCCCCGCAAGGCACCCGGCGCAGCCGAGATGGGACCATGCGTCTTGAGAGATCAGCCGTTTCGAAGCGCTGACGATCTCAGGCATCTTGGTGCCTCTAGCGGCTTGCTGCCGAGAGCGTCTCGCCGTTCAGAGCGTCTTGCCGTTCAGGGCGTCTTGCCGTTCAGAGCGTCTTGCCGTCGTGCCAGACGCAGTTCGACGCGAGGATGCCGAGGTTGACGTCCGATTTCTGCGGCTGCGGCAGGGTCTTGCCATCCATCGCGAGGTCGATCTTGATCTCGACCTGGCCCTTCTGCTCGTTCTGGCGGCGAGAGAAATAGCAATATTGCTGGAACGGCTGCTCCTCGTTGGCGCGGAAGTTCCAGCCGGTGACGATCTGGCCATCCATGTAGGGCACCTGCTTGAACACCGTGAAGGTGGTGTTCACGGGAGCCTTCGAGGCGGGCGCCGCATCGGCGCCGAGCTGGGCCTTGGTCGGAGTCGGAGCCCCGCCGGCCTTGGGCAGGCCGCCCTCGAGCTTCAGGACGTTGTCGGTCAGCGTGACCTCGCCCTTGGTCTTCAGCGTCACATCCGAGAGGGCCGCCTGCATCGCGGCGGCGATCTTCTCGGCCGCCGAGTCGAACTGGTTCATATAGGCGTAGCCGTAGGACGCCACGCCGATCCCCATTCCGGCGAGGAGCGTGAAGGCCCCTGCCCCGAGGGCGCGGAACAGGAAGGCCCGCGCCGCGATGATCCGCGCTTCCGCCCGCAGGCGGCCGTTCACGCTCTGGGCGAGAACGACATTCTCCGGCGTGCCGGGCGTGTGGATGCTCATGCGCCGGCTCCCGCGCTGACGGCCTGGGCGGGCGGGCGCCGATCCATCGGGATCACCGCGCCGCCCGGCGCTGCGGCCGGAGCCGGAGCCGGAGCCACCACCGGGGCGACGCTGGCCGCCGCAGGCTGCACCGCCGCTTCCTCCGGAACGGGGCGCGGCTGGGTCAGCGCCATTTCCTGGCGCAGGGCGTCCGTAATCGAATCCAGCATGTAGGGCGTCGCCGCCGGATCGACGGTGGCGCCGAGATCGTCCTCGTCCATAAAGGTCTTGCGCACCGAAACGGCGCAGAGGGCGAGGATCGTCGACGCGAAGGCGGCGCAGAGGGCCGGCACGAACACGAAGATCCGCAGGAAGGCGTGGACCTGCGCCTCGCTCACGTCGATCGGATCGACGCCGTAGACCATCGCGGTGAAGGAGTGCAGCTGCGATCGGTTGACCGAATTGCGGTAAGCCTGCTCGGCATCGGCGACCTTGCGCTCGGCGGCGCCGCGGTCGAGTTCGCCGCGCGCCTTGCGGGCGTCCTCCAGCAGCTTCATCACCGCGCCGCGGTCCGTACCAGCCTTGGCGACGCTGGCATTCAGGGTCGCGGTCCGCGGATCGGTGACGCACTTCATGTTCGAGTAGCGCTGGCCCCGGCTGTTGGTGCCGTAGACGCGTTCGCAGCGCTGCGGCGGCAGGCCGGCGAGCTGGCTGGCATTCTCGGCGCTGCGTTTCTCGATCTGATCCAGTTCCGTCGTATATTGGGCCACCCGGGCATCGGCCGCGGCGATCCGGTTGTCGATCGTCCCGCGATCGGCCTGGGCATCCTTGAGCGCCGTCTTGGCTTTCGCGGCATCCATCAGGCGGGGGTGGAACATCATCTCGCCGAGTTGCGACACCGATTTGGTGGTCACGCCTGCCGCGAAGATGATGCCGACGATCGCCAGCATTCGGATCACGTACGAGCGCTGCGTCCGCGCCAGGATGCCGAGGGGGACGCGACACAGCTCCACCGCCGCATAGACCAGCGGTGCCAGGAGCATGAAGTAGAACGCCTTGGAATCACCGTCGCTGTAGACGCCCGCGAACAGCCAGGCGCCCCAGAGCGACGCTCCGATCACCATGAACTCGACGAGGTAGGCGATCGAGACGTAGCCCCACTTGATGCGGTAGCCCTTCTCGATGTGTCGCTCGTGGGTCCAGCGCTCGGATTCCCGGCGCCATTCGCGGGCTTCCCGCTGCACGTCCCGGTTGGGCGGCGTCTTTCGCATGGAGCACTCGTGTCTCGAAACGCGCCATCGCGCGCTTCACCGTTCGTTAACGCTTCGCCTTATGCGCGCATTGTGCCGTTTTTGCGCCGCATCAGAGACGCCGACGGTACGGTCTCCCCCATTCCAATTGCCGCAGCCAGCCAATTCGTGATTTCGCGCCCCGTGCACGGTTGCGTCGACGGGTCGCCAGCGGCCATGGTCCTGCGAGGAACCGTGCTGCGGGGAACCGTGCTGCGGGGAACCGTGCTGCGAAGAACCGTGCGGCGAGGAACCCGGCCGCTCTCCGCGACGCCGCCCGGCGGTTCCGCGCTTCAGGAGACATCTCGAACCGATGACGGACGTGCACGCCGGCTCCTACAAGGAAGCGATTCTGTTCCTCGTCACCGCTGGCGTGGTGGTGCCGCTGTTCCATCGCCTGCGGATCAGCCCGGTCCTCGGCTTCATCGGGGCCGGCGCCCTGCTCGGCCCCTTCGGTCTCGGGCGCTTCGCCGAGACGTATCCCTGGGTTTCGACCTTCACGATCGCGAATCGGTTGGAGATCGCCCATCTGGCGGAATTCGGCGTCATCTTCCTGATGTTCATGATCGGGGTCGAGCTGTCCTGGGAACGCCTGCGGACGCTGCGCCGCCTGGTCTTCGGCCTCGGCTCGATCCAGGTCCTGGCCTCATCGGCCGTCATCGGCGCCATCCTGTTGTCGCTCTCGGTTCCCCTGGCCGCCGCGATCATCGTCGGCCTCGCCCTGGCCCTGTCGTCGACCGCCGTGGTCCTGCCGGTCCTGGCCGATCAGAAGCGACTGAACACGCCGGCGGGCCGCGCCAGCTTCGCCGTGTTGCTGTTCCAGGATCTCGCGGTAGCCCCGGTGTTGTTCGCCATCGCGGTGCTGGGCCGCAACGACGGCTCCGACGTGGGCGGCGCCCTGGCCCTCGCTCTGGGCCAAGCGGCCATCGCCATCGTGGTGATCGTGGTGGTGGGGCGTCTCGCCCTCCGGCCGCTGTTTCAGCTCGTCGCCCGGACGCGGTCACCCGAACTGTTCATGGCGGCCTGTCTCCTGGTCATCATCGGCACGGCCGTGACCGCGGCGGCGGCCGGCCTGTCGATGACGCTCGGCGCCTTCGTCGCCGGCCTGCTGCTGGCCGAGACCGAGTATCGCCGCGCCATCGAGGCCACGATCGATCCGTTCAAGGGCCTGCTCCTCGGCGTGTTCTTCGTCTCCGTGGGCATGAACCTCGATCCGGCCCATCTGATGTCGGCGCCCGGTGCCGTGCTGGGGCTGGCGATGGCGCTGATCCTGATCAAGGGCGCGGTGATCGTCGCGGCCGCTCGCTTTCTCAAACTCTCCCGATCGGTGGCCATCGAGGCCGCCCTGCTGCTCGGACCGGGCGGCGAGTTCGCCTTCGTGCTGATCGGCGGGGCGCTCGCCGGTGGGCTCGTGCCCGAGGAGGTCGGACAGGCCGCCCTCATCGTCACCACCGTGACCATGATCGCGATTCCCGCCCTCGCGGTCGTCGGCCGGCGCCTCGGTAAGCGCTTCACCACCGCGCAGCTGGGTCGCGCCCGGGCCGAACCAGTGCCCGATCGCCAGCAGAACCGCGTCATCATCGCCGGCTATGGCCGGGTCGGCCGCCTCGTCGGCGAGATGCTGACCCGCCACAAGATCCCGTACCTGGCGCTCGACGCGGATGCCGCCCGGGTTTCGGAACACCGCCGCCTCGGCAACCCGGTCTATTTCGGCGATTCGGCCAATCCCGAATTGCTGCGGCGCTGCGACATCGCCAATGCGCGGGCGCTGGTGGTCACGCTGGATACGCCGCGTGCCGTCGAAGCGGTGGTCGAGGCGGCCCGGGCCGAGCGGCGCGACATCACCATCGTGGCCCGGGCGCGCGACGCCCGCCACGCGACCGCCCTCTACGAAATGGGTGTGGACGATGCGGTCCCGGAGACCATCGAGGCGTCGCTGCAACTCTCCGAGGCGGTCCTCGTCGATGTCGGCGTGCCGATGGGCCTCGTGATCGCCTCGATCCACGAGCGGCGCGACGAGTACCGGGCGATGTTGCGGAAGAAGGAGACCGAGGTCCGTCCTGCGTTCCGGGCGCGCCGCACCGTCGGCAAGGGCCAGGAGGGACGGGAGACGCCGGCCGTCGCGGACGAGTCCGCCATCAAGCCCGCGATCAAGAGCGCCTGAGACGCATGCGGGCGGACGAATCACTCAGAGCAGGCGGCCCTGCCCGCGCAGGGGCATCATGGGCGCCGGCAGCACGGTGGCGCCCGCCGACGGCGACGTGCCGCCCGGAGCGGTCTTGAGCGCGGGCGGAGGTCTCGGAGTGGCAGGCTTCAGGGCGTCGGGCGGCTTCGGGGTCCGCTGTTTGGCCCGGCGCACGGGCGGATTCAGGCTCGGGTCCATGCCGGGGGCGTAGCTACAGCGATACACGATCTCGTCGGGCGGCCCGAGACCGGTGTCGAGCGGGATGGTCACCGTATCGTCGTTGAACCGCCATTTGCGCGTGCCCTTGTCCCAATACAACCAGATCGTGGTCGGGTGGCCCTGGACCGAGAAGATCGCCGCCTTCTTCGAGACGGCCCGGATGGTGCGCGGCTCGTACATCCCCTTGGCCCGATAGGCGTCGGCGAAGGAGGCGGGCTGGCGATCGATGAAGGTGTTGCGCACCACCTGAATCGTCGCGCCCGGCTCGGACAGGAACCGTTTGAAATCGCTCAACGAGCGCAGCGCGAGCGCCATGTCGGTCACTCCTTTACTCTACCCAAAGACCATGCGCCCTGACGACTTGCCCTGACTTGCACGAGACCGTGGGACCAAGATGTTCGATTCAGATGACAAGTCCTCTCCGCCGGAATAACCTCCCACAGGAGCTATCAACAGAAATTCCGGGTTATACCCAGTTTAACCTATGTCAGTCGGCCCGTCGCGCCGGCCGGGCGGCCCCTTGACCCCGGGCATCGCTTCCTCCGTTGTCGTCCCATGCTGCTCCAGTTCTTCACCGCCCTGCGCGAGGCCAAGGTTCCGGTCACCCTCCGGGAGTTCCTGACCCTGCTCGGTGCCCTGGACCGGGATCTGGCCGAGAAGCGCGTCGAGGAATTCTACCTTCTCGCCCGGACCGCCCTGGTGAAGGATGAGCGCAACCTCGACCGGTTCGATCGCGTGTTCGGGACCGTATTCAAGGGTCTCGAAACCCTCGGCGAAGCGACGGCCCCTGCAGCGATCCCGGAAGCGTGGTTGCGCAAGCTCGCGGAGAAATACCTGACGGAGGCCGAGAAGGCGGAGCTTCAGGCGCTCGGCTGGGACAAGCTGTTCGAGACCCTCAAGCAGCGCCTGGCCGAGCAACGCGAGCGGCACCAGGGCGGCAACAAGTGGATCGGGACCGGCGGCACCTCACCCTTCGGGGCCTACGGCTACAATCCCGAGGGCATCCGCATCGGCCAGGACGGCAACCGCAACTTCCGCGCGGTGAAGGTCTGGGACAAGCGCACCTTCAAGGATCTCGACGACACCGTCGAACTCGGTACCCGCAACATGCGGGTGGCCCTGCGCCGCCTGCGCCGCTTCGCCCGCACCGGCGCGGCCGAGGAACTCGATCTCGACGGCACCATCCGGGAGACGGCGGCGAAGGGCTATCTCGACGTGAAGCTTCGGCCCGAGCGACGCAATGCCGTGAAGGTTCTGCTGTTCCTCGACGTCGGGGGCTCGATGGACGGGCACGTGGCGCTCGCCGAGGAGCTGTTCTCCGCCGCCCGCTCGGAGTTCAAGCATGTCGAGCACTTCTATTTCCACAATTGTCCCTACGAGCGGGTCTGGCGCGAGAACCGCCGGCGGCACGACGAGACGCTGCCGCTGCTCGACGTGCTGCGGACCTACCCGCCGGATTATCGCGTGGTCTTCGTCGGCGATGCCTCGATGAGCCCCTACGAGATCGCCATGGCGGGAGGCTCGGTCGAGCACTGGAACGAGGAGCCCGGCGCGGTCTGGCTCGGCCGCATCCTCGAGCGGTTCCCCAAGGCGGTCTGGCTCAACCCGGTGCCGCCGGAGCACTGGGCCTACACCCAGTCGATCGGCATGGTGCGGCGGCTGGTGGGCGACCGCATGTTCCCCCTCAACCTCGAGGGCATCGACGCAGCCATGCGGGCGCTGATCCGATAGGGTGACGCCGGAACGTCGAATCGGTTCGGGAGCGGAGGCTGACGGATGCTCGACCGGATGCCGGAGGGCGGGTTCGCCCCCCTCGTCCCGGAACTCGATGTGACGGATCTCGAACGAAGCCTCGCCTTCTGGTGCGAGGGCCTCGGTTTCGACATCGCCTACCAGCGCCCCGAGAACGGCTTCGCCTATCTCGAGCACGCGGGAAGCCAGGTGATGCTGAACCGGATCAACGGCGCCTGGGAAACAGGTCCGCTCGCCCGGCCGTTCGGACGCGGCATCAACCTTCAGATCACCGTGCGCGACATCGACCCGATGCTCGAACGCCTCGCAACGCTCGGTTGGCCGCTCTTCCGACCGGCGCACGAGGCCTGGTATCGGGTCGGAGCCCGGGAGGTCGGTTGCCGGCAGTTCCTGATCCAGGACCCGGACGGCTATCTGCTGCGATTCCAGGAAAGCCTTGGGGTCCGGCCGGTCAGCCCTGTCGTGCCGGGGTCGTCACGCTGAGCCCGTCGAGGTCCGGCGTGATCCGGATCTGGCAGCACAGGCGCGAGGTCGCGCGCACATCGGAGGCGAAGTCGAGCATGTCCTGCTCCATCGCCTCGGCGGGGCCGACGACCTCCGCCCAGGCCGCATCGACGTAGACGTGGCAGGTGGCGCAGGCGCAGGCGCCGCCGCACTCCGCATCGATGCCCGGGACGTTGTTGCGGATCGCCGCTTCCATCACGGTCGATCCCACGTCGCCCTCCACGGTCCTGGCCGTTCCGGCATGGTCGACGTAGGTGATCTTGGGCATCGGGGGCTCCGGGCTCGGACAACGCGTAGAACAGCCGGTTGTGCGGCGCATCGCCTGCCTTGAAGGGGCAGGCCTCCGAATGCAAGCGCGCTCGCCGGCCGGCTGAGGATTCTTGCGCTTACGCCGCAGAGGCCGCCCCGTTCCATCGGACCTCCGCGACGCGACGTCCGCGTGCCGATTTCAGGACGATGCCGGCAGCGCCGCGAGGGTGTCCGCCACCGCTTCCGAGAGCGCCTCGGTGGAAACGGCGGCGTCTCCGGCCCGCAGGGCGTCCTCGACGGCACTGGCACGCGCGGCGACCCGTCCGGCGCCGACCCCGAGGGCCGACCCCTTGAGGGTGTGGGCGAAATCGGCCCGCTCGCCCAGGGGACGCGCCGCCTCCCCGATCAACGGCAGGAGACGACGGCACTGGTCCGCGAACAGGCCCAGCAGTTCGGATGCGAGTTCGAGATCCCCGAAGGTCTGGCGCGCCAGGAACTCGCGGTCGATCAGCATCGCTGCGTCGGTATCCGGCACGTCGGGTCCTTCGGCTTCCGGGGATCGAACGAGACCGCGCCCGTGCGCCCTCCCGGCTATCCACAGCTCAGGCTCGGGGCCGTTCGCTTCCGTTTAAGCGTTGAGGCATCATGCGGAAAGACGACGGAGCGGCGCCGGCCCCTGGCTTGGTAACCATTCCGTTAAGGTTTTTTGGGCGCCGCGGCGGGCTCGGGTATCCGAGCCCTGTGCCGAAGTCTAAAGTTCCTTGGTAAATTGGTAAAAGTAACCTTGATCGTCGGGTGCGGCCGGCGGTCGGGATACGCGTAACGAGGCGTTGTATGGCCACGGAAAAGAAGCTCAAGGACCCGGCCGAGGCGGCTTTGTCGGCGATCGAGCAGGCTCTCAACCTCGACGCGTTCGCCCAGGGCGACGACGCATCGCGGGTCGAGCCGCGGCTCCCCGACGTCGGCGACGGCGATCCTTTGCGCGATCCCACCGGACGCCTGGCTCCGCCCCGCCTCGATCTCGACCAGCCCCTGGCTTCCGACCTGCCGCCGCCGGACCGGAACCGGCCGCGCCGGGAGGGCGGCCTGCTGCCGCCCGACCGCTCCATGGTCGCCAACGACGACCGGCAGAACATCGGCATCCTGCAACAGACCCTGCGTGTCCGTCCGTCGGGCGCCCCCTACCTCGTCGCGGCGGGCGCCGGAGCGCTCTGGATCGCCGGCCTGCTGGGTCTCGCCTGGAGCCAGTCCGGCGGTGATCTGCGCGGCTTCTTCCAGGGCCTGACCGCGATCCAGAGCGCCGTTGCGGCGACGACGCTGGTCGGCCCCGTCGTCCTGTTCGCCATCATGGCCATGCTGGCGGTCCGCGCCCAGGAAATGCGCCTCGTCGCCCGCGCCGTGGGCGAGGTCGCGATCCGGCTCGCGGAGCCCGAGAATTTCTCCACCGACGCGGTGCTCACCATGTCGCAGACGGTCCGTCGCGAGGTGGCGGCGGTCGGTGACGGCGTCGAGCGGGCCCTGGCGCGCGCCGGCGAGCTCGAAACCCTGGTGCGCGGCGAGATCGCCACCCTGGAGCGTGCCTATTCCGACAACGAGATCCGCATCCGCTCCCTGGTCGACGAGCTGATCGCCCAGCGGGAATCGATCATCGCCAATGCCGAGCGCGTCCGCGGGGCCATCACGGGTACGCATCAGAGCCTGACGGCGGAGCTCGACGGCGCAGCCGAGCGCATCGTGTCGGCGGTGAACGGCGCGGGCGACCGGGTCACCACCGCCCTGGACGCGCGCGGCGAAGCGATCACCTCGGCGCTCGGCGAGCGCGGCGACGCGATCACGGCGGCCCTCGGCGAGGCGGGCGACCGCGTCGTCGAACTGGTCTCCGGCCGTGGCGACGATCTCGTTCAGCGCCTGGCATCGACCAGCGAGGGCGTGCGCGGCAGCCTCGCGGAGGTCGGCACGGCCCTGACCCAGTCCCTGGAGACCCGGGCCGAGGAAGTCACCCGCGCCTTCGAGCGCACCGGCGGCATCCTCACCACCACGCTGGCGGAAAACGCCGGGCAGGTCGCCCGTACCCTGGCCCAGACCGGCTCCGAGGTCATCGAAGCCCTCAACCGCCAGGGCGGCGAGGTTCGCGAGACCTTCGAGCAATCCACCCGCGGCCTGGAAAACGCGTTCCTCACGCGCGGCTCCGAATTGACGGCGCAGTTCTCCACCACCGGCGGCGAGATCACCGCCCGCTTCGCCGAGACCGGCGCGGCCCTGACTCAGGAGATCACCGCCCGTGGCGCCGCTCTGCGCAGCGAGATCGAGACGGCGGGCACCGAGGTGTCGGACCTGATCGAGACCCGGGGCCGCGAGGCCCAGGCCAGCCTCGCCCTGGCGGCGAGTGCCGTGGTCGAGACCTTCGCGAACCGCGCAGAAGGCGTGCGCGACGACTTGATGCGGTCGGTGGAGAACATCGCGTCCGGCATCGACGATCACGGCAGGACCCTGGCGGGACGCATCGAGACGGCGGCGGAACGTCTGCACGAGACCATCACGGTCCATGGCTCCGAAATCTCGAACCTGTTCGAGACGCGCGGCCGCGACACGCAGGCGGGGCTGGCCCTCGCGGCGAGCGCCATCGTCGAGACCTTCGGCACGCGGGCGGACGCCCTGCGCGAAACCCTGCTCCGGTCCGTCGAAGGCATTGCCACCGGCCTCGACCAGCATGGCGGCGCCCTGGCCGACCGCATCGAGTCGGTCGCGAACCGTCTGCACCAGACGGTCTCCGTCGAGGGGCAGTCTTTGGAAGCCACCCTCGGCGCCACGGGTGATCGGGTCAGCGATCTCATCCGCCATCGGACCCAGGAGGCGACGGAGGTTCTCGACGGCGCCCTGAGCGGGCTCGGTCAGGCCTTCGAGACGCGGACCCTCGGCGCCCTCGAAAGCCTGCGTTCGACCGCCGCGACGCTCGACGAGCAGATCGGCAGCCGGACCTCGGAGGCCGCCGAAACCTTCCGGCGCAGCGCCGAAGAGACCACCGTTTCCCTCGGCGCCAGCACGACCGAAGCCTCGCAGGCCCTGCGTCGCGCTTCGGCGAGCGCCACGGGCGAACTCGAAGCCCGCACCGTCGAAGCCGTTCAGATCTTCGAGAACCGACTCTCCGCCACCTCGGCGGATCTGGCGGCTCGGACGGCCGAGGCGGCCGAACTCCTGCGCCATGCCGCCGATAGCGTCGGCGGCGCCGTGGGCGCCCGCGCGACGGCTTCGATCGAGGCCCTTCGGACCACGCTCGACGCGGTCAACGACGAACTGGTCCGGCGCGCCGAGGAAGCGGCCGGCCTGATCGCCCGTGCGGCCGATGGTCTGGGCGGCGATCTCACCGCCCGGGTTCGCGACGTCGAATCCGCCTTCGGAAGCCATGGCCAGACCCTCGGCGCGCTGATTGCCGCCCAGGCCCAGGAGGCTCAGGCCCAGCTCGCGAATACCGGCCGCGACATCGTGCTGGCCGTCACCGCTCAGGGAGCCCGCGTCAACGATGCGCTGAGCCAGACCGGTGCGAGCTTTGCCGACACCACCGAGACGCGTGTGCAGGCCATCGACCGCGTTCTCAACGATCGGCTCGCCACCCTTCAGGAAACCATCGCCCGCGGCGACATCCTCGCCGACCGCATCTCGCGCGACACCGCCGCCCTCACCGAATCCGTCTCCGGGCGGCTGGAGGAGATGGACCGCGTCATCACCGTGCAGGGCAACGCCGTCGCCGACCGCATCGCTGAGCGGACGCGCGAAGCGCAGGCGGCCGTGGAAAGCCAGCTCGGCGCCCTCGAGGAGCGTTCGAACCGTCGCTCCACCGAGATCGGCGAGACCTTTGCCAATCTGGTGGCCCAGATCGACGGCCATCTCGGCGGCCGCGCCACGGCCCTCAACGAAGCGCTGATCGTGCGCACCGCCGAGATGGCGCGCGTCATGGTCGAGAGCGGCCGCGACCTCGTCCAGACCCTCGATGCCCGCGCCGACACCATGGCGCTCGATCTCGCGCAGCGCAGCGCCGATCTCGGCGACGTGCTCGGCGAGCGCTCCGCCGAGATCGCCCGCCGCCTCGACGAGCAGACCCTCGAATTGTCCCGCCGCCTCGACGAGGGGGCCGGACGCTTCGATGCCGGCGTGCTCGGGCGCCTGGAGGCGATCGGTACCGCGCTCGAAGAGCGCAGCCGCCTGATCGAGGAATCCTTCGGGGCGCAGGCCTTCGAAGCGATCCGCCTGATCGAGAGCCGTACCCGGGCCGTGGACGAGGATCTCGCCAACCGCACCCGCGAACTCGTGGACATGATCGTCGCCCGGACCGACGGCGCCAACACGGCCCTCGACACCCAGGCCGGCGCCATCCGCCAGGCCTTCGCCGAGCGCGCCGACGAACTCGTCCGCCTCATCGACGCCCGTACGGCGGCGATGGGCTCGGAGCTCGACGAGAAGGGCCGGGCCGTGTTCGGCGCCCTCGGCGGCCGGATCACCGAACTGGCGCGCCTGTTCGATCTCGGCAGCAACTCGCTCGGCGAGGTGCTGGAGCAGCGCGGCGAGTCGATCCTGGCCCGCCTGCGCGAGATGGTGGCGGAGGCGGATCGCCAGCTCACCGACGGCGAAGGCCGCCTCGGCTCGACCCTGGATCGCCGCACCCTCGACATCAGTTCGCTGCTCGACGAGGGCGTTCGCACCGTTCACCAGCTCCTCGACGACCGGACCGGCGAGATCCGCGCTCTGCTCGACACCCACGCCAACAGCCTGGGCTCCAGCTTCAGCGACCGCCTCACTCCGCTGCACGACACGCTCGATCAGCGTGGCCGCGCCCTGGTCGACACCATCACGGCGAGCCTCGGCAGCGCGGCCGAGGCCGTGGAGGCCCGCACCCAGGCCCTGGCCACGCTCTTCGAGGAGCGCATCGAACACCTCGACGAAGTGGTGGATCGCCGTGGCGGCACTCTGTCCGACGCCGTCGAGGCGCGCACACGGGCGCTGGCGGAGACCTTCGACCAGCGCATCGGTGCCCTGGACGAACTCACCGATCGCCGCAGCGGGGAGATGGCACAGGCCGTGGACGAGCGGACGCGGGCCCTGGCCAACCTGTTCGACCATCGCATCAACATTCTCGGCCAGCTCGTCGACCACCGCGGCGCGACCCTCACCGAGACCCTGGAGAACCGGACCGAGATCCTCGCCAATCTCCTCGCCGAGCGCATCGGCGCCCTGGATGAGATCATCGGCGGTCGCGGCGCCCATCTGAATCAGGCCCTGGACGCGCGGACCCACGGCCTGCGCAGCCTGTTCGACGAGGTTCTGAGCACCCTCGATTCGGTGGTCGACACCCGCACGGACGCTTTGACCGATCGGGTCGAGGCCCGGACGCGCGGCCTGACGACGCTGTTCGACGAGCGGATCGGCGCCCTCGACCGACTGGTCGACCATCGCACCGGCACGTTGTCGGACGAGGTCGATGCCCGCGCCAAGGCGCTGGTCTCGCTCATGGACACGCGGGTCGAGCACCTCGATCAGCTCGTCGACGAGCGGGCGCGCGCTCTGCGCCAGCAGGCCGAAGCCCTCACCCACACCCTCGTCTCGCTGTTCGAGGAGCGGCTGCGCAATCTCGACCATCTGGTCGAGGATCGGGCGACCTCCCTGGTGGCCCAGACGGACGACCGGACCCGGACTCTCGTGGCGATCCTCGACGAGCGCCTCACCACGCTCGCGCAGGTCGTGGACGGTCGTACCGGCACGCTCACCGACCGGGTCGACGAGCGGGTCCGGCACCTGGCCTCGGTGTTCGATACGCAGTTGCGGACCCTCGACGAGACTGTGGAGCATCGGGCGGACGGTCTCGCGGAGCAGGCCGAGATCCGCGGTCGCGCCCTCGCCACGCTGTTCGACGAGCGCCTGTCGGCCCTCGATGCCCTCGTGGAAGCCCGGGCCACCGAACTCTCCCGCACCATCGACACGCAGGGCAATGCCCTGGTGGAAGCGGTCGACAGCCGCGCCGACGCCTTCACCAGCCGCATCGACAGCCGGATGAAGGTGTTTGCGACCCTCGTCGCCTCGCGCGGCGACGCCCTGGCCTCGGCCTTCGACGATCGCCAAGATGCCTATGCGACCCTGGTCGACGAGCGCACCGCGGCGATGCTCACGGCGCTCGACGAGCGTGTCGCGCGTCACGCCACCCTGGCCGAAGCCCACAGTCAGGCCCTGGCCGCGACGCTCGATCAGCGCAACGAGGCCGTGGCGTCCCTGCTCGACAGCCGCACCGGCGCCATGACGGAGGCGTTCGACCGGCGCTCGACGGCGCTGGCGGGTCTGGTCGAAGCCCGCGGGCAGTCTCTCGCCCGGCGTCTGGCCGAGAGCGCCGAGACGATCACGCGCGCCATCGAGGAGGGCGGCGGAGCTCTCCTCGACACCTTGGACGGACGCGGCAAGGCCGTCGTCACCGCGCTCACCGACCAGTCGGAGCGCCTGCGCGAGATCGTGGACGGGCCGGCGGCGCAGCTGGCCGAGGCTCTGACCCTGCGCGGCGACGCCATCGAGCGGGCCCTGAACGAGAGCGGCGCCCCGCTGGTCGCAGCCATCCGCGAGCGGACAGACGCCCTGGCGGCCCAGTCCCGGGCCTCCGCCGAGGCCCTGCTGTCGGCCATCGACGGCGGCGCGGCGCGGGCGATCGCGGCGCTCACCAACGCCAACGATCAGATGCGCGGCGACCTCTACAAGGTCCTGGAGCGGATCGACGGGGCGAATGACGGCCTCAGGGAATTGCTGGCCGGAACGGGTGAAAACCTTGGGCGGATCGAGGCGGGCCTGTCGGGTCGCATCGCCGACATCCGCGAAGGGCTTTCGGCGATCGCCAGCGAGACCGAGCGCGCCAGCACCGGCGTGGCCGAGCAGGTCGCGCAGCTCAAGGCGGTCGCCGAAGGGGCGCTGCAGGATGCGGCGGAGCTGACCGCATCCCTCGACGATCGGGGTCGCGCGCTCAACGAGATCGGCCGCAACCAGGCCGGGATCCTGCGTCAGGCCGTCGGCCAGCTCGAAGGTGCTGCGGGCCAGCTGAAGGGCGCCACCGGCGAACTCGAGAGCGTCGAGGGGCGCCTGGGCGATCGTCTCGCCGAGCGCGAGCGCGCCATCACCGATGTGCTGTCGCGCATCGAGGAGCGCTCCGGGAGCTTGGAAGAGCAGACCGCGCGCTTCGACGCCCTGATCGGCCAGACCCTTCGGTCGGCCGAGGCGCGCACGAAGGCCCTCGGGGCCAGCCTGTCCGAGACCGCGACCGGCGCCGGCGCCACCGTCACCCAGGCCTTCGAAGGCCTGCGTGCCGGAGCCGACACCGAGAGCGAGCGGACGGCCCAGGCCGTGCGGACCGCGATCGAGGCGGCCTCGCAGCAGATGATGACCGTCCTGGAGACGGCCTCCAGCCGCTTCGGCGAGTCGGTCTCGGGCCTGCGCGAGATGGCGGCCGAGATCCGGCGCGAGCTCGACGCGACTCGTGCCGATCTCCAGCGCGGCGTCCTCGAGATCCCGCGCGACACGCAGGAGGCGACCGGCGCGATGCGCCGCGTGGTCTCCGAGCAGCTCAAGGCCCTGACCGAGCTGTCCACCCTGGTGCAGAGCTCGGGGCGGGCGGTGGATGCGGTCGCACCGAAAGTCTCGGAGCCGCGACGCCCCGAGGCCCCGGCGCCCGTCTCGGCCGAGTCCGCACCGGTCAAGATCGCGCCGGCCAAGTCCGCGCCCACCAAGGTCGCGCCGGCCAAGGCGTCTGCGCCGGCCCCGGCCCCGGCGAAGCCGGCGCCCGCCTCTCGTCCCGGCCAGTCGATCAACGTCGTCTCCGCCCCGGCGTCCCGGACCGGTGAAGTGCTTCGTCCCGGCACCGCCCCACGCCCGGATGCGCGGGGGTCCGAGAACCGCGGCTGGCTCTCCGACCTGCTGACGCGCGCCTCCCTCGACGACGACGCGGACCCGGAGACGGACGCGCAAGGGCTCGGCACCCAAGGGCTCGGCACGCAAGGGCTGGGCTCGCAAAGCCCCACCGTGAAGGCGACGCCGACCCCGCAGGGCGAGGCGCAGAAGAATGCGGCCGAGCGCGGCCGGACCGCCCTGGAGACGATCTCCAGCGACATCGCCAAGATGATCGACCACCAGACCGCGGTGGACCTGTGGGAGCGCTATCGCCGGGGTGAGCCGAACCTGTTCGACCGCCGCATCTACACGGCGCAGGGTCGGCAGACCTTCGAGGAGGTCCGTCGCCGCTACGCCGGCGACGCGGATTTCCGGCGCACGGTGGATCGCTACGTGGGCGAGTTCGAGCGCCTGCTCGGGGATGTCTCGAAGAACGACCGCGACTCGTCGCGGGCCGATGCCTACCTCACCTCGGAGACCGGCAAGGTCTACACCATGCTGGCCCATGCCAGCGGGCGCTTCGACGGGGCCTGAGCCCCGATCAGGCACGGCCGAGAGCGGCAGCCCCCACCCTCCTCCGGGACGGTGGGGGTTTCCGTTTTCCGAGCCGGGAACCGGGATGCGGCCTTCAGATGAGGCCGAGGCTCGCAAGCTCACGGCGCAGGGGTTCGGGCATCTCGGCGAGGCCCCCGGCGGTGCCGGCATCGAGGTCCGCAGGCGCGTCTTCGGCCTTCAGATAGCGCCAGCCCTGGAACGGCCGGCACGGCCGTGGCGCGACGGCGGTTACGGCGGGCTCGAGGACCAGCCGACACCGGCCGATGCCGTCCGCATCGGTGAACGGCGTGATGGCGGTGACCGATTGCCGGCACAGCAACGTCCCCTTGATCACCCAGTAGATCGAGCCGCGTCCGGCGATGTCGGTGGCCCGGGTCGGCACCATCCGGGTGGTATGCACCGGCGATGGATCACGCCCCTGGCGCAGCGCGTCTTCGCGATGATGTGCGATCCGCGCTTCCAGTTCCGCGATGCTGGCGGGGCCGACGCAGAGTTTCAGCAGGTGGAGGGTTTGAGGGGCGGCCATGGCGGCGTTGTACCAGCCATCCGGTTTCGAGGCGCGCGCTGGTTGGGGCGCGCGACGCCGCGTCGCTCGAGCCTCTCCGGATTAGGAGAACAGCGCCCGCTTCTCGTCATCGGTGAGCGCGTCGATCTCGGCGAAGGCCGTGGCGATATCGGTTTGGGCCTTCTCCGAGACCTGAACCGTGGGGGGGCTCATCCGGTCGGCCACATCGTCGACCGATGCGACTTGCGGCTGGTCTTCCGCGTCCGGCCGGATCTGCGCGTCGCCGCGCCCCTCATCGGCATCGAGGGGCTTGTCGAACGAGGCGGCGGCTTCGGGAAGCGCAGTACTGAGACCCGAGGCATCCACGTCGGGAGCGTCTCCTTCGGAAGCATCCATCTCGGGAGCGTCCGCTTCGAAGGCATTCAGATCGGAGGATTCAAGATCGGGGGCTTCCAGATCGGAGGCTTCCAGATCGGGCACCTCCACCGCATCCGGCTCCCGGTCGGGCTCCATCACGGCATCGGTCACCTCCAGGAAGACGATGTCGTCCGCCATCGGTCCATCCGGCAGAGGTACGGGGGTCGACGCCCTCGGTTCTGCGGCGGAGGTGTCCATCGCGATATAGCGGTCGACATCGCTCTGACAGAGATCGGCCGGAACCTCCGGTGTCGCGGAGCCGCCGGGCGCCGTCGGCACCGGATCGAGCGCATCGCCCCAGATCGCCATCATGGCGGCGAGGCGTTCCTCCAGATACCGCAATGTGTGGATGACGCGGGCGATGCGCTGAGCCGTGAGATCCTGGAACGAGCAGGCGGTGTAGATCGCGGTGGCCCGCCGGTCGAGTTCGTCGCAGGCCGCTGCGTCGGAGCCGGATTCGCGCAGGTTCCAGGCGGTTTCCTGGACGTTCTCGGCGGCACTCAGGATGTCCGAGGTCGCCCGCTCGGTGGAGCGCACGATGGCGTCGAGGGCCGCCGAAGCCCCGCCCAGGCTGCTCTGGTCCTGATCGGGCGACTTGATCGCCGCGATCTCGGCTTTCGTGCGGGCGATGGCATGGGCCATGTCCATCAGGTCGCCGCGGACCCGGCCGATCTGGCTGGTGTCCCGGTCGCTGGTCACGGCAGCCTCGAGCCGGGCGATGGCGTCGAGGAGAATTCCGGTGTCGCTGGTGCGGTTGCGGCGCAGGTAGGCGTCGAGAAACCAGCGCCCACGCTCGCTCTCGGTCATCGCCGCTTCGATACGGTCGTATTCGGAGACGTCGATCGACGTCAGCGATTGGGAACTCGACATCAAGCACTCGTCCTTGCCGGTGCTGTGACCGGCACGTGGTGCCTGGGTCAAAGCCACCGCAGGTTGACAGGATCGTTTTAACGCCGGCTTTACGCAGCTTCCGCCTGACGCGACGTATCCACAGGCCCCCTCGCCCCGATCCGGTCGACTTGTCCGACACCGCCTCTGCCGACACCCGCCAGGCCCATCCGGAGCCGAACGCCGCCCGGCTCTCGGTCCTGTACGCCGTCGTCTTCGTGGAGATCGGCATCGCCATGCCGTTCATGCCGGTCTGGCTGAACGCCCTCGGGCTCGACCCCACCGTCATCGGCGCCCTGCTCGCTCTGCCGATCGCGATCCGCATCGTCTCGACCGCGCCGCTGGTGGGTCTCATCGACCGGGGCATCGCGGCCCCTCGCATCCTCCTGGTCGGGAGCCTCGTCCTGGCGGCGACCTACGTGCTGATGCCGGCGGGGGCAGCGATCGGATGGCCTTTGCTCGCGCTCCTGATCGCGCTCAATGCCGTGGCGGCGGCGCCGCTGGTGCCGAGTATCGATTACCTGACCTTGAGCGCGGTGCGGCGGAGCCGGCACCTCGAATATGCCCGCATCCGCATGGCCGGCTCGATCGGCTTCCTGCTGGCGAACTTCGCGGGCGGTGCCGCCCTCGGGGCGCTGGGCGAGCGCCTGGCGGTCCCGCTCCTGCTCACCGTCCTGGCGCTGATCGCCGCCGCGGTCGTGGTGCTGGCGCGTGTCGATGCTCCACCGACGCCGCCGCCTCACCCGGACGGTGGCCGCCCGCGCCTACCCGGCGTGCTGTGGCTGTCCATCGGGGCCGCCGCGCTGATCCAATCGAGCCATGCGGCGATCTATGCGTTCGGGAGCATCCACTGGACGACCCACGGCATCTCGACGGCCTGGATCGGCACGCTCTGGGCGATCGGCGTGGCATCGGAGATCGTGCTGTTCGCGCTGATCGGCCGCCTTCCGGCGCGCTGGCGCAACCCGTTCGTCCTTCTCGCCCTTGGGGGCGGGGCCGCGCTGGTGCGCGCGCTCGGCCTCGCCTGGTTCGGCGACCGGCTCGGGCCGGTGATCGTCCTGCAGATGCTGCACGGCCTCACCTTCGGGGCGACCCAGCTCGGCGCCATGGCGGCGGTGTCCCGGTTCGCACCGGACGGAGCGCGCGGCCGGGCGCAGGGCACGGTGAGCTCGGCCGGCGCCCTCGCCTCGGCCTCCGCCACGCTGATGACGGGGGTCGCCTATCAGGCTGGAGGCGGCCCGCTCACCTTCGCGCTGATGGCCCCGCTGGCCGGACTCGGCTTGTGCCTCGTGGCACGCGCCGCGCGATCCGCCCGCGCTTTCGGCCTTCACACCACCACGTTTGTGGGCCAGCACACCGGATCGCGGGATCAACCTTGACCGTCCGGTAACCGTACGCGGTGATAGATGATCGCGGCATGGGAGTGCGGCGTCATTGGGTAGAGCCGAGATCAGGACCAATCCGGAAGTGGCCGACGCCGCGTTCCTCGAGAACGGGCATATCGGCCTGTCCGGACGTTGGACCGCCGACCAGGGTGCGGCCGTGGAACGGGCAGCGGCCCGCATCGCCGCCAGCGCCCCGGGCATCACCTTGCTCATAGACCTGAGCCGTGTGGCACGTCTCGACACGCTGGGCGCGTGGGTGCTCGAACGGACCCGGGCCGAAGTCGAGGCCGCGGGCGGACATGTCGCCTATGCCGGGGCCGCACCGGAACATCGTATCCTCCTCAGCGAAGTGAAGCTCCCGGTCGCCGAGCCCGCCCCGGCGTCGCGCGGGCGCATCGCCGGATTCCTGGACGATCTCGGCCGGCGGGTCGTCGGCGCCAAGTCGGACCTCGTCACCGGTCTCGCCTTCTTCGGCGAGGTCGTGCTCGCCTGCATCCGCGTCGCCGCGCGTCCCGGCACCTTCCGTGGCACCGCGCTGATCAATCAGATCGAACAGGTCGCCTTCCGGGGCGTGCCGATCATCGTACTGATCTCGTTCCTCGTGGGCGGCATCGTCGCGCAGCAAGGCATCTTTCAGTTGCAGCGCTTCGGAGCCCAGAGCTTCGTGGTGAACCTGATCGGGCTGCTCATCCTGCGCGAACTCGGCGTGCTCCTCACCTCGATCATGGTGGCGGGCCGGTCGGGCTCGGCCTTCACGGCCGAGATCGGCTCGATGCGGATGCGCGAGGAGGTCGATGCCCTGCGGGTCATGGGGCTCGACCCGATCGAGATCCTGATCGTGCCACGCATCCTCGCCCTGGTCATCGGCCTGCCGATCCTCACCTTCCTGGCGTCACTCGCGGCGCTGGCCGGCGGCGGCCTGACGGCCTCCCTCTATGGCGGCATGACCGTGGACGCCTTCCTGGCCCGCCTGCAGGCGGCCGTGTCGCTCCATCACGTCGCCGTCGGGCTGATCAAGGCCCCGTTCATGGCTCTCATCATCGGGATCATTGCGACGATCGAGGGTTTCGCCGTGGAGGGTTCGGCCGAGTCTCTGGGGCGCCACGTCACGGCCTCAGTCGTCAAGTCTATCTTCATGGTCATCGTCCTCGATGGACTGTTTGCCGTCTTCTTCGCCGCGATCGATTTCTGAGGCCATGCAGACCGCTTCCGCCCCCCACGCGCCGGCAAACGTCAGGACGGCCAGTCCCGCCACGGCGAGCGCCGCCGCGCCCGAGCCGATCATCCGGGTCCGCGACCTCGTCGTGGGCTTCGGCAGCAAGATCGTGATGAAGGGCCTCGACCTCGACATCCGGCGCGGCGAGATCCTGGGCTTCGTCGGGCCGTCGGGCCAGGGCAAGTCGGTCCTGACACGGACGATCCTGGGGCTGGTTCCGAAGCGGGCCGGCACCATCGAGGTGTTCGGCGAGGACATGGATGGCCTGACCGTGGCCCGCAGGCGGCAGATCGAGCAGCGCTGGGGCGTGCTGTTTCAGCAAGGCGCCCTGTTCTCGGCCCTGACCGTGAAGCAGAACATCCAGATGCCGATGCGCGAGCACCTGGACCTGTCCGAGCGCCTGCTGGACGAATTCGCCCGCCTCAAGATCGAGATGGTCGGATTGAAGCCGGATGCGGCCGACAAGCTGCCGTCCGAACTCTCCGGCGGCATGATCAAGCGTGCCGCCCTCGCGCGCTCCCTGGCCCTCGACCCCGAGATCCTGTTCCTCGACGAGCCGACCTCCGGGCTCGACCCGATCGGTGCCGGCGAGTTCGACGAACTCGTCGCGACGCTGAAGCAGACCCTCGGGCTGACGGTGTTCATGGTCACCCACGATCTCGACAGCCTCTACACCGCCTGCGATCGCATCGCGGCCCTCGGCGATGGGCAGATCATCGCGCAGGGGACCATTGAGGAGATGCTGGAGAGCGACCATCCCTGGTTGCGCTCCTACTTTCATGGCAAACGCGGACGTGCCGTCGTCACCAAGGGTCCGCATCATGCGCCCGCCTGAGACCAGCGACGCGCGGCGTGTGGCCTCGCACCGCATCAGACCCATCCCGCCAAGGTATCGTTGATCCGATGGAGACTCGCGCGAACTACGCCCTCATCGGCGCCTTCACCCTCGCGGTGCTGGTGGCGGCCTTCGGCTTCGTGTTCTGGCTCCAGGGCGGTTCCCGCAGCCAGGTCCGTCAGGCCGTGCGTATCGTCTTCTCCGGCAGCGTCGGAGGCCTCGCCAAGGGTTCGACCGTGGCCTTCAACGGCATCAAGGTCGGCGAGGTCACCGATGTGCGGCTTCTGCCGCAAGACCCGCGCCGCGTCGTCGCCATCGTGGAGGTCGAGCGGACCACGCCCCTGCGTGCCGACACCCGCGCGCGCCTCGACTCGGCGATGCTGACCGGCGTCTCGACGATCTCACTTTCCGGCGGCAACGCCGATGCGCCGGCCCTTACGCCGGGCTCGGGCGATCAGATCCCGACGATCTTCGCCGACAGCTCCGACATCCAGGACATGATGGCGGCGGCCAAGCAGATCGCGCAACGCGCCGACGACGTGCTCCAGCGCCTCGACAAGGTGGTGGCCGGCAACGAGGGCGCGATCAACCGTACCCTGGCCAATGTCGAGGCCTTCTCGAAGACGCTGGCGGATGCAGGACCCGCCGTCAGCGGCCTCGTCAAGGCGATCGACGGCCAGAAGCTCAATCGCGTCATCGACAACACCGACCGGTTCACCGGCGCGCTCGCCGCCGGCAGCGGCGACATCGAAGCGGCCCTGAAGGACGCCCGTTCCCTGGCCGCCAAGCTCAACGCGTCGGCGGATCGCGTCGACGCGGTGCTCAAGGGCGCGGAAGGCTTCCTCGGTTCGGCCTCGGGCTCCGCCGGGACCAGCACCTTCACCGAAGTGCGCGAGGCCGCGATCTCGGTTCGCGATGCGGGACGCGCGTTCCGCACGCTGTCCGAGAACCTCGATAAGCGCACCTCCAACATCGCCACCAGCTTCAATCGCCTGAGCGGGACGGGACGGCGCGAGGTCGAGGCCCTGTCGACCGATGGCCAGCGGACGCTCAACACCCTGAACCGAACGGTGAAGAGCCTCGAGCGCGACCCTTCGCAGGTGATCTTCGGCGGAAAGCCATCGTTGCCGGAATACAACGGCAACCGGTGATCGGCGTTTTCCGCAGCCGACGGTGCTGCGCCACACGCCACCAATCCTGCGCTAGGTTAGTTTACCGCCACGCCGCGCTCCAGCGCAGCGATGGGTTTTCCAGAATGCGTATGTCGATCACCAACACGGCAAGGGGCTTCAGGGCGGCGCCCGCGCAGGCCCGCGGCCTGCTCGCCGTGATGCTTCTGGCGGCCGGTCTCGGTGGGTGCGGAGGCGGCGCCGTGCCGCTCACCTTCGACCTCGCCGCTCTGCCCCCGAATGGACGCGTTGGCGGGACCGCGCGCTCGTTCGTCGTGACGGAGCCGACCGGCCTCCAGCCCTTCGAGGCGGATCGCATCATCGTGCGCGAGCCGGGGGGGGCCCTGTCGTTCCTGGGCGGCGGCCAATGGGCCGATCGCCTGCCACGCCTGATCCAGGCTCGCCTGATCCAGAGCCTGGAGAATTCGGGGCGTCTGAAATCGGTGAGCCGGCCCGGCGACAAGATCACGGCCGAGTATCAGCTGATCAGCGAGATCCGGGCCTTCGACATCGCCGCCGGTTCGGGCGAGGCCGTGGTCGACATCTCCGCCAAGATCATCGCCGAGGGCACTGGCAAGGTGGTGGCCGCCCGCATCTTCACCGCACGCCTGCCGGTGTCGAAGGTCGACGCGGCGAATGCGGCCGTCGGCCTCGATGCGGCCCTGGCGCGGGTGCTCGCCGATATGGTCGCCTGGGTGAATTCGGGACGCTGAGGCGATCTCGGCGCCTCGTCGTACGCCCGATCACTCCATCACGGCGGCCTTCATGATCACCACCATGATCGCCTTGCCGGGCTCGGGTCCGATGCAGCGGACCGTGTGGGGACGGTCGCAGCGATAGCGCAGGGTCTCGCCGGCGCGCGCCCGCTGGACGGTTCCGGCGACCTCCACCTCGAACTGTCCCGCCGTCACGGTCAGGGATTCCACCGAGCCGCGCTGGTGCGGATCGGAATCGAGCACGCCGCCGAAATCGGCGGCGACGTCGTACCATTGCAGCCACTCGACGGTCTTGATCCAACCGATGATGGCGAGGCGGACCTTGCCGTCGTCGGAGACCAGGATCGGCGTATCGGCCCGCGAGGTCTTCTCGATGAAGGGTTCCTCGTCGCTGGTCGCCAGAACCCGCTCGATCGACACGTCGAGGGCCTGGCTCAGGCGCCAGATCGTCGCCAGGGTCGGGTTGGTCTCGTTGCGCTCGATCTGGCTGATAATCGATTTCGCGACGCCGGATTGCTCGGCCAATTCGGACAGCGACAGGTTGTAGGCCTTGCGCAGGCGCTGGATCGTCTTGCCGAGCTGGCCCGAGAGCACTTGCGCACCGGTGAGGATATCGCGCTGCCGCCCGCGCTCGGGCGTCGTCAACTGGTCGTCCATTGTCCCTGACTTCCGCGCACCCGTTCCGTTAACCGGACGCTTGTACGGTACTTCAAACGCAAACGGCGGGTCGGCGCAAGGGTCGCGCGAGGCTTAAGCTATCGCCATACCGCGTGGAAATGATGAACCGGGCCGTGCCCGTGTCCGATCGCGACCCCGTCCGCAGCCGCGATCGCGGCGGAGACGTAGCGCTTGGCCTCGGCGACCGCCTCCACCATCGACAGCCTGCGGGCAAGCCCCGCCGCCACGGCGGAGGACAGGGTGCAGCCGGTGCCGTGGGTATTTCGGGTCCGGATGCGCGGGGCCGCGAAGCGACGGAGCGTCCCGTCGGCGCCCATGAGGTGATCGACGCTCTCGTCGCCGTCGCCGTGTCCACCCTTCACCAGGACGGCGCGGGCGCCCAGCGCCAGAAGGCGACGGCCCTGGGCGACGGCCGCGTTCTCGCTCGTCGCATCGGGCTCGGCGATCAGGGTCGCGGTCTCGGGCAGATTCGGCGTGACGAGGTCGGCCAGGGGAAGAAGGTGCCGGCGCAGGGCCTCCACCGCCGCCTCGGAGATCAGCCGGTCGCCGGAGGTGGCGACCATCACGGGGTCGAGGACGATCGGGATCGATCCCGCATGGCGGGCGAGACCGGCCGCCACCGCCTCGATGGTCGCGACCTGCGACAGCATCCCGATCTTCACCGCACCCACGGCGAGGTCCGAGAAGACGCTGTCGATCTGCGCCGCGACGAAGTCCGCCGGCACGTCGTGGATCGCCTGGACCCCGCGTGTGTTCTGCGCCGTCAGGGCGGTGATCACGCTGGCGCCGTAGACGCGCAGGGCCGCAAAGGTCTTGAGGTCGGCCTGGATGCCGGCGCCGCCGCTCGAATCCGATCCCGCGATGGTGACGGCAATGGGTGTCATGGTCTGTCCTCGGCGCCGGCGGAGCTTAGGCTGCCACGCCGCGGGCGGCGAGAGCGGAATCGACCCGGCTGCGAAGATGGCGGGCCTCGTCGGCGATGGACTCGCGCGCGAACAGGGCGGAAATGACCGCGATGCCATCGGCACCGGCCGCGATCACCGATGCCACGTTGCCGGCGTCGATGCCCGCGATCGCGCCGAGCGGGAAGGCGGCGCCGCGGGCGAGCCGAGCGCGAAACACGATGCGGGTGAGGCCGTCGAGGCCCACCGGGGCATCGGGATTGTCCTTGCTCGTCGTGGCGAAGACCCCGCCGATGCAGGCATAGTCGACGGGCAGGCGGTAGAGTTCGTCGGCCTGATTGCCGGTCTTCAGCGTCAGGCCGATCAGCGCGTCGCCCCCGAGCAGGCGGCGTGCGTCGGCCGGATGGAGGTCGCTCTGGCCGAGATGCACGCCTTCGACCCCGGCGGCGAGCGCCAGATCGATGCGGTCGTTGACGAGGAGCGGCACGCCCGATCCGGTGAGGGCCGCATGGATCGCCCGGATGCGGGCCAGGGCCGCGCGCGCATCCCCGATCGCCTTCTCCCGGTACTGGAGCAGGGTGCAGCCACCCTGCACCGCCTCGGCCGCCATCGCCGCCAGCCGCGAACCATCCAGCCCGGACACCCCCGTATCGAGAAGGCCGTAGAGGCGCAGGTCGACCGGCCGCCCCCGGCCGATGGCTTCGTCCCGTCCGATCACGCTGAGAGTCCTCGTTTCATCGCTCGATGCCGCATTGTAGGACCGGGACCGGATCATCGGAAGCTCTGGGGTCCCACCGCGATGCGGAGCCTTTCCGTCGCAGCTGGCGTTCAATCCTGCCTGACTTGGAGATGCATCCGCGCATGAGCCGAACCCAGAAGCAGAAGATGCTGGCCGGAGAGATCTACGACCCGGACGACGCGGAGCTTCACGCCGACGCTCATGCCTGCAAGGCGTGGATGCAGCGCTACAACGCGGCGCTCGCCGAAACGCCCGCCATACGACGCGATCTCCTGCGCGAACGCCTCGCCGCCGTCGGTGAGGGCGCGGTGATCCGTCCGCCGTTCCACTGCGATTACGGGCTGCACATCAGCCTCGGCGCGCATGTGTTTCTCAATTTCGGCTGCGTCATCCTGGATTGCGCGCCCGTCAGCATCGGCGACCGCACGCAGATCGGTCCCGGTGTCCAGATCCTCACGCCCGATCACCCGCGGGAGCCGGGTCCGCGTGAAGCCGGCCTGGAGTTCGCCCGGCCGATCCGGATCGGTCGCAACGTCTGGATCGGCGGCGGCGCGATCATCCTGCCGGGGATCACGGTGGGCGACCACGCCATCGTCGGGGCCGGCAGCGTGGTGACCCGCGACGTCGCGCCGGGTGCGACCGTCGTCGGGAACCCGGCCCGCGCGCTCCCCGGCCCTCAGGGCTGAATCCTGTCCTCGAAGGCCGGTCACGCAGGGACCGCCCGTCCGCGGTCGATTTTCCACGTTCATCACGCGTCCCCGATATGCGATGAGCACTGCGGACCAATCGGATCGGGCGAGGATCGGACGGCGTGACCACGGCGGAGGAGACCCAGCGGCACCAGGAGGGGGCTCTTTCCAATCCGTCGGCCGTGGGACTGGTGGCCGTCATCATCGCGGCCACCGATGGCGAACCGCGCGCCCTCACCGTCCAGGTCGGCGGGCAGGCGAAGGGCCGCTCCGATGGGCTGCCGGCGGGGCCGCTCGTGCCGGAACACCCGACTTTGGAGCGTGGCCTGCGGGCCTGGGTCGAGCGGCAGACGCATCAGCGGCTCGGCTATGTCGAGCAACTCTACACCTTCGGAGACCGCGACCGGCAGGGGGACGATGCCGGGGGACTGCACTCGCTCTCGGTCGCCTATCTCGCCCTGGTGCGCGAGGTCCGCCCCGGGGGCCTGGCCGAGGCGTCCTGGCGGAACTGGTACCGCTACCTGCCGTGGGAGGATTGGCGGGAGGGCCGTCCCGAATCGCTCGGCGAAATCGAGGCCAAGCTCCTGGCCTGGATGGAAACGGCCACCGATCCGAAGTTGCGCCGCCGGCGCGAGGACCGGCTCGCCCTGACCTTCGGGCTGTGCGGCGGCACCTGGAACGAAGAGCGCGTGCTGGAGCGCTACGAACTCCTGTTCGAGGCCGGGCTGATCCCGGAAGCCCAGGGCCAGTCCGGCGAGGCGCAGGACGGGGACCGGAGAACGACGGGCCAGCCCATGGCCCTCGATCATCGCCGGGTGCTGGCCACGGCCATCGGGCGCTTGCGCGGCAAGATCAAGTATCGACCCGTGGTGTTCGAGCTGATGCCGCCCACCTTCACCCTGTTCCAGCTTCAACGGACCGTCGAGGCCCTGTCCGGCACGAACCTGCACAAGCAGAATTTCCGACGGCTCGTGGCCCAGCAGGGACTCGTCGAAGAGACGGACGCGATCACCAGCGGGGCGACCGGTCGACCCGCCCGATTGGTGCGCTTCCGGAGGGAAGTCCTGCTCGAACGCCCCGCCCCCGGGTTCCGTCTACGCGCGGTTCGTCGCCCCGCCTGACCCCCGACAGGCCGCAATGACATTTGCAGTGCAGCGTCATTTTCGCGCCGCAAAAACGTTATGCTCAAACCCTGCATATCTGGACAACGGGTCCGGCGCCGCCTACGTTAGTCGGCACAATGCTCAGATTGAGCATAAGTGAGGACGCGCAATGGCAGCGACCAGTCTCCCGATCACGCCGACTTTCCAGGGGCTTCCTGGGAGCCAGGGCGTTCCTGCGAATCAACCTCTCCCCGCCGGCTTCCCACTGCCGGACATCTACGCCCGCGTAAGCCGTCATATCCCGGCGATCGAGTGGCCGGCCCTGGCCGAGGATGTCACCGCGATCCTCGAACTGAAGAAGACCCGCAACGCCGTCATCCTGGCCCACAACTATCAGGCGCCGGAGATCTTCCACACGGTGTCCGACATCGTCGGCGACAGCCTGGCGCTCGCCCGCGAGGCGGTGACGGTCGACGCCGACGTGATCGTGCTCGCCGGTGTGCACTTCATGGCGGAGACGGCCAAGCTTCTGAACCCCGGCAAGACCGTCCTCATTCCCGATACGCGCGCCGGCTGCTCGCTGGCCGATTCGATCACGGCAGCCGATGTGCGCGGCCTCCGCGCCCAGTACCCCGGCGTTCCGATCGTGACCTACGTCAACACCTCGGCGGCCGTGAAGGCGGAATCCGACCTGTGCTGCACCTCCGGCAACGCGGTCGAGGTGGTGCGCTCGCTGAACGCACCGCGCGTGCTGATGATCCCGGACGAGTTCCTGGCCCAGAACGTCCAGGCGATGGTCCCCGAGATCGAGATCCTGACCTGGGCCGGCCATTGCGAGGTGCACGAGCAGTTCACGCCCGCCGACATCCGCGAGGTGCGCGAGAACTATCCGGGCGTCACCGTCATCACCCACCCGGAATGTCCGCCCGAGGTCGTCGCCGAGGCTGATTTCTCCGGCTCCACCGCGATGATGATGAACTTCGTGCTGGAGAAGCGCCCCAAGCAGGTCGTGCTCGTGACCGAGTGCTCGATGGGCGACAACATCGCGGCGGCCAATCCCGACATCGAGTTCATCAAGCCCTGCAACCTGTGTCCGCACATGAAGCGCATGAGCCTCAAGAACATCCGCCACGCCCTGGAGACCATGACGCACGAGGTCACGGTGGAGCCCGAACTCGCCGAGCGCGCCCGGATGGCGGTGGAACGCATGCTCGCGGTGCGGACGCGATGAACGCGCACGCCCCGTTCTCCTTCACGCTGCCGGCCTCGGACCGGATCATCGTGGTCGGCGCCGGGATCGCCGGTCTCGCCACGGCGCTGCGCCTCGCGCCGCGCCCCGTCACGCTCGTCACCGCCGCTCCCCTGGGGATCGGCACCGCGACGGGCTGGGCCCAGGGGGGCATCGCCGCCGCCATGGGCGATGACGACGCGCCGGCTCTCCATGCGGCGGATACGGTCGCGGCGGGCGCCGGACTGACGGAATCCGACGTGGCTCTGCGCGTGGCCGCCGCCGGCCCCGGCCTGATCGCCTGGCTGGTCGCACTGGCGGCGCCGTTCGATCGGGATGCCGCCGGCGCCCTCGCCCTCGGACTCGAAGCGGCCCATTCCCGGCGCCGCATCGTGCGGGCGGGTGGCGATTCCACCGGTCGGATCGTGCTCGAGACCCTGGTGCGCGCGGTCGGCCGGACAGCGTCCATCTCCGTCCTGGTGGCCTCGGCCCGCGATCTGATGCGGGATTCGTCCGGGGCCGTGGCCGGTGTGATCTGCGAACGCGACGGCGCGCGTTTCGCCCTGCCGGGACGCGCCGTGGTTCTGGCGACCGGCGGCGTCGGCGCGCTCTATGCCTCGACCACCAATCCACGGGGAGCCACCGGGCGCGGCCTCGCCCTGGCGGCCCGGGCCGGGGCGATTCTGCGCGACATGGAGTTCGTGCAGTTCCACCCCACCGCCATCGCCACCGGCGCCGATCCCATGCCGTTGGCGACGGAAGCCCTGCGCGGCGAGGGCGCCAGCCTGATCGACGAGACCGGCGCGCCCGTGATGGCGGGTATCGCCGGCGGCGATCTCGCGCCCCGGGACGTCGTGGCGCGCGGCATCTTCCAGGCCCTGGCCCGAGGCGCCCGGGTGTTCCTCGATTGCCGGGGCGACCTCGGCGCCCGGATGCCGCTGCGGTTCCCCACCGTGGCCGGCCTCTGCGCCGAGGCCGGCATCGACCCGCGGACACAGGCGATTCCGGTCCGACCGGCCGCCCACTACCATATGGGCGGCGTGAAGGTGAACGGAAGCGGCGCCAGCTCCGTAGCGGGGCTGTTCGCCTGCGGCGAGGTCGCCTCGACGGGGCTGCACGGCGCCAATCGGCTGGCCAGCAACTCCCTCCTCGAAGCGATGGCGTTCGCGCCGTGGATCGCCGAGGCGGTCTCCGGTGTGGCGGCGCCGGGTTATGCCCGCGCCGAACCGATGGAGCGGCGTCTCGACTCGGATCGTGAGGCTCTGCGCCGCATCCTGGAGCGTCAGGCCGGCGTCGTGCGCGACGCGGACGGGCTCACCGAGGCGGTCCGCCATCTCGCGCTCGCGGCCAGGGCCGGTTGCGACGCGGCCCTGACGGGCCTCGCGATCGCGGCTTCCGCCTTGTCGCGGCGGGAAAGCCGCGGCGCGCATTGGCGCAGCGATCATCCCCAGCAGGTGGCGCCGGCGCACACGGAGATGTCGTTATCGGACCTCTGGGCGATGGCGGACGCCCTCGAACCGGGCCGGGACGTCGTCGCCGCCTGACACCGGCGCGCTCCGCCCTGCCACGAAGCGGCGGCCGCGCGCTTCGTTCCCCTCTTCGGAAGCTGGATCATGCCCGACCGCACCAACCCCGCCCGCACCAACCTCGTGCCCCTGCCCCACATCATGGTGGAGCCCATCGTCCGGGCGGCCCTGCTCGAAGACCTCGGCCGGGCGGGCGACATCACCACGGACGCGATCGTCCCGGCCAGCGCGCGGCTGGAAGGCGTCATCGCGGCGCGCCAGGATGGCGTCATCTCCGGCGTCGATGCGGCGACGATCGCCTTCGGGCTGATCGATCCGAGCGTATCGGTCAGCGTCGAGCGCGGCGACGGCGCGCGGGTGAAGCCGGGCGATGTGGTGATCCGCCTCGCCGGTCCGGCCCGGGCCATCCTGACGGCGGAACGGGTCGCCCTGAACCTCCTGTGCCGGATGTCGGGTGTCGCCACCGCCACCGCGTCGCTCGTCGAAGCGGCCCGCCCCCACGGCAAGGCGCGCATCGTCTGCACCCGTAAGACCACGCCGGGGCTCCGGGCGCTGGAGAAGCACGCAGTCCGCGCCGGGGGCGGCTCTAACCACCGCTACGGCCTCGACGATGCGGTGCTGATCAAGGACAATCACGTGGCGGTGGCCGGCGGGATCGTCCCGGCCATCGAGCGGGCGCGGGCCTATGCGGGCCATCTGGTCAAGATCGAGGTCGAGGTCGACACCCTGGAACAGTTGGCCCAGGCGCTCTCGGTCGGCGCCGATGCGGTGCTCCTCGACAACATGACGCCGCAGCAACTGGCCGAGGCCGTGGCGATGATCGACGGGCGGGCCATCGCCGAGGCGTCCGGCCGGATCAACCGCGACACCGTCGGGGCGGTCGCGGCGTCGGGCGTCGACCTGATCTCCTGCGGCTGGATCACCCACAGCGCACCGATCATCGATCTGGGCCTGGACGCCGCCTGAGCCACCTCGCGCAGCAGCAACGACGCCACGGTGTTGCCATGAAATCACGACGCGCGCGCAAGCGTCGTTGCGGTGCGAATAGAGCTTGGCTTTGAAGCGTGAGCGTTTACGTCTTGGGCACACTTCGCGCCGTAGCGTGCGTCAAGTTTTCCAGATCGTTTCCATAGATTTCGTTCGCCTTCGAGAGGCTCCGATGCGCCGTTTCGCCCCCGCCCTGACCGGGCTCGTCTGCGCGCTGGGCGCGTGGGCGTCGCCCGCTGCCGCCTACGAGATCGACCCCCTGACCCGGCAGCCGCTCGACAACGCCCTGGTGATCCGGGTGCGTCCACAGAACGAGCCCGTCGCCCTGCCGACCGCCAACGCCTCCCTGCCTGCCGACCCGATGAGCCCGGCTTCGGCGGTGCCGCAGATGTCGGCCATCCAGCGCGAGGAAGTCGCCTTCGCCGGCAGCTACGCGCCCGGCACCATCGTGGTCTCCACCGCCGAGCGCCGCCTGTACTACGTGCTGGGTGACGGCAAGGCCCTGCGCTACGGCGTTGGCGTCGGCCGTCCGGGCTTCACCTGGGGTGGCGTTCAGACCATCACGATGAAGCGCGAGTGGCCGGATTGGCGCCCGCCGTCGGAGATGCTGCGTCGCCGCCCCGATCTGCCGCGCTTCATGAAGGGCGGCATCGAGAACCCGCTCGGCGCCCGCGCCATGTATCTCGGCAACTCGATCTACCGCATCCACGGCTCGAACGAGCCGGAGACCATCGGCACCGCCGTGTCGTCGGGCTGCATCCGCATGACCAACGACGACGTGGCCGACCTCTACACCCGCGCCAAGGTCGGCGCGAAGGTCATCGTCCAGCGCTGATCGACTCCGGTCGTCAGCGACCTTTCACGGGCTCGGTGGAACGAGGGGTCGGCGGAAACGCCGGCCCCTGTTTCGTTCACGCGCCGGCCCAGCCTATTTCGAGACCGCGAAGAAGCGCGACAGGAGCCAGAGCGGCACCACCACCACCGCTCCCGCCAGGATCCAGCGTCCGAAATCGTGGAAGGTGTCGAGCCCGAGGTCGATCAGGCGGCGCATCGCGTCGTAGGCGTGCCAGAACAGCAGGCCGGGCGTGACGCCGAGCATCGCCATCACGGCACCGACCAGGACGGACAGGAACAGCAGCTTCAGGAACACGGCCGCCGGTGAGCCGCCGAGGAAGCGCCGCACAGCCGAGCGTCGGTCGTGCGCCGGGAAAGGCGCGCCGGCATAGGGCTGCCCCGGATAGGGCGGCGGGCGCCGTGGATCGTGGTCGAGGGTCATGCGGTCTGTCCTGAGACGGGGCTGTGCCGCCTGTCCAACGCGGGGAAGCCGGCGGAACCGTGACGGAAGCGACACAGGTCCGACGAAACCCATCGCATGTGTGCGCGTTAGGCGGTTTCGCACATGGGATGGATGGCACCGCTTCATGCACGGTCCCATCTTACGATCAGATTTTCGCCCTGCCGACTGACGCGTCAATGAAACGAACCGATTCATGATCGACCACGCCCTGTTCGATCCGGCGATGATCGATCCCGAGACCAAGCGTCTCAACGAGGAGATCGTGGCGGCGCATGCGGCGCAGGCCGATCCCTGGACGATCCCGATCACCGAGGTCCGCGCCCGCCGCCGCCAGGGCACCCAGGCCTCTCCGGCCATGCCCCGAAGCGCACGGGCCGAGATCCTGACCATCGACGGACCGGCGGGACCGCTGGCGCTGCGCGTCATCCGCCCCGATCCGAAGAAGTGGACGAAGCTGCGCGGCGCCTACCTGCACATCCATCGCGGCGGGTGGGTGTGGGGCTCCGCCGACGAGCAGGACCCGTGGCTCGAGCGCATCGCGGATGTGTGCGGCTTCGTCTGCCTGTCGGTGGAATATCGCCTGGCGCCGGAGCACCCGTACCCGGCGGCCCTGGAGGATTGCGAGGCGGCCGCCCTGTGGCTGGCCGGCCCGGGCCGCGCCGAGTTCGGCGTCAACGCGCTGACCGTCGGCGGCGAGTCCGCCGGCGCGCAACTCGCCGTGATGGTGCTGCTGCGCCTGCGGGACCGGCACGGGCTGCCGCGCGCCTTTCGGGGTGCCAACCTCAACGCGGGCTTCTTCGATCTCGGGCTGACCCCGAGCGTGCGCAACTGGGGCGACCAGCGCCTGGTGGTGAACACCGAAGACCTGACCCGCTTCGCCGACGTCTACGTCCGCGACGGCATCGATCGGCGTCGACCCGACGTGTCGCCGGTCTATGCGGACCTGAAGGGCCTGCCGCCGGCGCTGTTCACGGTGGGCACCCACGATCCGCTCCTCGACGACACGCTCTACATGTCAGCGCGCTGGGCCGCGGCCGGCAATGGCGGGCACACGGCGATCTATGCCGGCGGATGCCACGTCTTCGTCCGGTATCCGGGGGCCATGACGGAGCGCGCCCTCGAACTGATCGACCGCTTCCTGATGGCCCTGGCCTGAGCAAGCCCCCGGCTAGGTCCCTGCTTCCGCAGCGCTTCGCGACTTGGTTCGCATCGCGCGGCTGGACGCCGCGTCCGCACCAGCTCGACCTGCTCGACATCGTGCGGGGTGGGCGCTCGGCGCTCCTGGTCGCGCCGACCGGCGCGGGCAAGACCCTGGCGGGCTTCCTTCCGAGCCTGACCGCCCTGGCGGAGCGACCGCCTTCGGCCAAGCGGTCCGGATTGCACACGCTCTACATCTCGCCCCTCAAGGCGCTGGCGGTCGATATCGCGCGCAATCTCGACGCGCCGGTTGCCGAAATGGGGCTCGGCATCCAGGTCGAGACGCGAACCGGTGACACGCCTTCGCACAAGCGCACCCGGCAGATCGCGCGTCCGCCCGATATCCTGCTGACCACACCGGAACAGCTCGCCCTGCTGATCGCCCATCGCGAGGCGGCCGACCTGTTTGCCAATCTGTCCTGCGTCGTCCTCGACGAACTGCACGCCCTGGTGACCTCGAAGCGCGGGGATCTGCTGGCCCTCGCCCTGGCGCGGCTGCATCGGCTCAGTCCGGGCCTGACCGCCATCGGATTGTCCGCGACCGTGCGCGAGCCGGACGAGCTGCGTCGCTATCTGGTCCCGCAGGCGCCCAACCCTCCCCCCTCTGGGGGAGAGGGTGACCCACGGATGGAGTCGCGAGAGGGAAGCACCGCCCCATCCGAAGGGATTAGCGTGGCCCCTCTCCCGGTCGCTCCGCGACCGCCCTCCCCCGGAAGGGAGGGAGAGTCTCGGCCGGCCATGGCCGAACTGGTGGTCGTCAAGGGCGGCGCGGCGCCCGACCTGCGCATGCTCGACACGGGCCTGACCCTGCCACTCGCCGGCCACACGGCCTGGCAGGCGATGCCCGCGATCTACGACCTGATCGGACAGCACAGGACCGTACTGGTCTTCGTCAACACCCGGCTCCAGGCGGAGTACACCTTTCAGGAGTTGTGGCGGATCAACGAGAAGAACTATCCGATCGCCCTGCACCACGGCTCGCTCGACGCGACGCAACGCCGGCGAGTCGAGGCCGCCATGGCGGCCGGGCAGTTGCGGGCCATCGTCTGCACCGCCACCCTGGACCTCGGCATCGACTGGGGCGATGTCGACCTCGTGGTGAATATCGGCGCCCCGAAGGGCGCCAGCCGGATCATGCAGCGCATCGGCCGCGCCAATCACCGCATGGACGAGCCCTCCAAGGCCTACCTCGTGCCGGCGAACCGGTTCGAGATGCTGGAGTGCCAGGCGGCCCTCGACGCCGTGGAAGCGGCCGCCCAGGACACGCCGGATGCCCGCCTCGGCGCCCCGGACGTCCTGGCCCAGCACGTCCTCGGCATGGCCTGCGCCGATGCCTTCGATCCGGTCATGCTCTACGAGGAGATCACCTCGGCCGCGCCCTACGCGACGTTGTCGTGGGAGGATTTCGAGGCGGTGGTCGATTACGTCGCCACCGGCGGCTACGCGCTGCGCGCCTATGAGCGCTTCGCCAAGATCCTGCGGGGGCCGGACGGCCTGTGGCGGGTGCGCGATGCCCGCATCGCCCAGCAGTACCGGATGAACGTCGGCACCATCGTCGAATCGGCCAAGGTCAAGGTCCGGCTGGCGCGCGGGGTGCGCGGCAAGCCCGGGGCAATCCTGCCGAAGGGCGGCCGGGTGCTGGGCGAGATCGAAGAGGACTTCGCTGACACCCTGACCCCGGGCGATACCTTCCTGTTCGCCGGCGAAGTCCTGCGCTTCGAGGGCCTCGCCGAGGACGAGGCGCTGGCGACCCGCGCCGGTCCCGGCACCGACCCCGCTATCCCGTCCTATGCCGGCGCCAAATTCCCGATCTCGACCTTCCTCGCCGACCGGGTCCGGGCGCTGATTGCCGATCCCTTCGAATGGGACCGTTTGCCGAAGCAGGTGGCCGATTATCTGGTGCAGCAGCGCAGCCGCTCGATCCTGCCGGGCGCGCGCGACCTGCTGGTCGAGACGTTTCCGCGGGCCGGGCGCTTCTACCTCACGGCCTTTCCGTTCGAGGGGCGGCTGGCGCATCAGACGCTGGGCATGCTGCTGACCCGGCGCCTGGAGCGGGCGCGGATGCGGCCCCTCGGCTTTGCCGCCAACGATTACGGCATCGCGATCTGGCTGAACCGGGATGTCGGCGAGCGCATCGGGCGCGAAACCGACTTTCTCGAGGGTTTGTTCGCCGAGGACATGCTGGGCGACGACCTCGAAGCCTGGCTCGACGAATCCGCCATGATGAAGCGCACCTTCCGCCAATGCGCGGTCATCGCCGGCCTGATCGAGCGTCGCTATCCCGGCCAGGCCAAGACCGGACGCCAGGTCACGATGTCGACCGATCTGGTCTACGACGTGCTGCGCAAGCACCAGCCGGACCACCTTCTGCTCAGGGCCGCGCGCCAGGATGCGGCAACCGGACTCCTCGACGTGAAGCGCCTCGGTATGATGTTGAGGCGCATCCAGGGGCGAATCATCCACAAGGCACTCGATCGCGTTTCGCCGCTCTCCGTCTCCGTGATGCTCGAAATCGGGCGTGAACGGGTCTACGGCGAGGGCGCGGACGAGATCCTGGCCGAAGCCGAGGCGCAGTTGCTTGAAGAAGCGCTGGCTTGAGCGGGTGAGGCCCCCCTTCCCGAAGACAGAGGATGCGGTTTTGGCGCTCGGCCAGAGACTTGAGAAGACCACGAAGGCCCCCGGCCTGACCCTCGCCGGCGAAACCCTGGCCCTCGACCTCTGCGGCGGTCTCTGGCTCGCCGCTCACCGGACCCTGATCGTGTCCGATCTGCACCTGGAGAAGGGCTCGGCCTTCGCGGCGCGCTCGGGCCAGTTCCTGCCGCCCTACGACACCCGCGAAACCCTGGCGTGCCTGCACGAGGCGGTGGTCCGCCTCGATCCAGCCTGCGTCGTGGCGCTCGGCGATTCCTTCCACGATGCGCGTGGCCCCGAGCGGATGGAGCCCGGCGACCGCGCCATGGTGGCCGCGCTCCAGGACGGGCGCGACTGGGTCTGGATCGCCGGCAACCACGATCATGCGGTGAGCGAGGGCGTCGGCGGACGCTACGCCGAGACGCTGCTTCTCGGCGGGCTGACCCTGCGTCACGAGCCGACCCCCGACGCGCCCGAGGGCGAGATCGCCGGGCATCTCCACCCCTGCGGCAAGGTCGCGATGCGCGGCCGGGCGGTGCGCCGCCGCTGCTTCGTCACCGATGGCCGTCGGATGATCATGCCGGCCTTCGGCGCCTACGCGGGCGGTCTCAACGTCCGCAACCCAGTCTTCGAGCCGCTGTTTCCCGCCGGCTTCACCGCTCATCTCCTCGGCGACGGCCGCGTCTTCGCCATCGGCAAGGCGATGCTCAGCAAGGATTGAGGCGGGGTCCGGTCGATCAGGCCGCGATCAGCAGCGACGCGCCGGCGACGCCCGACAGGACGAGGCGCAGGCGCCCGAGCCAGACCGGGACCAGGCCGCGGCGGGGCAAGTCCTGGTCGACGAAGCCCCAGGCCAGGACCAGGATACCGAGGATGCGCAGATCCCAGGGGGCCGGTGCGGCCAAGGCCGCCCAGGCGATCAGCGAGGGCAGGATGGCGATGGCGTAGTCGGCGCTGCCGGAATTCCGTGCGGCGGCCGCTCCCCAGCGGATGCCGCCGAGAAAGGACGCGATCACGGCGCCGTAGGTCGAGAGCACGAGGCGTGGGCTGAGGCCGATGGTGCTGAGACCGCCATCGGAGCCGCTGACCGAGAGCAGCGCGAACCCCAGGAAAGGAATCAGCCCGGCGATCCCCAGGATGAGGGCGGCCGGTGGGACCGACGTCAGGCGCGCCATCAGTTCTCCGCTCTTCCGAACGCCGCGACCGGCGGCATGTATTCCGGCATGGATATCTCCGGGATGGATGATTCCGGAGTGGATTTACCAGGATGGGAAAGCCGGGCCGGGTCTGGCGTGCAGCTCCGTCACCGGTCTCCTTTTAAAGGATCACCGATTTTCCAACGCCCGAAAAGCCCGGTTCGCTGCATTGCGAGACGGCGGCAGAAGCTCGCAGGCCTGCCGAACCCGGCACCGTGGCGTGCGCCCAGCGGCAGCCGGCCTGAAGCATGGGCTTCGAAGCGAGATGCAGCGTCAGGTCCGGCGGCCGGGCGGGATCGCCGTGGTCGGTGGCGGTGCTCCGAGAAGGCTCATGGTGTTCTCGGTCACGGCCGGCGCTGGAACGGCGTTGGCGCTCGGCTCCGGCACCTTCGCCTTGAAAGCCTCGGCCTGGGCGCGGGCGGCGGCCAGATCCTTCGGCTCCAGCTTGGCCGCCACGTCGTCACGCTTCTTCCCGGCGTCCTCGTCGCCCTGCGCCGCAGCGGCGGAGAACCAGAGGTAGGATTGGACCAGATCCTGCTGCACGCCCATGCCGCGGGCATAGAGCACCGCCAGATTGTACTGGCTGTCCCGCAGGCCGAATTCGGCGGCGCGCTTGAACCAGCCGGATGCGGTGGCGAAGTCCGGCTTGCCCGCCGCAGCGGGGTTCTCGGCGTGAATGACCGCGAGGTTGTGCATGGCGCGGGCGTTGCCGAGGTCCGCCGCTCGCCCGTACCAGAGTTTCGCCTGTGCGAGGTCGCGGGTGACGCCGATCCCCTTCTCGTAGAGGTTTCCAAGCTTGTACTGGGCCGGCGCGAAGCCGCTCGCAGCCACCTGCTCGTAGATCTTCCCGGCCAGAACCGGGTTGCGCACCATGCCGCGGCCCTCGCTGGCCCGGCTGGCGAGATCGTAGGCCGCAGCCGTATCGCCCTCGAGGGCGGCCTGGCGCAGCTTGCTCAAGGTTGCCGGAACGACGCCGAGCTCGGAGGACAGGGTCGCCATGGAGGCGACGCGCGGCAGCGGGGGGCGGGCCGCGCCCGGTCCGATCGCGCTCGCGGGCTTGGGGGCGGAACTCTCGGGGGACGCGCGATTGTCGCCAAGGGATTGCGTGGTCTGGGGATCGGGGATCGCCGTCGCCGTGCCCTGGCCGTCCTGCGGCTTCGATGCGGCCGCCACCCCATCGGCATTGACAGCACCCTGCGTGGTCTTCGCAGCAACGCCGGCGGGGCCACCCTGGGGTGTGGATACGGCCGCGACGGGCTCGCCCGCGAGCTGATCGGTGTCGGCGGTCTTCTTGGTGGTCAGGGCCTGGAGGGCGCCGAGCAGCAACACCACGGCGGCCAGTCCGAGCAGGAGCGGCTTGCGGCGGCGGTCGATGCCGCTGCGGAAGCGCGCGAGACGGCCGCGCGGATCGGAGGCCTGGGTGTTGTCCCGCTGCGCCTGAGCCGCCGAGATTGCGGACTGTCCCGAAGCCTCGGCCTGGGCGGCCTGGGCGGCCCGCCGGGCCGCGGCGATGAAGCTGGTCTTGATGTCGCTGTCGCCGGCGCTCTGGGTCTCGTCGGCGCCGAGCCGATCGGCGGAGCGCTCGCGGCCCGGACGCCCCGCGCCCGGCTCCAGCGGCAGGTCGGGACCGGCAGAGGCCGGGCGGCCGGCGCGCATCTCGGCCGGGCGCCGAACCGGTCTCGCCGCAGCGGCAAGGGTCTCGGTTGTTTCCGTGTCAGGCGCGTCCTTGCCCGGACGGGGGGTGGCGGGGGCCGCGATCTCCGCATCCGTCGGACCGACGCGGCCGACGAGACGCTCCAAAGCCGCGTAGACGCCGGTAAGCGTCGACTGCATCCGCTGCTCGGACGCGACCTGATGGGCGCGCAGGTCGGCGAGGCTGGCCCGCAGTAGGGCGACTTCGCCGGTTTCGGCCGCCGACCCCATGGTTTCAGCGACGGCATTGCGCGCTGCGCGCTCCACCGCGGCCTCGATCGGCGCCTCGGCCCGCAGGGCCGAGACCTGATCGAGCAGGTCGGTCATGGTCCGCTGGAGACCGGCGAGCGCCGGGTCTGCGTCGCGGGTGTCGATGCGTCCGGCCAGGGCCAGGACCTGCTGCTCCAGGGCGTCGAGGCCCTCGTCACGCGGACCCTCGCTCGTGCCGATGCGATCGAGCTTGACGGTCAGCTCGTGCAGCATGCCGTGGATGGAGGCGAGATTCTCGTCCGGCATCGCGGGTCGGCGCAGGGTCGCCCCGAGATCTTCGAGGCGGCCGATCAGGTCGCCGACCGGGTTGATGCTGACCCGCTCGACCGTCTCGGCCAGGGCATCAATGCGATGAAGGATCGCGTCGGAATCAGTGTACGACACCGTCTCGCCGCTGCCCCGGAGGGCATCGAGCTTGACGCTCATCTTCTTGATCTGCTCGCCGATGCCGGCATCCGACCGCGACCGGAGCCCGAGGCGGATCTCCTCCAGGAGCGGGCGAAGCTCGGCGAGCCCCGTGGTCTCGCCCGGCATCCCCTCGTGGAGCTGGGAGATCTGGTTGCTGATCGACTGGAGGCCGACGGCGAGGCTCTGAATCCGCTCGAGCCCGGGCAGCGAGCCGATCAGGCGGCGGATCTCGTCGAGTTCGCGGAAAAGGCCGGCCAGCACATCCTGTTCGGCGAAGCCGGGAGCGACACCGTCCATCTTGGCGGCCAGGCGCTCGACATCGGCGGCGACGCGGGCATGGACGTTCTCGGCGACATCCTCGGCCAGGCGCTCGACCTGGACCCGGATGGCCTCGATGGGGGCCGCGATGGCGGCGAGGTCGGACGGGGCCTGGACCTTCTGGACGTCGGCCGCGAGGGCGTGCATCGCCTTCTCGAGGGCGCCGACATCGCGGCCGCTGGCGAGGCTTCCAATCGACTCGCGCAGCCGCAGCGTCTCTGTCTGCAACTCGGCGATGGCGACGGACTCGACTGCGGCGTCGGAGCGCGGCTCGGGGGCGACGACCGGCGCGGATGCGACGACGCCACCGGCGAGTTCGCGCTGGCGCTGGCGGATTTCGCTGACCGCTTCGCGGACCTCGGTGACGGCCGGCCGGCCGCGACGGCCGAGGGGACGCGGCGTGGCGATCTGCTCGCCGAGTTCGTTCATCCGGCGCTCGATCGCGGCGAGGCGTTCGGCCATCGCGTCGCCCGGGGGACTACCGGTCTCGACCGAAGCGATGCGGGACTCCTCGAGGCCTGCGACGGGCCGGGCCTCGATATTTGGGGACGGCTTGGTCTCCGAGGCGATGCGCTGGTCGATGCCGTCGAGACGCCGCATCATCTCCGCGAGGGCCGCGTTCATGCCGGGGGGCGACGCCGGTGATTCCTCCGCCGGCGGAATCGGGTGCGGGCTGTCGACCGGTTCGGCCTGACGGGGCTTTTCGGGCGCCGGCACGTGGACAGAGGAAGGGATGGCTGACGGCGACGCGACGAGGGCGCTGGGTTCGACGATGGAGGCGATCCAAGTCTCGACCGGAACGCCCGCGCGGCGTGCGACGTCGCGCGCCGCCTCGAGAACGTCGGGATCGAAGCCTTCGAGGTTGAGCGTGGCGTTGCGTGTCATCGTCAAACCTGACTGGCGAAGTCCATGGCTCGATCCGCGAATGCTCCCGCCGCTGGAACCGACACGGCGGGTTAACGTCAGATCCATCATCCGTGACATTTGGTAGTCTTGGTAAACAGCCGGTTAAGATGCCGTCGATTACGGGTTTACAGCCGGGGAACGCTACCGGCTCGCACTCCGAATCTGTGCGCGGCCAGGGCTCACGCCCATTGCACTCGTCAAAGAATGGTTTAGATATGAACCATCAGGTGCGCCGGCGGCCGGAAGGTCGGTCAGGACCGCAGCGGTTTCGGGGAGATGATGCGCGATGCCCAGCTACAAGGCACCGGTCGAGGACGTCCTGTTCCTGCTGAACGACGTGCTCGGGTTTCACCGCTACGACAACCTGCGCGGCTTCTCGGACGCCTCTCCCGACGTGATTGAGGCCGTGCTGAACGAGGGCGCCAAGCTCGCCGAGACCGTGCTGGCCCCCCTGAACGCCGTCGGCGACCGGGAGGGCTGCACCCGGCATCCGGACGGCAGCGTCACGACGCCGAAGGGCTTCAAGGCCGCCTACGACGCCTACGCGCAGGGCGGCTGGATGGGCCTGTCGATGCCCGAGGCCTATGGCGGCCAGGCCCTGCCGCACACCCTCAACAGCGCGATCCAGGAATTCGCCTCGGGGGCCAACCTGGCGCTCGGCATGTATCCGGGCCTGACCCAGGGCGCGATGGCCGCCCTGGAGGTGCACGGCTCCGAGGCGCAGAAATCGCTCTACCTGCCGAAGATGGTGGAGGGCGCCTGGACCGGCACCATGAACCTCACCGAGCCCCATTGCGGCACGGATCTCGGCCTCCTCAAGACCAAGGCGGTGCCCAACGGCGACGGCTCCTACAGCCTGACCGGCACGAAGATCTTCATCTCGGCCGGCGAGCACGACCTGTCCGAGAACATCATCCACCTCGTCATCGCCCGCATCGAGGGTGCCCCGGCCGGCACCAAGGGCATCTCGCTCTTCGTGGTGCCGAAGTTTCTGGTCAACGCGGACGGCTCGGTGGGCGAGCGCAACCCGGTCTCGTGCGGCTCCCTCGAGCACAAGATGGGCATCCACGGCAACTCGACCTGCGTCATGAACTACGACGGCGCCAAGGGCTGGCTGGTCGGCCAGGAGAATCGCGGCCTGAACGCGATGTTCGTCATGATGAACGAGGCCCGCCTCGCGGTCGGCATCCAGGGACTGGGCCAGTCCGAGGTCGCCTATCAGAACGCCGTCGCCTACGCGAAGGATCGCCTCCAGGGCCGCGCGCTCACCGGCGCCAAGGCCCCCGAGAAGGCGGCCGATCCGATCATTGTCCACCCCGACGTGCGCCGGACCCTGATGGGCATCCGCGCCTTCAACGAGGCCGCCCGCGCCCTCGTGCTCTGGACCGCGCTGCAGGCCGATATCGGCCATCGCTCGGATGACGAGAAGCAGCGCCAGGCGGCGGAAGACCACATGGGGCTGATGACTCCGGTGGTGAAGGGCGTGCTGACCGACCGCGGCTTCGCCAACGCGGTCGAGGCTCAGCAGATGTTCGGCGGGCACGGCTACATCGAAGAATGGGGCATGTCGCAATTCGTGCGCGATGCCCGCATCGCCATGATCTACGAGGGCGCCAACGGCATCCAGGCCATGGACCTGATCGGCCGCAAGCTGCCCAAGGACGGCGGCCGGGCGATGATGAGCTTCCTCGGCGAGGTCCAGACCTTCCTCAAGGATCACGGTGAGGACGAGGCGATGAAGCCCTACGTCGCGCCGCTCCAGGCCGGGCTCAACGACCTGCAGGGCGCCACCATGTGGTTCATGCAGAACGCCTTCTCCAAGCCTGACAATGCTGGCGCGGGTGCCACCGACTACATGCACCTGCTCGGCCTCGTCGCCTTGGGCTACATGTGGGCCCGCATCGCCAAGGCCGCCCTGGCGCGCCAAGCCGAGGCGCCGTCCGAGGCGATGGCCGCCAAGCTGGTGGTTGGGCGCTTCTACATGGAACGGATGCTGCCGGAGACCGCGACCCGGCTGGTCCGGATCAAGGCTGGGGCCGAGACGACGATGGCGCTTGGCGCCGAGGCGTTTTAGACCGGACCGACAGTCCTTCAGGCTACCGCGTCATTCCGGGGCGCTCGCAGAGCGAACCCGGAATCCAGAACCGCCGACGCGGCAAACCTTGGATCTGTTTGCGGCTCTGGATTCCGGGTTCCGCTTCGCGGCCCCGGAATGACGGAGATACGAGAACGATTTTGAATGCCGTCGCCCGATCGGAGCGACCCAGAGGGAAGCGCGCATGCCCGAGGCCTTCATCTACGATCACGTCCGCACCCCCCGGGGACGCGGCAAGCCCGATGGCTCGCTGCACGAGGTGACCGCCCTGCGCCTCGCCGAAGTGGCCCTGCGGGCGCTCAAGGAGCGCAACGATCTCGACACCCGGCGCGTCGACGACGTGATCCTGGGCTGCGTCGATCCCGTGGGTGAGGCCGGCGGCGACATCGCCCGCGCGTCCGCCCTGGTGGCCGATTACGGCGATCACGTTCCGGGCGTGCAGATCAACCGGTTCTGCGCCTCGGGCCTCGACGCGGTGAACTTCGCCGCCGCGCAGGTCATGGCCGGGCAGCACGACATGACCATCGGCGGCGGTGTCGAATCCATGAGCCGCGTCGGCCTCGGTGCCTCCGGCGGCGCCTGGCCGGTGGATCCCGCCATCGCGATCAAGTCGTGGTTCATGCCCCAGGGCGTGTCGGCCGATCTCATCGCCTCGAAATACGGTTTCAGCCGGGACGATTGCGACGCCTACGCGGTCGAGTCGCAGAAGCGCTCCGCCGCCTCCTGGGCCGAGGGCCGCTTCGCCGATGCCGTGGTGCCGGTGCGCGACATCAACGGCATCACCTTGCTCGCCACCGACGAGCACATGCGGCCCTCGACCGACATGCAGTCTCTCGGCCAGCTCAAGGCGTCCTTTGTCCAGATGGGACAGATGGGCGGCTTCGACGCGGTCGCGGTCGATGCGCATCCCGATGTCGAGACCGTCAACCACGTCCACCACGCCGGCAATTCGTCCGGCATCGTCGACGGCGCGGCCGCGGTGCTGATCGGCTCGGCTGAAGCCGGCAGCGCGGCTGGCCTGAAGCCCCGCGCCCGCATCCGCGCCTTCGCCAATATCGGCTCGGACCCCGCCCTGATGCTCACGGGGCCGGTGGACGTGACCAAGAAGGTCCTGGCCCGCGCCGGCATGAGCCTGTCCGACATCGACCTGTTCGAGGTCAACGAGGCCTTCGCCGCAGTGGTGCTGCGCTTCCAGCAGGCCTTCGATGTCGATCCGGCACGGATCAATGTCTGCGGCGGCGCCATCGCGATGGGCCATCCGCTGGGCGCCACCGGCGCCATGATCCTCGGCACCGTCCTCGACGAACTGGAGCGCACCGGCAAGGAGCGCGCCCTGGTCACGCTTTGCATCGGCGCCGGCATGGGCACCGCGACCATCATCGAACGGGTGTGAGCGGGGCGGCGATCCGGGATGCGGCGGGTTTGGCGAACACCGTGCCGTGACCATGCGGATGCGGGAGTCGCCTCCCCAAGGGGGGCCAAGTGGGTTAGACGGCGGCGCCCGCCGTCGCTCGACGATGGGCTCACAAGCAAGAAGCTTCCGAGAAATTCCGAGGACACGCCACGATGACGCGCCTGCTCGCCACCCTCTGCCTGACCACGGCCCTGTGCCTGCCGATCGCCGCCCGCGCCGATGATGCGGCCGATCGGGTCGCCGCTGCCAAGGACCTGGTTCAGAAGACCACGCTCAAGAACCTGGAAGTCGGTTTCTCGGCGGCCCTCGAAAAGACCGTGGCGCCGATGAAGGAAGACAAGGCCGAGGCGGTCCGCAAGGAGATCCGCGCCGAGTTCGACAAGCAGCGCGAGACCATGCTCGATGGCCTGTCGAAGGCCTATGCGGAGAAGTTCAGCCTCGACGAGTTGAAGCACCTCTCCGAGATCTACGGCAACAAGACCTACCAGAAGTTCCAGGCGGTGAACGCCGATCCGGCCTCCACCGTGACGGCGGTCTCGCAGGCTTCGGTCACGAAGCTCCTTAACATGCTGGCGATCGCGTCGGCCGGGGATTCGCAAGGCACCGGTGCGCCGGGCGCGCCGATGCCGATGCCGGCGCGCTGAGGCGGAAAGGCGGGCGTCCCGATGGCCGGCTCAAGCCACTTGCGCGCGGGGGAGCCCGCCCCCGGAAGAGCCGGTCATTGCCAAACCGGTCATTGCCAAACCGGTCATTGCAAAGCGGGTCTCGGGGTGCCTGCCACCGGGAAGCCGGACACCTGCGGCAGCGCTTCGAGATGGGGCTTGGCGAAATGGTAGCCCTGGAACAGATTCGCTCCGAGGCTCCGCAGGGTGTCGAGTTCGCCCGCCGTCTCGACACCCTCGGCGATCACCGCAATGCCCAGCGAGCGGGCGATGCCGATGATGCCCGCCACGATGATCTGGCGGCGCTGATCGCTGTCGATGCCGCGCAGGAGGTCCATGTCGATCTTGATCAGGTCGGGCTGAAAATTCGCCAGCAGGTTCAGCCCGGCGAAGCCGGCGCCGAAATCATCCAGGGCGGTCAGGAAGCCCTGGCGGCGGTACTCGGCCACGATGCGGGTGACATGGGCGGTGTCGCGGAACTTCTCGTTCTCGGTGAACTCGAACATGATCCGGTCATGGGCGAAGCCGGCCTTGCGCGCCGCCTCCAGGGACGAACGAATGCAGGCCGCCGGCTCGTAGACCGCGTTCGGCATGAAGTTGATCGACAGCCGGGTCGCGTCGTCGGCCGGGAACAGACGCCCGGCCAGTTCGATCGCCTTCACCCGCGCCGCCTGATCGAAGCGGTAGACGGTCTCGGGCGTCACCCGTCCGAGAATCGAGGCGGCGGATTCTCCGCCCGCGCCACGCACCAGGGCCTCGTAGCCCCAGACGCGCTGTTCGGCGAGGTCGAGGATCGGCTGGAACGCCATGGTAAAGCTGAAGTCGAGTTCGGCTCCTTCGCTGCAGCCCTTGCAGCCGATCCGAGCGGTCATGGTCTTGTCCTGTCCCAGCAGCATGCCCCCCGGCAATTCGGCATGCATCCGCAAGTTTTGACATTGGCTTAAGCGCGCAAGCCAAAGCCGCCCACCGGTCACGAATCCGAGGATCAGCGATGAATCTCACCAATTTCCGTCTCGAAACCGATGCCGATGGAATCGCGCTGGCGACCTGGGACATGCCGGGCCGCTCCATGAACGTCTTCACCGACGCGGTGATGGATGAATTGGGTCAGATCATCGACGCCGTGGTGGCGGATGCCGCCATCAAGGGCTGCGTCATCGTCTCGGGCAAGGACAACTTCTCGGGCGGCGCCGACCTGACGATGCTGCAGGGCCTCGGCCGCGCCTACGAGGCGCTGAAGGCCGAACGTGGCGAGGAGGCGGCGATGCGCCACTTCTTCGACGAGTCGCGCAAGCTCACCCTGGTATTCCGAAAGCTGGAAACCTGCGGCAAACCCTTCGCAGCTGCGGTGAACGGCATCTGTCTCGGCGGCGCTTTCGAACTGGCATTGGCCTGCCATCACCGCGTGCTCTCGGACGACCCGAAGACCCGCGTCGGCCTGCCGGAAATCAAGGTCGGGTTGTTCCCGGGCGGCGGCGGCACCCAGCGGGTGGCCCGCCTGATGCAGACCGGGGACGCCCTGCAGATGCTGTTCAAGGGCGAGCAGATCCGCCCCGCGATGGCCAAGAACATGGGCCTCGCGCAGGAGGTCGCGCCCAGGGACGAGATCGTCGCCAGGGCCAAGGCCTGGATCGCCGCCGGTGGCTCGGCCGTAGCCCCCTGGGACCAGCCGAAGTTCAAGGCGCCCTCCGGCAAGGTCTACTCGCCGGCCGGCATGATGATCTGGCCCCCGGCCAACGCCATCTATCGGCGCGAGACGCACGACAACTACCCAGCCGCGAAGGCGATCCTGGCCTCGGTCTACGAGGGCTTGCAGCTGCCGATGGATCAGGCCCTGCGCGTCGAGAGCCGCTACTTCGCCCATATTCTGCGCACCAAGGAAGCGGCGGCGATGATCCGCACGCTGTTCCTCTCGATGGGTGAATTGAACAAGGGCGCGCGCCGCCCGAAGGACGTGCCCGCCACGGTGGTGAAGACCGTCGGCGTCGTCGGCGCCGGCTTCATGGGCGCGGGCGTCGCCTATGTCTCCGCCAATGCCGGGATGGAGGTGGTGCTCGTCGACCAGTCGATCGAGGCAGCCGAGAAGGGCAAGGCCTATGCCCACAAGCTGGTCACCGACCAGATCAACAAGGGCCGGACCAAGACCGCCGACCGCGACGCCCTGTTGGGTCGCATCCGCACCAGCGCCGACTATGCGGATCTCGGCGCCTGCGACCTCGTCATCGAGGCAGTGTTCGAGGACCCGAAGGTCAAGGCCGAGGTCATCGCCAAGGTCGAGGCCGCGATCCGGCCGGAGACGATCTTCGCCTCGAACACTTCGACCCTGCCGATCACCGGGCTTGCCAAGACGTCGTCCCGGCCGGAGCAGTTCGTCGGCATCCATTTCTTCTCGCCGGTGGAGAAGATGATGCTGGTCGAGATCATCAAGGGTGACCAGACCGGCGACGCCGCGCTGGCCACCGCCCTCGATTACGTCCGGGCGATCAAGAAGACCCCGATCGTCGTCAACGACGCGCGCGGCTTCTTCGCCAACCGGTGCGTCGGCGCCTACCTGCTCGAGGGCCACACCATGCTCAACGAGGGCATCCCGGCGGCAATGATCGAGAATGCCGGCCGCCAGGCGGGCATGCCGGTCGGCCCGCTCTCGCTGACCGACGAGGTCGCGGTCGATCTCGCCCTGAAGATCGTCAAGGCGACGGAGGCGCAGCTCGGCGCCGGCAGCATCGACCCGGCCCAGAAGGCGCTGCTCACCACCCTCGTCGAGGGCGAGGGACGATTGGGGCGCAAGAACAAGAAGGGGTTCTACGATTACCCCGAGGGCGCGCCGAAGCGCCTGTGGCCCGGGCTCGCCGCCCTGCAGGCGACCAAGGTCGATCCCGACGCGGTGGATTTCACGGAGCTGAAGCAGCGCCTGCTGGTGGTGCAAGCGCTGGAAGCCGCCCGCACCGTCGGCGAGGGCGTGGTCACCGATCCGCGCGAAGCGGATGTCGGCTCGATTTTGGGCTTCGGCTTCGCCCCCTTCACCGGCGGCGCCCTGTCCTACATCGACTTCATGGGCGCGCAGGCCTTCGTGACGCTGGCGCAGGGGCTGGAAGCCAAGCACGGCCCGCGCTTCGCCGTGCCGCAAAACCTCCTGGACATGGCCGCCCGGGGCGGCACGTTCTATGGCGACGCGGCGGCGAAGAAGGCGGCGTAGGCCGCAGACTACCGCCCGGCATGTCTCCGGGCGGACCCCACGACGGGTCAGGCGGCCGCCGCGCCTCACCCCGATGAAGTTGCCGTCATCCGAACCCGCAGCACTGCGACGTCGTCGTGGTTGCTCGACAGAAGGTCGGTGATGTCGCCATCGAGCAGGGCCTTCACGTGGCGGCAGCGAGTGCCGTAGCGCCCGGCCATGCAAGTGCAGCGCAGGTGCGGCCCGGTGCTGCGATCCTCGAGGGTGACGGCGTAGCGGTTGCCGCTGCTGCCGCGTACCGCGAAGTGCAGGCCTGGCGACGAAGCGGAGCGCGCACCCGCCGCCATTCGGGCGCGGTCCGTGAGCGAGCCCGGGCGGCTCGGGGCGCGCGCAGCCGCATCGGGCCCTTCCGGCAACCGAGTGATCGGCAGGTGGATCGCCCGCGCCAGGGCGGGCACGTCCGGCGCGCCGGTCTGCCGCGCGGCGGCAAGCGCGATCTCGGCACAGGCATAGGCATCCTCGCCGGCATCGTGGTGCTCGAAGCGGATGCCGAGGCGCGCCGCCACCTTGCCGAGGCCGCAGCCCTCCTCCGCCGGAAATACCCGCCGGGCGATCTGCAGGGTGCAGAGATAGGCGAAGGCCGGCGGCTGCACGCCATAAGCCGCGAGCGAGGCGCGCAGCACGCCCATGTCGAATCCGGCATTGTGCGCGAGGATCAGGCCGGAGGCGAGGTCGGGCAAAAACTCCGCCATCACGGTGGGGAAGTCCGGCCGGTGGCGCACGTCGGCCGGCACGATTCCGTGGACCCGGATGTTGCCGGGCGAGAAGCGCAGCTCTGGCGGACGGATCAGGCGGGATTCCCGCCGCACCACCCGGCCGCCGGCGATCCAGGCGAGCCCAACGGCACAGGCGCTGTCGCGCCGCTCGTTGGCGGTCTCGAAATCGATGGCGATGACGGTCATGCGGGGGTCGCGGGGGCCTGTCCCGGCCGAACGCAGCCAGGCTCTCGGAAAGATGATCACCGGAGTCTAGGCGCCCGCAATTCCCGGCTCAAGCGCTGGCGACGAGCGCCAGCCATGCCTCCTCGCTGATGACCTCGACGCCGTGCTTCTGGGCGTCCTTCAACTTGGAGCCCGCGCCCGGGCCCGCCACCACGAGGTCGGTCTTGGCCGAGACCGAACCCGAAACCTTGGCACCCAGGCGCTCGGCGGTGGCCTTCGCCTCGGAGCGGGTCATCTGTTCGAGGCTTCCGGTGAACACCACCGTCTTGCCAGCGAAGGCCGTGGCGGAGGCCGGGGCCGCCATCGGCTCGGTCTTCACTTCGGCGAGCAGGGCCCGGACTGCCGCGTCGTTGTGGGGCTCGGCGAAGAAAGCGATCAGCGAATCCGTCGCCACCGGGCCGATCTCGCCATCGTCGGCGAAGTGGCGATACGCATCGCCGGGGCGCTGCCCGGCCGCCCGCGCCAAGCCCGCCGCGATGGCATCCGCGTCGCCGTAATGGGTCACAAGGCTGGCGCGCTGGGGGGCGGAGAGGCGGACATGGCCTTGCGGCTGCGCCTCGTCCCCCTCGACCGCGTCAACCACCGTCCCGTCGCGGGGAAAACCGAATTCCAGGAGCCGGTCGCGGGTGGTCGGCCCGATGCGCGAGAGCGCGGACAGCTCGATCCAGTCCGGTCCGGCCTGATCGCGGCTCGCAGCCGCGACGCCCTCCATCAGCGCCGGCATGTCGGAAAACCGTTTGGCCAGCGCCTTGGCGGTGGATTCGCCGATGTCCGGGATGCCTAGGGCGAAGAGAAACCGGTTGAGGGGCAGGCTGCGGCGATCCTCCACCGAGGCGAGGAGGTTCTTGATCGCCTTGTCCTCCTCCTCGCCCTTCTTCTTGGTAGGCTTCTTCGGGGCCGGCGCGCCCTCCGTCCGGCGCTCGGCCGAAAGGGCTTCGCGGCGGGCCACGATGGCGGCCTTCAGGGGCTCGAACTCGAGGCGGAACAGGTCGGCCGGCTGGCGAACCAGCCCGGCCTCGAACAGAACCTCGATATAGGTCTGGCCGAAGCCCTCGAGGTCGAAGCCGTTGCGCGAGACGAAGTGCTTCAGGCGCTCCACTCCCTGCGCGGGACAGATCAGACCGCCGGTGCAGCGTCGCACGGCGTCGAGCTTGCCCGTGCGCGGGTTGATCTCGCGCACCGCCCGGCTGCCGCAGGCGGGGCAGTGGGTTGGAAAGACGTAGGGCTTCGCATCGGGCGGGCGCTTCTCCAGCACCACGTCCATGACCTTCGGGATCACGTCGCCGGCGCGCTGCACCACGACGGTGTCGCCGACCCGAATGTCGCGCCCGTCGCGGATCGGCTCGCCGTCGGCCCCGACGCCCTGGACGTAGCCCTCGTTGTGCAGGGTGGCGTTCGACACCACGACACCGCCCACCGTCACCGGCCTGAGCTTCGCCAGCGGATTGAGGGAGCCGGTACGCCCGACATTGATCTCGATGTCCTCGACCACCGTCAGCGCCTTCTGGGCCGCGAACTTGTGGGCGAGCGCCCAGCGCGGCGAGCGCGAGACGAAGCCGAGGCGGCGCTGCAACGCGAGGTCGTCGACCTTGTAGACCACGCCATCGATGTCGTAGCCGAGGCTGGCGCGCTCCGCCTCGATGCTGCGGTAATGCGCGATCATCGCCTCTGCGTCGGGGCACAGCTTCGTCCGGTCGTTGACCGGCAGGCCCCAAGCGCGGAACCGCTCCAGCACGCCGTGCTGCGTCCCGTTGAGCGCCGGCACCACCTCGCCCCACGCATAGGCGAAGAACTTGAGCGGACGCGACCGGGTGATCTCCGGGTCGAGCTGCCGCAGCGAACCGGCCGCGGCGTTGCGCGGGTTTGCGAACAGCGCCTTGCCGGCAGCCTCCTGACGGGCGTTGATGGCGGCGAAATCCGCGTGCGAAAGGTAGACCTCGCCCCGCACCTCGCAGACCGGCGGCACGTCGTGACCTGCAAGCCGCTGCGGGATGTCCGACACCGTGCGGGCATTGGCGGTGACGTCCTCGCCGACCTCGCCGTCGCCGCGGGTCGCGGCGGTGACGAGGCGCCCGTCCTCATAGCGGAGTGCGAGCGAGAGCCCGTCGATCTTCGGCTCGGCCGTAAAGGCCAGCGGCTCCGCCTCCGGCCAGTTCAGGAAGCGCCGGACGCGGGCGACGAAGTCGGTCACCTCCTCGTCCGCGAAGGCGTTGCCGAGCGAGAGCATCGGCACGGCATGCCGGACCTTGGCGAATTTCTCGGATGGCTTGGCACCCACCGATGTGCTGGCAGTACCCGTCCCGGCGAGATCCGGGAACCGCGCCTCGATCGTTTCCAGGCGCCGGCGCAGGGCGTCGTATTCCGCATCCGTAATCTCGGGCGCGTCCTCCTGGTGATAGAGCCGGTCGGCTTCAGCGATCCGCTCGGAGAGATCGGCGTGCTCGGCCCGCGCCGCCTCCGGCGTCATCGTCTCGAGGCTGTCGACGGCGTTGTCTGCGGACATGAAGCGGCTTCGTGGTCGGGTGCGGGGTGCGCTTATAGCAATCGGAAACCGCAGCCGCACGGGAAGAGGTTCCGGCTGACGCGCCGCCCTCCACAGCCTGTAACCCGCGCGCGCCGCTGGCGAATGAGTCCCTGGTGCCGTCGCATCGCCGTGACCCGCCTGCCTGCCTGCGACGCCGCGCCGCCTCACCGGGTCCACCCAGACCCTATCTCTTCATGCAACCGATCAACGATTCCGGATCGCCATGCCAGCCCCGCCCGCCTTCTCCGCGCCCTGGCGCGACCGCTCCGGTCGCGTCTCCGGCCTGAAGCTCCTCACCTTCCTGTTCGCCCTGGTGCCGGGCCTTTGGCTCGCGGGCGCCTACGCGGCCGATGCGCTCGGGGCCAAGCCGATCACCGCCCTGCTGCACGGCACCGGCGAATGGGCGGTCCGCTTCCTCATGCTGTCGCTGGCGGTGACGCCCCTGCGGCGCGTGGCGAACCTGCCGAAGCTGATCCTGGTGCGGCGCATGCTCGGGCTGACCGTGCTGGCCTACGGGCTGATCCACCTGATGCTCTACGTCGTCGATCAGAACTTCGTGCTCACCAAGGTCGTCACGGAGATCCTGACCCGGATCTACCTGACCATCGGCTTCGTGGCGCTCCTCGGCCTCGTGGTGCTCGGCGTCACCTCCACGGACGGAATGATTCGCCGGCTCGGCAAGGCTTGGCCGCGCCTTCACAGGATGGTTTACGCGATCGCTGTCCTCGGCCTGATCCACTATTATCTCCAGGCCAAGATCGACGTCTCCGACCCGGTGTTCTGGACCGGCGCCTTCCTGTTGCTGATGGGCCATCGCGCCATGCAGCGGCTCCGGTGGCCCACCAACCCGCTGACGCTTCTCGGCCTAGCCCTGGCGGCCGCCCTCCTGACCGCCCTGCTCGAGGCAGCCTGGTACGGCGCGGCCAGCGGCATTCCAGCGAGCTTGGTGCTTTCGGCCAACCTCGACGTTCCGGACACCATCCGACCGGCTTGGTGGGTACTGGCCCTCGGGTTGTGCGTACCGGTGGTCAACGCGGTGCGGGTGGGCCTGGGCGGCAAGGGGCGTGGGGCATCCGGAAAAGCCGCTGCGGGTCCGGTCGCGGAGCCGGCCGCGGCGATGCCCGCGCGCCGGCCGGTGCATGCCGGCTGAGCGCCGAGCGCCCCGGCATTTCGCGTGACGATCGTTTCGGTCGAAAATTCCTGCCAGCGGCAGGTCTGTTCCAGCGGGATGCCCTCGATGACAAGCCGAGCCGGTCCGATACGCGTTGCGTCGGCTCGGCGCACAGGCGTTTACCAGTGTGGCGCTTGTCGACCCGTCATCCCGCGGGCATGAACCGACCCAGCAACACGCAAGGAACGCCCAGCATGCGCAAGTGGATTGGCCGCGGCCCGCTCGGGGCGTTCGCGCTCGGGTGCCTGCTGATGAGCGATGCGGCTTCGGCGGCCTGCACGCCGCCGGAGGCCCCGTCGACCGCGATGCGTCCGGTCAAGCCGACGCTGCCCGCCAAGCCGCCTTGCCTGGACGCAAAGGGTGGATGCCCGGGCTGGGAAGCCTACAGCTACAATGACGCGATCAAGGCCTACAACGTCGAGATCGCCGCGTTCCGACCCAAGCTGGAGGCCTATATCCAGGCTCTGACCAACTACGTGAAGGCGAGCAACGAGTACGCCCAGTGCGAGGTCAAGATTTTCCAGTGAACCCTTGGCGTCGGACCGCGGGTTGACCCCCGCGAGGGGCGATGCCACAGCGCAGCGCAGTTTTTATCCCGCACGCCAGACTGGACGGCCCGATGTCCGAATCCCTCGACCTCCTCGTCCTCGGCAATGCCATCGTCGACCTGATCGCCCAGACCGATGAGGATTTCCTCGCGGCCCAGGGCGTGCCCAAGGGTGCGATGCAACTGATCGACGAGGCGCGGGCCGAGTCCCTGTTCGCCGCCATGGGTCCGGCCACCATCGTGTCGGGTGGGTCCGGCGCCAACACGGCGGTGGGCGCCGCCATGCTGGGCGCCAGAACGAGCTTCGTCGGCAAGGTCCGCGACGATGAACTCGGCGGCCTGTTCGCCCACGATCTCAAGGCCACGGGCGTCCGCTTCCCGATCGCCGCCGCCACCGACGGGCCGGCCACCGCCCGCTGCTTCATCCTGGTGACGCCGGATGGCGAGCGCACCATGAACACCTATCTGGGCGCCTGCCAGGGCCTGTCCCCGGCCGATGTGGACGAGGCGACGGTGGCATCCGCCCGCGTGGTCTATCTCGAAGGCTACCTGTGGGACCCGCCGGCCGCCAAGGACGCGTTCCGCAAGGCCGTGACCATCGCGCACAAGGCCGGCAACTCCGCAGCCCTCACCCTGTCGGATGCCTTCTGCGTCGGACGCTACCGGGAGGAATTCCTGGGCCTGATCCGCGACGGCAGCGTCGACATTCTGTTCGCCAACATGGCCGAATTGCAGAGCCTGTACGAGACCGAGGACGCCGATGCGGCGATCCGGGCGCTGCGCGACGAGAGCGCCGCGCGCGGCAAGGACCTGCTCGGCCTCGTCACCCGCTCGGCCGAGGGCGCCCTGGTGATCCAGGGCGGCGACGTGCAATCGGTCCCCGCCTCCCCGGTGCATGAACTCGTCGACACCACCGGCGCCGGAGACCTGTTCGCCGCCGGCTTCCTTGCCGGTCATGCCCGCGGCCTCGATCACGTCGCCAGCGCCCGCCTCGGTGCGCTGGCTGCCGCCGAGGTCATCCAGCACATCGGCGCCCGGCCCCAACACGACCTGGTGGCGCTGGCCAAGGCCCAGGGCCTGCTCTGAGGGGCTGAAAGCCGAGGGTGCGGGCTCTTCACTCCAACTGGTTACGGAGAAGAACGCGTCTGAACCGCGCGTGATTCCGGGGCGCAGCAGGCGAACCCGGAATTCAGGGATTCCGACGGTGGGGTATCCAGAGCCGCCGACCGTGGCAATCCTTGCAACACCAGTGCTTCCCGGGTCCCGGGCTCCGCTGCGCGGCCCCGGGGTGACGGGGTGACGGGGTGACGGGGTGCTTCCCGAGCCTTTCCGGCTCGTGGAACAAGCCTGTGCGATCCCCCTGTCAAAGCGGGAGGGACGCGCGTCGCGCGGCGGCCCCCTGGGTAGGGTCGCATAGTTACGGGCGCCAGAACTGACGAATAAGAGGCGTGCCGTTCACATCCGCAGCAACACCTTGCCCACGGCCTCGCGCCGCTTGAGGATGCCCAGGGCCTCGGCGTATTCGGCGAGCGGATAGACGCCGTGGACCTTGGCGGTCAGGCGTCCCTCCGCCACCCAGGCCAGCAACTGCTCCTGGTTGGCCCGATGCGCCTCGGGCTCGCGCTCGACGAAGACGCCCCAGTGCACGCCCTGGATGTCGATGCCCTTCAGGAGGGCAAGGTTGAGGGGAATGCGGGGGATGTCACCGGCAGCGAACCCGATCACCAGGTAGCGCCCCTTCCAGCCGAGCGAGCGCAGGGCGGGCTCGGCGTAGTCGCCGCCGATGGGATCATAGATCACGTCGACCCCCTCCCCATCGGTGAGGCGGCGCAGGCCCTCGCGCAGGTTGTCGGCGGCGTAATCGAGGCCCATCGGGGCGCCGTGCGCCTCGGCCACGGCAAGCTTCTCCGGCGAGGACGCGCAGGCGATGACGCGAGCGCCCAGGATCGCCCCGAGTTCCACTGCCGCGAGGCCGACGCCGCCCGAGGCGCCGAGCACCGCCAGGGTCTCGCCGGGCTGAAGCCGGGCGCGGTCGCGCAGAGCGTGGAGCGAGGTCCCGTAGGTGATGGTCAGCCCGGCGGCCTGCTCGTCCGAGACGCCGTCCGGCACGGGGGTGAGGTGCCGGGTGGCGACGGCGATCCGCGCGCGGCAGGTGCCGAACTTCTGGTGGACGATGACGCGGTCGCCCACCGAAAAGCCCTCGGCCCCCTCGCCCAAAGCCTCGATCACGCCGCAGGCCTCGCCGCCGGGAGAGAACGGGAGTTCAGGCTTCACCTGGTAGCGCCCGGCGATGATCAGGGTGTCGAAGAAGTTGAGCGCCGCCAGCGTGATGCGGATCACGGCCTCACCCGGACCGGCCACCGGATCCGGCAGATCGGCGAGTTCCAGATCCTCAGGTTCCCCGAGTCGGGTACACAGCAGCGCCTTCATGCCCACACCTCCCTGATGTTCGCATCGGCGCTTGCACCGACACGGCGGCCTGCGCAAGCACTACGGTCCAAAGTGCAGGCACTGCGATCCATAGTGCAGGCACTGCGGCCGTCAGGGGCGTTCGTAGGTTCCCACCAGGCAGCCCTTGGCAAGCACGCCTCCCGCCATCGCCTCCAGCAAGGCGCCTCGGCCGGGATGCTGGGGCAGATCCAGCCCCCGGTCGAGGGCATAGGCCTGGAACAGGTAGGCGTGCGCCCCGTGGCCAGTGGGCGGATCGGGCGGCAGCCAGCCGGATTTCAGAAAGCTGTTCTTGCCAAGTTCGAGATTCTTGCCGAGAGCGAGACGCGAACCGGCTTGGCTCGCCGCGCCTTCCGATAGCGGCGCATCGGGATCGAGGTCCCAGGCGATCAGGTGGACGAGGGGATTCGGCGTCGGGCTTCCGGCATCCTCGACGAGCAGCACGACGCGGGCAGTGCCGGCGGGCAGGCCGGTCCAGGCCAGCGGCGGCGAAGTGCCTTCCCCGTCCGCGGTGAAGCGCGCCGGCATCGCAGCGCCGTCGTCGAAGGCGGGACTGGTGAGCGTCAGGCCCTCCGGCGCCGCGGCGAAATCGGTCCGGTAGGCGGTCCTGTCCAGCCCGGCCTTGAGGCCAGACAGGGCGGCGCCCACGGCATGCGGAATTTTCTCGAGCAACGGCGATCTCCCGGCGGATACGCCGACCAACCCCTTGCCAGACCGAAGGTTCAGGCCGGGCGCTGCGCCGCGATCATGTAGTTGACTGCGGTGTCCCGGCTCGGGCGCCACGAGCCGTCGAGCGGGTTGAAAACCACGCCCGTGGTGTCGGTCACGCGCAGGCCGCCGGCCTCGACGGCGCGGGTGAGTTCGTCGGGCCGAACGAACTTGTCCCAGTCGTGGGTGCCCTTCGGCAGCCAGCCGAGGACGTATTCCGCCCCCACGATGGCCAGAGCGTAGGACCGCAGCGTCCTGTTGATGGTGGCGGCGAACAGCAGGCCGCCCGGCTTCACCGCGCGGGCCGCCTGCGCCACGAAGGCCGGCATATCGACCACGTGCTCCACCACCTCCATGGCGAGCACGATGTCGAAGCGCTCGCCGCCGGCCACCACGTCCTCGATGGTGCGCGCCCGATAATCGACCGGCACGCCCTCGGCATCGGCGTGGGCCTGGGCCACCTTGACGTTGGTGGGAGCCGGATCGAGGCCCGTGACCGTTGCGCCGAGGCGCGCCAGCGGCTCGGACAGGACGCCGCCGCCGCAGCCGATATCCACAAGGGCGAGGCCATCGAGGGGAAAAGGCGCCTTCGGGTCGCGCCCGAAATGGCGGGCCGCGGCATCTCGCACGTAAGCGAGGCGGACCGGGTTGAAGCGGTGCAGGACCCGCATCGGGCCGGCCTCGTCCCACCAAGTGGCCGCAATGGCCTCGAAGCGGGCGACCTCGTCGCGGTCGATGGAGGCGCCTGTGGGTCCGGTCATCGTCTCGGCATGTCTCGTGCGGGGTGGGCGTACCCCCTTGTTGACACGCCCGGGCGGCCCTTGTACCCGCCGAAGCCCTGTCCGGTACAGCAGCCAAGCGACGCGGCAGGCGGTACGGGGCGTGGAAATTTCGACCCGAGACCGGCCGAATCCCTGGCTGTTGCGCTTTCCCTGGCTCCTGCCGCTATCCTTGGCTCTTGCCACTACCCCTGGCTCTTGCGACGCGTCGCGGACGCGACAGGCTCCATCTGGTGAGAACATGCCCCGTCTGGTGATGAAGTTCGGCGGCACGTCCGTCGCCAATGTCGAGCGCATCCGCAACGTGGCCGCCCACGTGGCGCGCGAGGTCGCAGCCGGATACGAGGTCGCCGTCGTGGTCTCGGCGATGTCAGGCAAGACCAACGAACTCGTCGCCTGGGTCAAGGACGCCAATTCGATCTACGACGAGGCCGAGTACGACGCCGTGGTGGCCTCGGGCGAACTCGTCACCGCCGGGCTCCTGGCCATCGCTCTCCAGAAGATCGGTATCCAGGCCCGCTCGTGGCAGGGCTGGCAGATTCCGATCCTGACTTCGGACGCGCACGGCTCGGCCCGCATCGAGGGCATCGACGGCGCGCGCCTCAATGCGGGTTTCCAGCGCGGCGAAGTCGCGGTCATCGCCGGCTTCCAGGGCATGAACGAGGCCACCGGCCGGGTCACCACCCTGGGGCGCGGCGGCTCCGATACCAGCGCTGTCGCCATCGCGGCCGCCATCGGGGCCGAGCGCTGCGACATCTATACTGACGTCGACGGCGTCTACACCACCGATCCGCGCGTGGTGCAGAAGGCAAAGCGCATGGAGCGCGTGACCTTCGAGGAAATGCTCGAGATGGCGTCGCTCGGCGCCAAGGTCCTGCAGGTTCGCTCCGTCGAACTCGCCATGGTCCATCGCGTGCCGACCACGGTGCGCTCCTCCTTCGATCCGCCGGACAATGCCCGGCCCGGCACCCTCATCTGCGACGAGGACGACATCGTGGAACAGCAGATCATCACCGGGATCGCCTTTTCCCGGGACGAGGCGCAGATCACGCTTCGTCGCGTGAAGGACAGCCCCGGCATCGCCGCCGCCATCTTCGGCCCCCTGGCGGACGCCAACATCAACGTCGACATGATCATCCAGACCGTGTCGGGAGATCAGTCGACCACCGACATGACCTTCACGGTCCCCTCGGCCGACTACGATCGCGCCCGCAAGATCCTCGACGCGCAGAGCGGTGTGATCGCCTTCGCCCAGATCGAGGGGGCCACCGACGTGGTGAAGGTCTCGGCCATCGGCGTCGGAATGCGCAGCCACGCGGGCGTCGCCGCCAAGGCTTTCCGGGCGCTGGCCGAAAAAGGCATCAACATCCGGGCCATCACCACATCGGAGATCAAGTTCTCCGTCCTCATCGATGCCGCCTATACGGAGCTTGCCGTTCGCACGCTCCACTCGCTATACGGCCTCGACCAGGCCTGACGAGCCGGAGCGCGCGCACGCCTGCGCGCGGACCGGAGCCCGCGGCCGAAGCCGGATCGAGGAGACCATGCCCGCTGCGCCCGGAGGCCCGCGCCTGCTTCTGCGCCGCCTCCGCGAAGCGATGGCGGAGCCGGTCAGCCCACAGGCTCGCCTCGACCGCATCGTCACGCTGATCGCCGCCAACGTGATCGCCGAGGTGTGCTCGGTCTATGTGCTCAGCGATGACAATATCCTCGAACTGTTTGCCACCGAGGGCCTGAACCGCGAAGCGGTCCACCTGACCCGGATGCGGGCGGACGAGGGCCTCGTCGGCCTCATCGCCAAGACGGCCGAGCCGCTGTCGCTCTCCGACGCGCAGTCGCACCCGGCCTTCTCGTATCGACCGGAAACGGGTGAGGAGGCCTATCACGCCTTCCTCGGCGTGCCGCTCCTGCGCGCCGGCAACACGCTCGGCGTCCTCGTCGTTCAGAACAAGACCTACCGGGTCTATTCCGAGGAGGAGATCGAAGCGCTCCAGACCACCGCCATGGTGCTGTCGGAGATGATCGCCTCGGGCGAGCTTCAGGCCCTGGCGCCGGGCGCGGGCTCGGCGGCGCGCCGGCCGGTGAGCCAGCGCGGCGTGGCGCTCGCCGATGGCATCGGCCTCGGGCACGTGGTGCTGCATGAGCCACGCATCGTCATCAAGAAGCTCATCGCCGAGAATGTCGAGCGCGAGGTCGAGCGGCTGGAGCTTGCCATTGGCGAGGTCCGCTCGGCCATCGACGACCTGGTCGAACGCGGCGACAGCATCGGCACGGGGGAATCGCGCGAGGTGCTGGAGACGGTGCGCATGTTCGCGCACGACAAGGGCTGGCTGCGCCGGATGCGCGAAGCCGTGCATTCCGGACTCACGGCCGAGGCCGCTGTCGAGCGCGTCCAGTCGGACAACCGCGCCCGGATGATGCGCCAGAGCGACCCGTACCTGCGCGACCGGCTGCACGATCTCGACGACCTCGCCAACCGCCTGTTGCGCACCCTGATCGGCGCCGAGGGCAACGGGGCGCAGCGCGTGCTGCCCGAGAACGCGATCCTGGTCGCCCGCTCGATGGGGCCGGCAGCCCTGCTCGACTACGACCGCACGGCCCTGCGGGGCGTCGTGCTCGAGGAAGGCGGCCCGACCAGCCACATCGCCATCGTGGCCCGGGCGCTCGGCATTCCGGCGGTCGGTGAGATCGCCAACGCCACGGCCCTGTGCGATGCCGGCGACGCGATCATCGTCGACGGCGCCACCGGCGAGATCCAGGTCCGGCCGGGGCCCGAGATCGAGGCGGCCTATGCCGAGATGGTGCGCCTCCGCGCCCGCCGGCAGGAGCAGTACCGGGCGCTGCGCGACGTGCCCGCCGTCACCCTCGACGGCACCAAGATCGGCCTGCAGCTCAATGCCGGCCTTCTGATCGACCTGACCCATCTGCACGAGACCGGCGCGGACGGCATCGGCCTGTTCCGCACCGAGCTGCAGTTCATGGTGGCCCAACGCATGCCGTCGGCGGCCGAGCAGCAGACGCTGTACGAAGCTGTGTTCGCCGCGACCGGTGACCTTCCGGTGACCATTCGCACCCTCGATATCGGCGGCGACAAGATCCTGCCCTACATGCCGGCTCTCGAGGAGGAGAATCCGGCCCTGGGCTGGCGTGCGATTCGCATCGGCCTCGACCGCCCGGCCCTGCTGCGGGTTCAGTTGCGCGCCCTGCTCAAGGCTTCGGGCGGCCGACCGCTGAAGATCATGTTTCCCATGGTGGCGACGGTGGACGAGTTCACCCGCGCCAAGGCCATCGTCGAGCGCGAGAAGGCGCATCTGCGCCGCCACGGCCACGCCCTGCCGAGCGACTGCAAGCTCGGCGTGATGGTGGAGGTGCCCTCGCTGCTGTTCCAGATCGACGAGATCGCCAAGGCAGCGGACTTCCTGTCTGTCGGATCCAACGACCTGATGCAGTTCCTGTTCGCGGTCGACCGCGAGAACCGGCGCGTCGCGGACCGCTTCGACACCCTGAGCGTCCCGGCCATGCGGGCCTTCCGGATCATCGCCGAGCGGGCGGCCGCGGCCGGCTGCCCGGCTACCGTGTGCGGAGAGATCGGCGGTCGCCCGCTGGAAGCCATGGCGCTGATCGGCCTCGGCTTCCGCCACCTCTCGATGTCTCCGGCCGCCATCGGCCCGGTCAAGGCCATGGTGCTGGGGCTCGACGTGAACGCGGTCTCCGACCTGATCCACACCGAACTGGCCCGGGCCGGCGACGGTGCCACCCTGCGGCCAGCCCTGGCGGCCTTCGCGAAGGCGCACGGGGTTCCTATCTAACTGGGTCGTGCCGCGACCCCGTCGTCGATCTGGCTTCCGGTCCGACGAGCCCTTGTTCCTGGTGAGAGTTTTCGACGGGCGATGACCCCTATTCCTGCAGAACGCCTCGACGCGATCCTGACGCGCCACGACATCGTGACGGCCACGCTGAGCGCCGGCTCGGCGGATTCCGACACCTTCGTGCAATTGTCACGCGAGTTGTCCGAACTGGAGGGCGTCGTCGCGGCGATCCACGCCTATCGCGCCGCCGCGCAGAATCTGGCCGACATCCAGGCGCTGATCGACGAGCCGGGCGGCGATTCCGAGATGCGGGCGCTCGCCGCCGACGAGAAGCCGGAGGCCGAGGCCGGGTTGGAAACCGCCTACCGGGCATTGCAGCTGATCCTGCTGCCGAAGGATTCCGCCGATGAGAAAAGCGCCATCCTGGAAATCCGGGCCGGCACCGGCGGGGACGAGGCGGCCCTGTTCGCCGGTGACCTGTTCCGGATGTACGGCAAGTATGCCGACGCCAAGGGCTGGAAGGTCGAGGTCATCTCGGAGAGCGAGGGCACCGTCGGCGGCTATCGCGAGGTCATCGCCGAGGTGAAGGGCAAGGGCGTGTTCGCCCGCCTGAAGTTCGAAAGCGGCGCCCACCGGGTCCAGCGGGTGCCGGACACCGAAGCGCAGGGGCGCATCCACACATCCGCCGCGACCGTGGCCGTTCTGCCCGAGGCGGAGGAGGTCGACATCGTCGTCAACGATGCGGATCTGAAGATCGATACGATGCGGTCGCAGGGCGCCGGCGGCCAGCACGTCAACAAGACGGAATCGGCCATCCGCATCACGCATCTTCCGAGCGGCATCGTGATTTTCGTCCAGGAGGAGCGCTCCCAGCACAAGAACCGGGCCCGTGCGATGTCGCTGTTGCGCGCGAAGCTCTACGACGCCGAGCGGACCGCCAAGGACAGCGCTCGCGCCGCCGACCGCAAATCGCAGGTCGGCTCGGGCGACCGCTCGGAGCGCATCCGCACCTACAATTTCCCCCAGGCCCGGGTCACCGACCACCGCATCAACCTGACCCTCTACAAGCTGGAGGAAGTTCTGGCCGGCGAGGCCCTGGATGAACTAGTGGATGCCCTCGTCACCGAGCATCAGGCCGAGTTGCTGGCGGCCGAGGGTATGGCCTGATGACCGTTGCATCGGACCGATGACGGGAGGGGCCGCGCCGGAACGGGTCGGCGACGCCGAGGCGCCTCCGTTCGATCCGGCCATGAGCCGGACCGAGGCCCTGCGGGTGATGACCGACCGGCTCGCCGCTCAACGCATCGCGGCGAGCGACGCCCGATTTCTTCTGCTCGACGTGCTGCGCCTGACCTCGACCGATCTCGTCCTCAGGGGCCGGACTCCCCTGGGAACGGACGATGCGGCCAAACTCTCGGCTGCTCTGGATCGCCGGCTCGGGGGCGAGCCGGTGGCCCGGATCGTCGGCGCCTGGGAGTTCTGGGGCCTGTCCTTCGGGCTCGCCCCCGAGACACTGGTTCCACGCGCCGACACCGAGACCCTGGTGGAAACGGCCCTGGCGCTGCAGCCCGACCGCCGCACGCCGCTGCGTCTCCTCGATCTCGGCACCGGCTCCGGCTGCATTCTCGTGGCGTTGCTCAACGAGCTGCCCAACAGCACCGCCATCGGCGTCGATCGTTCGCGGGCGGCTCTGCTTCAGGCCCGCGCGAATGCGCAGGCGCACGGCGTCGGTGCCCGCGCCGCCTTCGTGGTGGCGGATTGGACAGCAGCCCTCGCGGGCTCCTTCGACCTCGTCGTCTCCAACCCGCCCTACATCCCGAGCGCGACGATCCCGGACCTCGACGTCGAGGTGCGTGAGCATGATCCGGCTGTGGCGCTTGACGGGGGGGCGGACGGGCTCGATGCCTACCGGTCGATCATCGCGGCGCTGACGGACGGCCCGGCCGGGCTCGCTGCCGGCGGCGCACTGGTTTTCGAGGTCGGCTACGACCAGGCGGACGCGGTGGCCACTCTCGGTCGCGAGGCCGGGCTCGGGATTGGGCGGATCACTCACGACCTCGCTGGACATGCCCGGGTGGTGACCTTCACCCCTGACGAGACGGTCAGGACCGGCCGGGAGGGTGTGAAAATCGGAAAAACTGAGCTCTCACCCGGCGAGAGGACAAAAAACGCTTGTTGACCTCTCGGCGAACGGCTAGTCTCGCCGGCAGATCGCGAACGGTCCATCAAGATGGACTGAGGTAAGGCGGGTTGTGGCTTCGGTCTGCGACACCCTTAGAAGATCTCCCCACGATCAGGCTGGTGCGCGCGGGACGACGCGCTGGAGCTTGATCAACTTCGTGCCTGAAAACCGAAGGACGCCTGGACGCTCAGAGCGGGCCTTGGTCAACGGACAGAGACGGCAAAGCACGGCGAAAGCGATCACGGACACATCGGACCCGGATCACGCGGCGCCAGCGACGAGCCTGCCTCAGGCGGTGTCGTGACCGCCCAGAACCCGCCGCATCATCAGACGCTCCGAGACGAACGAGGGTCAATCGAGACCGATGAGACCAAACCAGAATAGACGGATGCGCGGTCGCAACCGCCCCAAAGGTCCCAATCCGCTTACGCGTTCCTACGAATCGAACGGCCCCGACGTCAAGATTCGCGGCACTGCCCAGCATATCGCAGACAAGTACGCCCAGTTGGCCCGCGACGCGCAGGCCAGTGGCGACCCGGTGGCGGCAGAGAACTACTTCCAGCACGGCGAACACTATTTCCGGATCATCTCGGGCGCTCAGGAACAGACCCGTCAACAGGTGGGCGGTTACGCTCGCGGCTTCGACGACGACGGCGACGAGGGCGACGACGAGGGTCAGGCCGCCCCGCAGGGCTACGCTGCCTCCAGCTACGGTGCCAATTCCTACAACGAGGAATACGGCGATCCGGGTCAGCAGCCTCAGCCGCAGGCCTACGAGGGCCGGCCGGAGGTGCGACAGGAGACGCGGGCTGAGAATTACCGCCAGGATTACAATCGACAGGATTCCAACCGGCAGGAATCCAACCGGCAAGACGCGAACCGCCAGGATTCGAATCGACAGGATTCCAACCGGCCGGATTCCGGCTCGGACAACAACCGGCAGAACCGCCGCGACCGCTTCGCCAATCGAGGCGACCGCCCCCAGCGCTTCGACAACCCGCGCGATGGCAACCGGCCGGACTACAACAATCGACAGGACAACCGGCAGGACTCCAACCGGCAGGACAACCGACGTGACGATTTCGGTCGTCAGGACGGCAACCGACAGGATTCCAACCGACAGGATTTCCGGCCGGATCAGAACCGCCAGGACGGTGCGCGCCAAGACAATCCGCGTCAGGATTACGGGCGCCAGGATGCGGGCCGGCAGGATCAGCCGCGCCCGGATTTCAACCGCCCTGCCCCGGTCCGGTCCGAAACGCCTCGCTACGAAAACGGGCGAACCGATCAGCCGGTGAACGAGTCCCCGCGTCAGGACGCCAACCGATCGGAGTTCGGTGGCCAGGACGCGGCTCGGCCGAGTTCGAGCCGCGAGGAGACGCCTCGGGCGAGCCGGACGAACGATGCCGCGCCGCGTCGCAGCCGGCGTCGCGAGGAGCGTGAACCGGTCGGTAATCCCGAGGACGTCGCCGCCCTGCCGGCCTTCCTGATGACGCCGCCGCGTCCCGTTCCGGCCGTCGAGCGGACGGCCGAACCGGCAGCCTCGGCAGAATCCCAGAACACTGGTACCGGCCCCGGCGGTTCCGACGAGGGGACGCCCGCGACCCCGAAGCCGCGCCGGCGCCGCCGCGCCCGCTTCGAGGGCTCTGAAGCCCCCGAGGGCGGCGTCGGCGGTGACGATCCGTCGTCCGTCACCGAATAAAACCCGCGCGTCCGCGCGACCTTCGACAAACTTCACAGGAAGCCGCCCCGATCGGGCGGCTTCTTGCGTTTGGGCTGGCACGCCGTGTCAGGCGGTGCGCCAATTCAGGAAGGCCTGAACCCGATGGCGCAGGCGGTGATGGCGCGCGGCCTCGCCAAAGGGCGCGATCTCCCAGATCCAGTCCCGGTCGGGAGGATCGAGGCGCACCCCGTGCAGAAGATCGATCCGGTCGGTGATCCGGCCGGTCCGGTCCTCCTCGAACTGCTCGATGTCGGTGAGGAGGCAGACGCGTGCCCGCAACCGCCCGAGGCCTTCTAGATGCGCCCGGACGATGCGACCGCCGAGATCGGGCGGCAACAGGCCGGGCCGGTCGAGCGGCAGGATCGGCAGTTGCGACAGGAGGTTGGCGGACACCACGAAGTCGACCTCGGCGCCACCGCAGAGCGCCGGCAGCGGATCGACCCGGCCCGGCTCGGCGTTCAGGTCGGCAGTGATCAACCGGACGTTGGAATAAGTTCGGACCAAGCGGCGCGCCGGCCACAGATGCACCGCATCGACAAGGTGGACCTCACGAAAGCGGCGGGCCAGATCCGCGATCGGCACGTCCTGGAGCAGCCCCGACCCGAGAACGACGGCGATGCGGGTTTGGTCTAGGCCCTCGCAGGCATCCAGGATCGCGGCCCGGGACGCCGCAAGATGGGGCGCCCAGGCAGCGTGGCAGCGCCGGCCGCGCGACAGCAGCAGCACGCTCTCCCGCAGGTATCCCAGCCGCCGAAGGCGCAGGGGAACGGGTGTCACGAGCAGATGAAACAGTTCGACCAGCACGGGGATCTCGAGCCAAGCGATCGGCACGCGGATCGCCCGCGTTTCCACACGGCATAGCGAAGAGCCGTCCGAACATCAGCAACGGAGATGATTCACCGCAGCAATCCGTATTCGGCGCGGCGGAAAACCAGCCCTTGTCCCAACGCAGCGGGAACCTGTCCGCCGCGATCGTGTTCCGGTTGGGCCGTCGCGGCCGCGATCCTGCGACCGCATTGTTCTCGGAGCGACCGTGTCGAACCTCGTCCGCATCATTCTCGCAATCTTCCTGCCGCCCATCGCGGTCCTCATGACCACCGGCATCGGCCTGCAGTTTCTGCTCAACATTCTGCTCACGCTGATGGGCGTCCTGCCCGGCACCATCCATGCCCTGTGGCTGGTGCTGCGTGATCGCTGAGCCGATGGTATCCGTCCGCCAGGGTTGAGCGCCGGGTTGGTACCCAAGCCGGCGGAACGATGGAGGCGAGGGCAGGATGAGCACACGCGGCTTCACCGGGCGAAAGCCCCCGGAGGCAACTCGGGAGCGCCTGCCCCCGGGGCAGTACCTCACGGAGGATTTTCCGGTCCTGCAGATCGGACCGAATCCCCGTCTCGATCTCGACACGTGGTCCTTCACCTTGCGCGAGGGTTCGCGCCCTCTGAAATCCTGGACCTGGGAGGCGTTCACCGCCCTTCCGCGCACACGCTGGAGCGGCGACATCCACTGCGTGACGAAGTGGTCGAAGTTCGACACGGCCTGGGAAGGCGTCAGCTTCGACGACATTCTGGCCGATGCGGGCATCGCCGCGCCGACAGCCTTCCTGCTGGCCGAGGGCTACGACGACTACACCACCAACGTTCCGGTGGGGGACCTCGTCGGAGGCAAAGGTATGGTCGCGACCCATTACGACGGGGCGCCAATCCCAGCTGACCACGGCGGCCCGGCGCGTCTGCTGGTTCCGCACCTGTATTTCTGGAAGAGCGCCAAGTGGGTGAAGGGCCTGCGCTTCACCCAGCGCGACGAGGGCGGCTTCTGGGAGTTGCGCGGCTATCACATGCATGGCGATCCTTGGCGCGAGCAGCGCTTTACTGGTGATTGAGCCGTCCGCGCCCCCCCTCCCCTGGCAGTCCGCGATCCTCACGGCCATCCGGCCCGTCACCGGGCGCGTGAAGAGCTATCGCTTTCAGGTCGCCTTCGATCGCCCGGTGCTGGCCGGGCAGCATGTGGACGTGCGCCTGACCGCTCCGGATGGTTATCAGGCCCATCGCAGCTATTCGATCGCCTCGGCGCCGAGCCAGGACGGCATCATCGAGTTGATGATCGAGGGGCTGCCCGAGGGCGAGGTCTCGGGTTTCTTCGAGACGGTGGCGGAGGTCGGCGACACGATTGAGCTGCGCGGGCCGATCGGCGGCGCCTTCGTCTGGCGGCCGGAGGATGGCGGACCGCTCCTTCTGGTCGGCGGCGGTTCCGGCGTGGTGCCGCTGCTGGCAATGCTGCGCCACCGTGCGGCGGCGGCTCCCGAGGTCCCGGCCCTTTTGCTTTACTCGGTGCGCGACGCGGCTGAGGCGATCGCGGCCGAGGAGTTGGCCGTACGCGCCCGGGACGAACCGCATTTCGCGCTGATGCTGACCCTAACCCGCGCCGGCGGCCGGCGCGTCGATGCTGGCATGATCGGCGAAGCGCTCCAGCGGCTGGGACAGCCCGGTCACATCTACATCTGCGGCGGCAATGCCTTTGTAGGGAGAACGGCGGACCTGCTCGTCGATGCGGGGGTGGACCCGCGCCTGATCCGGACCGAGCGCTTCGGCAGCTGAAGTCGTGATGGTCTTGTCCGGCAGCCGAGACCGGTTGTAGATCGCGTCCGGCGGTCGAGGATCGAATCAACATGCCGGATGGGTCGGATCGATTTTTCGGGCAATGTCATTGCGGAGGCGTTCGCTTCGCGGCGACGCTGAGCGACGGCTTTGGCACAATCCGGCGCTGCACCTGCTCGTATTGTCGGATGCGCGGGGCCGCTGTGGTCTCGGCTGAGGGCGGCGGCGTCGAGATCCTGCAAGGGGCGGACCTGCTGACGCGCTATCGGTTCAACACCGGCGCGGCGCAGCACTTCTTCTGCTCACGCTGCGGGATCTATACGCATCATCAACGCCGATCGAACTCGCACCAGTACGGCGTCAACGTGGCCTGCCTCGACGGAGTCAGCCCATTCGACTTTCCCGAAATGCCGGTCTTCGACGGCGTGAACCATCCGAGCGACACCGGCGGAACGACTCGCCGCGCCGGAACGCTCCGTTTCGTCCCGGAGGCTTAGCCACCAGTCCTTAGACGGGATGGCGGCTTTCGGCCCCGACGAGACGGTCGGCCACGTCCTCCGCAAGGGAGAGGCTTGAGGTCAGGCCCGGACTCTCGATGCCGAAGAGATGGACTAAGCCGGAAAATCCGTGCTCGGCCGGGCCGTCGATACGGAAATCGGCGGCCGGCTCACCGGGTCCGGTCAGTTTCGGGCGGATGCCCGCGTAATCCGGCGTCAGTACCCCATCGGGAAGGCCCGGCCAGTAGCGTCGGATCGCCTGCGCGAACGCCTGGGCGCGGGCGGGATCGACCCTATAATCGAGGCGGTCGACCCATTCCACGTCGGGGCCGAAGCGCATGCGCCCGGCCAGATCGAGCGTCAGGTGGATGCCGAGGCCGCCCTCGACGGGCGCCGGGTAGATCAGGCGCGAGAAGGCCGGTCGCCCGGTGCAGCCGAAATAGCTGCCCTTCGCCAGAACCTGACGGGGGATCTGTACCTTGGGATAGCCCTCGACCCGATGGGCAAGTGCCTGGGCGCCAAGTCCGGCCGCATTGATCACCGCGTCGAACACCAGATCCTCACCGGCGACGGTCACACGCCAGCCTTCGGGAATCCGCAAAATTCGAGTCACAGGGCTGATGAAGGCGACGGCCCCGCCGGCATCCTCCAGGTCACCCTGCAGGGCCAGCATCAGGGCATGGCTGTCGACGATGCCGGTGCCCGGCGCGTGCAGGGCGGCGACGCAGGCGAGATTCGGTTCGAGGACGCGGGCTTCGGCGCCGTCGATCAGTGCCAGACCGGGAACGCCGTTGGCATCACCGCGGTCGAGGATCGTGGCGATGGCCGCTCGCTCCGACTCGTCGGTGGCGACGATGAGCTTGCCGCAACGCCGATAGGGCACGCCGTGACTATCGCAGAAGGCCATGAGCATCGCCGCCCCGGCCACGCAGTGGCGCGCCCGCAGCGAGCCGGGAGGATAGTACATCCCACCGTGGATCACCTCGGAATTCCGGGCCGAGATGCCAGTGCCGATCGACGCCTCGGACTCGGCCACGACCACGGCATGGCCGCGGATCGCCAGCGCCCGGGCCACGGCCAGTCCTACGATACCGGCACCGACGACAAGGATTTCCATCACGGCCAGCCGATGAAGCGAAGATCGACGGGGAAGACGTCCACCAGAACGATGTCGACGCCAGGGACAGGGCGCGGAACGCTGGCCCTCGACCCATCGTCCGTACCGGCTATCAGGTGCCCGATCGATCCGCTCCGCACAAGATACCCTCGGGCCATTTACCCTCGGGTCATCGCGATCGATGATCATCGGGCAACTGCCTGAGCACGGAGGCGCGCGACTGCTCGGGCGCCGACGCGCGCGGAGCCAGCATCGGGCATGCACGCACGGTCATGGCGCTGCGACCCAGTTCCCGCTACAAGGCGAACCATCCGTAACCGTTCGAGGTCGGAATCCCGTCGGCTCGGAGACGATCGCGCCCTGTCGCGAGCCCTCCCCGGCGCGTGTTTCGCCTGCTTGCCCCCTAAGGCTTCCGTCACAGTGCCCTTCCCCACCCTGCCGGCCCCGCTCGCCCGAGCGCTGACCGCGCGCGACTACGAAGACCCGACGCCCGTGCAGAGCGCCGTCATCGAGGCGGCAGCCCAGGGACGAGACCTTCTCGTCTCGGCCCAGACCGGCTCCGGCAAGACCGTGGCATACGGCCTCGCTTTCGCCGAGACCCTGCTTGACGGGGCCGAGCGCTTCGGCCCCGCCGGTGCTCCCCTCGCCCTGGTCATCGCGCCGACCCGCGAGCTCGCCCTTCAGGTCGAGCGCGAACTGAGCTGGCTCTATGCCGAGACCGGCGCCCGCGTCATCTCCTGCGTCGGCGGCATGGACCCGCGTCGCGAGAGCCGCCAGCTCAACGACGGCGCCCACATCGTCGTCGGCACCCCGGGACGCCTGCGCGACCACCTGGAGCGGCGCAACCTCGCGACTCAGGATCTGCGCGCCGTCGTCCTCGACGAGGCCGACGAGATGCTCGACCTCGGCTTTCGCGACGACCTTGAATTTATTCTGTCGGTGACCCCGAAGGAGCGGCGCACGCTGCTGTTCTCCGCGACCCTGCCGAAAGCCATCGCGACGCTTGCCGAGCGCTACCAGAACGACGCCCTGCGCATCGCCGTAAAGGGTCAGGAGCGCGGTCACTCGGACATCACCTACAAGGCCATCCGCGTCGTGCCGCGCGAGCTGGAGCATGTGGTGGTCAACACCCTGCGCTTCATGGATGCGCCGACCGCGATCATCTTCTGCAACACGCGCAACGCGGTGCGCCATCTCCAGGCGGTGCTCACCGAACGCGGCTTTTCGGCCGTGGCGCTCTCGGGCGAACTCGGCCAGGGCGAGCGCAATGCCGCCCTTCAGGCCCTGCGCGACGGCCGGGCCAAGGTGTGTGTAGCGACAGACGTCGCCGCGCGCGGCATCGATCTCCCCACCGTCAGCTTGGTGATCCATGCCGACCTGCCGCATGACGCGGAGGTGCTGCAGCACCGCTCGGGTCGCACCGGGCGTGCCGGCCGCAAGGGCACCAGCCTGCTGCTGATCCCGGCCTCGAAGCGGCGCCGGGCCGAGCAGATGCTGATGATCGCCAAGGTCTCGTTCGAGTGGGCCGGTCCGCCCACCGCCGACGAGATCCGCCGCCTCGACGGCGAACGCATGTGGCAGGATCCGATCTTCACCGAGGCTCCGGCCGAGGAAGATCTGGCGATGGCCGAGACCCTGATGGGCCAGCGCACGCCTCAGGAACTCGCCGCCGCCCTGGCGCGGATCTATCGCTCGCGCCTGCCCGCCCCCGAGGATGTCACCGATCCGGGCGCCGGCCCCGAGCGCAAGACTCGGCCCGTGTACGATCCCGCTGATACGGCGCGAATCGATGCCGAGGGACCATCGGTCTGGTTCCGGCTCAATCTCGGCCGCCGTGACAATGCCGATCCGCGCCGGCTCCTGCCGATGCTGACACGGCGCGGCAATATCGGCCGCCAGGAAATCGGAGCGATCCGGATTTTCGACCGCGAGACCAAGTTCGAGGTCCGGGGCGGTGCCGCCTCGCGCTTCGCACAGACCTTCGCCAAGAACGGTTCGCCCGAGATACAGGTGGAGCCCCTGCTCGAAGGCGGTGAGCCCGATCGCGAGGAGAAGGGGGCGAAGGCCTTCAAGAGCCCGCGCGGCGCCCGCCACGAGCGCGAGATCGCCAAGAAGCCGCGGACCAGCCGCGCGCCTCGCTGAACCGGCAGGAGGCGCCCATTGGGCGCCTCGTTCGGCGACGATCAGGCGTCCCGGGCGGAGGGCTTCGCAAGATACGAAATGGGCGCCCTGTGGGTGCTTGGCGGTAGACTCGATCGAGTCGTTGGTCCTGACCCGGACCAGGTGAGGCGACCGATGTGAGCAAGATCCGGGCGATCGCCCTCAGAAGTGATCGGGCAGGCTCTTCACGGCGTTCCCGAGCGCTTCGACGCCTTCGGCGATTTTTCGTCCGGCCGGGGCCAGGGACGGCACCTTCAGGCCGAAGAGTTCCGTCTGCTCCGACTCCTCGGCGGCTGCACTGGCAGGCATCGCCTCGGGCGCGGCGGCCGACGCCACCTTCGCGGCGGCGGGCTTGGCGGCGGCGGGCTTGGCAGCGGCGGTCTTGGCAGCGGCGGTCTTGGCAGCGGCAGGCTTGGCATGCGGTGCGGCCGCGGTGGCGACGGGCTTGCGCAGGGTCGTCTCACGCTCGGGCGGAAGCGCGGTGAAGATGCCGTTCGTCGCCCGTGACCGGGTCGTCTCCGTGGAAAGCGGCGCGATGACCGCGGCCGTGCGTGTCGCTGGAATCAGCGAGGCCGGACGAGCCGGCGGCAGCACCGCAGCGTTCTCGATCGGCGGTAGACGGACCGGCTTCTGTGTGGCGGCGACTTCCAACCGCTTCTCGGGGATCTTGACCTCGACGGCCTGAACCACGGGCGCCGAGGCTGGCAAGGACGGCGGCTCCGGCGGCTTGACGGCGGCCTGAACCACGAGAGGCGTTGCTGCGGCCGGAAGACGCTCGACCTTCGCAGGCGCCGCGATGGCGAGTGCCGGGGCCGGTGCGGCGGCTTTTGGCTGAGACGGGGCCAGTGCCGGAACGCCGTCGCGCAGGTCCGGCCATTCGGACGCGGAGTGCTTGGTCACCGGCGAAGCGGCGGAGATCTTCGCCAGCGACGGGCGGGTGAATTGAGGGCCGGCGAGATCGCCGAGGGTGGTGAAGGCCAGCACCCCGAAACCCGCCAGACCGAGGACGCCGAGGCTCGACAGAAGCACGATGCGGAGGTTCACGTGGGATGGGCGTGGCGCCGGACTCGCGGGGCGCCGCGTCTCGGAAGGGTCGATCGTCACGGACATCATGGTCTCAGACATCTCGCACGCTGGGGAACATGGGTGTTGACCGTGGCCGGTCGATCACGCGACGCGATCCGCGCGGCGACCGCAGACGAACGGCACCGGCGTGCAACGAAGAAGACCGCGCAATGGGGCATGAAGATGTCCTGAGCCTCCGCCTTGCAGAGGATAGGACGGGACACGTCGCGAATCTGAATAACCCGAAGAGGTTTAACGACGCGTATCGGCTCAGAACTTCTCAGATCAGAATTTGGTCCCGTGCCGAATCGTCATCGCCTCGGCCTGGAGTCGTACCACCCGGGCGATGTTCCGGGTGATGCGATTGGTGGTGCCGGTCGCCGGAGCCTCGCCGGCGGCGAGCCGCGCTTTCAGGGCGACGAGATCGGGCGCGCCCCAGCGGGCCAGGATCGCCTGGAAGTCCGCGTGGCGAGCGGGATCGAAGGCCCGCTCCGGCGAGGCGCAGGGATGGGGCGGCACCAGGAGAGCGACCGGCAGCAGGCCGGCCGGGATCGTGGCCGTGGCGGGGTGCGTTCGCCCGAGGGCGAGCATCTTCGGCACGAGAAAGACGCGCGGTCCGTCGGACGCGCCGGCCGACCCGCCGAAGATTTCGATGCGGCCGAGGGGCGTAATTACCACGTGGTCGACCATCGGGATCGCGTCGAGGTCACGCCAGAATCCGGGATCGTCACGAAGGTTTCGGCCGACCGCCGCGCGGAGGATTCTGAGCGCATCCGGATCGGCCGAGCGCAGGCGGAGTCGCCCCTGGGGGAGGTCGAGGCCGAGGTCGAACCAGTTGTCCCCAAGATTTTCGGGCCGGAGTGCATTCGGGTCGCGACCCGCCTCGGCGATCGGGCGGGACCCCGGCCAGGGATGGAGCGTCGCCGGCCGGCACAAGGCGACGGCATGGCTCCAGCCCCCGGCGAAGGCCGTCTCGTAGGCGACCGGGATCGCCCCGGCCGGGTCGAGGGCGATGCCGCCCCGCGGGGTGACGAGGCCGAGGCGTCCGGATGCGAGCGGGGTCGCGGCTTCGTCGCCGGTGCGGCTGAAGCGGGCCAGCGCCCCGAACCCGCCCAGGGTCCAGGTCGCCGTGGGATCGGCCAGCGCGCCCGTGACGAGTTCGGCGACCCCGTCAAGATCGGGCCGTTCAGACATCGGCATCGGCCCCATGCCATCGCGCTCCGGGTCGGCTACACAGGGCGGGGCAGCTCCGCGCCACCCGTCCGACGGTCGAACCCCGGTTTCCATGCCTCACGACGCCGCCTCCGCGCCCCGGTCCCGATGGGGCCTGACTCACCGCAACGCCGCCTCGCCCGCAGCGTCGGCGGACGAGGGCCGCCGTCCGTTCTGGGCCTCCTGGCCGACACGGACCCGGATGATCGTGCTGGTGCTGGCGATCGATGTCCTGGCCGCCCTGGTGTCCTGCGCGGTGATCGTCGTCAACGCCCGCTCCGCCGTCGAGGTCGAGATGCAGGCCGCGATGACGAATGTCGAGCTTCTGGTGTCGGATACCATCGATCTCGCCCAGGCGGGGCCGCCGGCCGGCATCCTCCAGACTCTGAACCTGCGCATCCACGACTTGCGCCACGTGCGGGTCACGGTGCTCGACGCCGCCGGCAAGGTCGTCACCGGCGGCCTCGGCCGGGTCCGGCACGAACAGCACGCCGCGCCGGCCTGGTTCGCCGCCCTGATCGCCCCGGCGATTCGCGAGCACGACCTGCCGATCGTGGCCCAGGGCCAGCGCATCGGCACCGCGCGCATCACCACCCAGCCGCACGACGAGATCGACGAGGTCTGGGTCTATGCGCTCTCTCTGTCACTCGCCAGCCTGTGCCTCAGCCTGGGGCTGCTCGCCGCCCTCACGGTCGCCTTCGGCCGCGTGCTGGCGCCGCTGACCGACCTCGCCGAGGGGCTGATCCAGCTCGAACAGCAGGATTACACCGTGCGGATGGAGCCCCCGGCCTCGCGCGAACTCGCCGCCATCGCCACCCGGTTCAACCGGGTGGCCCAGGCGCTGGCGGAGACCCGGGCCGCCAACGGGCGGCTCAACCGCCAGCTGCTGTCGGCGCAGGACGACGAGCGCCGCCGCACCGCGCTGGAACTGCATGACGAGTTCGGCCCCTGTCTCTTCGCCCTGGAGGCGACCGCCGCCTCCGTGGTCCGCATGGCCGAGGCCGAGGCCCCACCGGACCGGGGGCGGCTGAAGCAGCGCGCCCAGGACATCGCCAGCATCGTCGGTCAGGTCCAGACCCGGAACCGCGAACTCCTCAACCGGCTGCGGCCGCACGCCCTCGGGCAGGTGCCGCTGACCGAATGCCTCGACCTGCTGCTACGCGATTTCCGGCGCCGCCACACCGGGACCCGGTTTGCCGGGAGCTTCGAGGGCCTGGCGCGCGGCTACGGCGACGTGACCGACCTGACCGTATTCCGCTGCATGCAGGAGAGCATGACCAACGCCGTGCGGCACGGTGGGGCCCGGAACGTCACCGTGCAGGTTCGCGACGAGGCGGCGCCGGCCGGCCGGGTCCTGCGCCTGACGGTGCATGACGACGGCACCGGCATCCCGGCCGACCACAGCCTCGGCCTCGGTCTTTCGGGGATGCGAGAGCGGGTGGAAGCCCTCGGGGGCACGTTCAGGCTTGACAATGACCAGCCCGGCGCAGTTGTGCGGATCATGATTCCGCTCGATGATGAGCGGGACGTCGACCCGAGTCCGATTCCCAGCGCATGAACGCGATCGCCACCACCGCCGAGGCGCCGACCCTCGTCATCGACGATCACCCGATCGTGCTCCAGGGCTGCCGCCGGGTGCTCGAGGATGCGGGGATCGAACGGATCATCGACGCCACCAGCGTGGTCGCGGCCTATCGCAGCTTCCTGCGCCTGCGTCCCACCACGGTGATCTGTGACCTGACGTTCCAGGGCAGCGGCCTTGCCGGGCTCGAACTAATCCGGCGGATGCGCAACGCCAACCGGGCGGTCCGCATCCTCGTTTTCAGCATGCACAACGATCCGGTGATCGTCTCGCGTGCGCTCGAAGCCGGCGCCCTCGGCTACGTGCTGAAGGACCACGCCTCGGGCGAGCTGTTCGAGGCGTTCCAGCGGGTCCGATCCGGACGGCCCTACCTCGACCCGCGCCTCGCCACCGAAGTGGCGATGCTGCGCACCGACCCGAAGCGCACGCCCGAGACCCAGCTGACGCCGCGCGAATTGCAGATCCTGCAACGCCTCGCCCAGGGCAAGTCGTATGGCGCCATCGCGAGCGACCTGTCGGTGAGCTACAAGACCATCACCAACGCCTGCTCGCTGATGCGCCAGAAGCTCGGTCTGCGCACGCTGGCGGAGCTGATCCACGTGGCGGTGACGCAGGCGCAGCGCCAGGGCTGAGGGCCGCGTCCCCCCGGACGCTCAGCCGAGGCCGCCCATCTCCCGCACGATCGCCCATTCCGCCTCGGTGACGGGCTGGACCGAGAGGCGCGAATTGTTGGCGAGCACCATGGCGGCGAGCCGCGGCTCGGCCTTGATCGCCTCCAGGGTCACGGCTCGTGGCAGGGCCTCGACGGCGCGCAGGTCGACCATGCCGAACCGGCCGGTCTCGTCGGAATCATCTGGGTAGTAGGGCCGGATCACCTCCACGATGCCGACCACCGCCTTGCCCTCGTTCGAGTGGTAGAAGAAGCCGCGCTCGCCGACCTCCATGGCCATCAGGTGTTTCTTGGCGACGTGGTTGCGCACGCCGTTCCAGTGGGTGCCGGTGGCCCCCGCCGCGACCTGCTGATCCCAGGACCAGGTCGAGGGCTCGGACTTGTAGAGCCAATAGGCCATGCGCTTCTCCGGAGACGCCGGCTCCATACACGAGACAAGCGTGGCCGTCAGGCCCGCCCGCTTTACCAGCGTGGCCGTCAGGCCCGGCGCTTTTCTCAGCGTGGCAGTCAGGCCCGGCGCAAGGCGTTGTCCCAGTAGCGCAGGCTCGGCCCGTTGACCGGCGCGCCGGCCCCGGCGTTGCGGGCGTTGACGAAGGCGTGGAACTCGGCCGCCGCCTCGGGACCGAGAAGGTCGGACACCGCCGAGAGAATGCGGGTGATGCGCAGATGGTTGTGGTCGTGGCTGCGCAGCCAGCCCTCCGTCTCGGCATAGAACCGCGTCATCCGCCCGAGGGCGGCGCGCAGGCCCGACAGGGCCGCCGGATCGTTTCGGATTGCCTCCGCCTCGGCCCGGCTCAGCACCGGCGCGCCGGGCACCGCCAGGCTCGCCTCGTGCAGGGGGAAGCACCACTGGATGTAATCGTGCACACCCTCGATATGGGCGTCGTCGAAGGCCAGGATGTCGCGCAGGGTGCGTCCGGCACCGTCTCTGCCGGGGTCATCCCGGCCGGTGCCGGCCAGGAAGGCCAGGATCGGGTACTGGCTCATTCGGCTTCTCCCCGCAAAGGCCGCGCCAGCAGGGCGGCGATGACGCCGTCCACGCTGGCCCCGCCGGAAACGATGGCCGCCACGGCTTCGGCCACGGGCATCTCGATGCTGCGCTTACGGGCGAGATCGACCAGGGCGGCGGCGGTGAAGGCGCCCTCGGCGAGCTTGCCGCCGGAGGCCGACTCGGGCGAGGCGCCGGCGCCGAGGCGCTCGCCGAAGGTGAAGTTGCGCGATTGCGGCGACGAGGCGGTCAGGACCAGATCGCCGAGGCCGGACAGGCCCATGAGGGTCTCGGGCCGGCCGCCATAGGCGCGGGCGAAGCGCATGAGTTCGGCGAAGGCCCGGGCGATGAGGGCGGCGCGGGCACTGTCGCCGAGACCGCGCCCGGCGACGATGCCGGAGGCGATGGCGAGCACGTTCTTGCCCGCCCCGCCGATCTCGACGCCGCGCACGTCGTCGGTGTGATAGACCCGCAGCGTCGGCCCCGAGAGCGTGCCGGCCAGGCGGGCCGCCAAGCGCGAATCCGAGGCCGCCAGGGTCACGGCCGTGGGCAGGTTGCGGGCGACATCGGCGGCGAAGCTCGGGCCGGACAGCACCGCCACCGGCGCCGAGACGCCGAGCACCTCCACCGCCACCTCGCTCATGAAGGCGTCGCTGCCGCGCTCGATGCCCTTGGCGCAGAGCACGATCGCGGCCCCCGGCGCGAAGGCCGGGCCGAGTTCGGTGAGCACGCCGCGCAGGGTCTGGGCCGGCGTGACCATCAGGACGGTTCCGGCCGCCCTCAGGGCGCCGGCATCGGATGTGGCGACGATGCGCCGGTGCAGGGGCACGCCGGGCAGGTAGCGCGCGTTCTCCCGAGCCTGCTCCAGCCGCGCCGCCATGGCGGCGTCGCGCAGCCATAGGGTGACGGAATGGCCCGCCGCCGCCGCCGCGTTGGCCAGGGCGGTGCCCCAGGCGCCACCGCCCACGACGCCGACGTCAGGGCCGGGGCCGGAGTCGCGGTGGGTCGCCGTGTCGAGCCCGCTCATGCGCAAAACCTCTTCAAGCACCCGAGTCCGGCGTTTCGCCGACCACCGCCGACAGACGATACAGGCGATGCGCCCGGAGCGGATGCCCCTCGGGCAGGGCCGGGTGCGCGAAGCCGCCCGCCGGCCGCATGCCGAGGCGTTCCATGACCCGCCGCGAGGCGACGTTCCCCTCGGCCGTGAAAGCCACGATGTCGGACAGGCCGCAGCGGCCGAACAGATCGCCGAGGGCGAGCCGGGCCGCCCGGGTCGCGATGCCCTGGCCCCAGGCCAAGCGCACGAGGCGCCAACCGATCTCGACGGTCTCGCCGGGCCGATCGCCGCCGGGAAACGGCATCGGCCGCATCAGCCGGGCGCCGCCGACAAGTCCGATGCAGGCGCCCCCCGTGATCGTGACGGCCCAGGGACCGAACCCGTCGATGCGGAACCGACGCTCGAGCGAGCGCAGTTCGGCCGCGCTGGCGGCTGCATCCTTGAGCGCCGGGAAATGGCGCATCACCTCGGGATCGGCGTTGAGGGCCGCGAGGCGGGATTCGTCGCCCGCCTGCCAGCGGCGCAGAACGAGGCTTCCGTCGCGAAGCTGTTCCGGCGGCGGTGCGATCGTCGGCGTGTCCGGCCCAGGCGCTCGCAGCTTGTCCCGCAGGGCCAGCGAGCGTCGGTTCAGCCAGCCGAGATCCGCCCGGCCCGCCAGCACCGCCTCGCCGAGACCGATGGCGGCAGCGAGCTGGTCGCCCGACAGGTTGGCCCAGGCGGGAGCCTTCACGCTCTCGCGCCAGGGTGCGCCGCAGGTGTTGTCGAGCAGGATGCGGGCGAAGCAGTGATCCGCCCGCACCGGCCAGCCGGGCCGCACGGCCTCGGGCAGGCGCCGCTCGACGAGGTCGCGCCAGCGCGCCCGTTCGGCCTCAGGCAACCGCCTTGGGCTCCGCGAAGGGCCAGCGGGCGCGAGCGGGCGCGGTCAGGTCGTCGACCATGCCGAGGCGCAGGCGCTCGATGCCCGCCCAGGCGATCATGGCGCCGTTGTCGCCGCACAGGGCCAGAGGCGGCGCCACGAAGGCGAGGCCGGCCTCGCCGGCCTGGGTGGTGAGCGCCCGGCGGATCGCCCCGTTGGCGGCGACACCGCCCGCCGCCACCAGGGCGGTCGGATGGCCGGCCACGGAGGCGAAGTCGCGCATCGCCACCCGCAGGCGGTCGACCACCACATCGACCACCGCCGCCTGGAAGCTGGCGCAGAGATCGGCCACGTCGACGGAGGAGAGCGGGGCCAGCTTCTCGGCCTCGATCCGCAGGGCGGTCTTCAGGCCGGACAGGGAGAAATTGGCCTCGCGCCGCCCCATCATCGGGCGCGGCAGGGCGAAGCGCTCCGGATCGCCGGTCTCGGCCAGCCGTTCCACCTCGGGGCCGCCCGGATAGCCGAGGCCCAGCAGCTTGGCGACCTTGTCGAACGCCTCGCCGATGGCGTCGTCGATGGTGGTGCCGAGGCGGACGTAATCGCCGACCCCCTTCACCGCCACGAGCTGGGTGTGGCCGCCCGAGGCGAGGAGCAGGAGATAGGGGAAGCCGATGCCGTCGGTGAGCCGGGCCGTGAGCGCGTGCGCTTCGAGGTGGTTGACCGCGATCAGAGGCTTGCGCGCGACAAGCGACAAGGTCTTGGCCGTGACGAGGCCGATCAGGACGCCGCCGATCAGGCCGGGGCCGGCCGCCACCGCGATGCCGTCGACCTGGGACAGCCTCATCCCGGCGCTGCCGAGCGCCCGTTCGATGAGCCGGTCGAGCACCTCCACATGGGCGCGGGCCGCGATCTCGGGCACCACACCGCCATAGGCCGCGTGTTCGGCAATCTGGCTCAGGACCTCGTTGGACAGGATGCGCCCGCGGCCGCCCTCTCCGGGCATGACCACGGCAGTCGCGGTCTCGTCGCAGGTGGTTTCGATGCCGAGGACGATCATGGACGGCGGGTCGTTTCCGTTTCGCGGGCGGGAATCGGGTGGGGATGCGGGCAAGAGGGGACAGCGAGGCACGGGACCGCGCGCCGAAGGTGGTCGCGCCGGCCCGTCCGGTCGCCCGTACCCTAACGCCCGCCTCCCGTCGCGGCAACGATGGGTTGCCTCCCGGCGCCGGACCGGCATTGGATGCATCCGGGTTTTCGAGACATGCGAGGCGGGATGCGGATCTGGGTGGCGCGGCCGGAACCGGGAGCGACGCGGACGGGCGACCGTCTCGCCGGGCTCGGGCATCGCCCCCTGGTGGCGCCGGTCCTGGCCGTGGCGCCGACCGGGGCGCAGCTGCCCGAGGGCGCGTTCGCCGGGTTGATCCTCACCAGCGCCAACGCGGTGCAGGCCCTCGCCGCGCAAGACCGGGACAGGCTGCGCGCGGTCCCGATCTTCGCGGTGGGCGCGCGGACCGGGGCGCTGGCGAGGCAGGCGGGATTCCGCGATGTCCGGGTGGCGGCGGGCGATGCGCGCACCCTCGCCGAATTGGTCCGGTCCGTGCTGGAGCCGGGTGCCACCCTGCTTCACGCGGCGGGCGCCGAGCGCAAGGCGGAGCCGGCGGCCTCCCTGATCGCCGCGGGCTACCGGCTCGCAGCGCGCGAACTTTATGCCGCACGGATCGCGGCGGCGCTGCCGGAGGCCGTGGCGGAGGCGCTCGGCGCGGACGCGCTCGACGCCGTGCTTCACTATTCGCGGCGCAGTGCGCAGGCGGCGCACGATCTCGCTACGGCGGCCGGCCTCGGCGGAGCCTTCGCAGCTCTGATGCATTACTGCTTGTCGGCAGACGTGGCCGTGCCCCTGGCGTCGGCCGGGATCACGGTTCATTTCGTGGCCGATCGACCCGACGAGGACGCGCTCCTCGCGGGTCTGCCGGCCTCCGGGCCAACAGGATTCCGATAAGGGCCTCGCTCCGGCGGCGGCCCTGATGCTAGGACGAGCGCAACAAGCTGCGCCGCCAGCCACGACCCACCGGGCGCCGGATGCGCCGAACGGGGCGTGGCCGGGCGGCGGGAGACGGGAAGGGAGCCTTGAACCGTGAAACCACCCAACAGCGACGCCAACCGTCCGGGATCTCCCACCGGCAACCGGCCGCCCGAGCCCGCCAAGCCGTCGACGCCGGGCCAGCCCGTGCCGCCGAAGGGCGAGGCGTCGGCCAAGCCCGACATGTCCGCCGGCGGCCCCGTCAAATCCGAGCCGCCGAAGTTCGAGCCGCTGAAGTCCGAGCCGCCGAAGTCCGAGCCGTCGAAGATGGATGCCCCCAAGGGTGAGGCTCCGAAGACGGAGGCCGCCCGGGAGAGCGTTGGGGAAGGCACCAAGACCGACGCCGTGAAGACCGAAGCGGCCAAGGCCGAGATCCTGAAGCCGGAGGCCGGTAAATCGGACACCGTTAAGCCGGACACGGCCAAGCCCGAGGCGCCGAAGTCCGGTGCATTCGGCTCGACGCCGCCCGGCGGGCGTCCCGGTTCGTCCGTCACCGACGGGCCGATCATCGACCTGAAGGCCAAGCGCCTTCCCGACCCGGCGCCGCCGGCGAAGCCCGCCGCAGCCGCCACGGTCGCGGCCGGGATGGCCGGTGCCGCGTCGGGTGCCCAGGCCGCCGGGGCGAAGCCGGGCGATCCGAAATCCGCGCCGGGGGCGGGCAAATCGGACGCCGGAAAGCCGGACGCCGGAAAGCCGGACGCCTGGAAAACTGAGCCCTCGAAGGGCGAGGCGCCGAAGCCGGCCGGTTCCACCACGCCGCGCATCACGCCCGCGCCTCCCGCCGCAGCGGCGGCGCCAGCTGCCGCGCGCGGTCCGGGCTTCGGATCGCTGGCCACCGCCGGCCTGCTCGGCGGTGTCGTCGGCGCCGGTCTCCTGTTCGGTGTCGCCCGCAGCGGCCTGCTGCCCGCGGGCGACGACGCGCGGCTGAACGCCCTCGACCAGCGCATCGCCGCCTTGGCGCCCAAGGACGCCATCACCGGCCTCGACAAGCGCGTGGCCGCCAACGAGACCGCCTTGAAGGCGGTGCCCGAGGCGTTGTCGACGGCGCGTCAGGCCCTGGAGAAGGCCAACGCGGCCCAGGGCGGGACAACCGCACCCGCCGAGGGCTCGGCGGCTCCGGCCGCCGTACCCGCCGAGCTGACGGCCCGTCTCGATGCCCTCGACCAGCGCGTCTCGGCTCTCCAGGAGGAGCCCGGGCGGGACCAGGGCGGCGAGGCGCGGATGGCGGCTTTGCCCGCCGTGGCACCGCAGATCGGCGCCCTCGAGCAGCGCCTGAAGGCGATCGAGGGCAAGGTCGACGCCGCACCGAAGCCGGTCGCGACCCCCGATCTCGCCCCCAAGCTCGCCGCGCTCCAGGGCGACGTCGAGGCCAAGACCAAGGCCAATGCCGAGGCCGCGCAGGCCCTGAGCCAGAAGGTGGCGGCGCTCCAGCAATCCCTCGAAGCGCGGGTCCAGGCCGCGACGGAAGCGGTCCAGACCGCGACCCAGGCCAGCGAGAAAGTGGCCGACGCCGCCAAGACCCAGGCGACCGAGGCGGCGAAGGCCGTGGAACGCCAACTTCAGGCCCAATCGGAAAAGATCGCCGGGCTCGACAAGGCGGTCTCGGAGCGGGCTGAGACCGCGACCCTGCAGGCGGCCCTCCGGGTCGTCTCGGCCGACCGGATCGCCACCGCCCTCAACACCGGTGCGCCCTACGCGGACGCGTTGGCGGCCCTGCGTGGACTCGAGCCGGGCGACCCGGCCCGCCTGACCGCCGTGGCGGTCTTCGCCGACAAGGGCGCGCCGACGGCCCGGACCCTGGCGGCCGAATTCCGGCCGATCGCCGAGAAGATCGCGGCACAGCGCCGGGCGGCCCAGAGCAAGGCCGTGGCCGAGAGCGGCGACATCGGCACCAAGCTGATGAGCATGGCCGAGTCGATCGTGCAGGTGCGCCGGGTCGATGCACCGGCGACCGGCGGCGGAGCCAACGCGGCCGCGGCGGACGAGACTCCGAAGGTCCAGGACGCCCTCGATCGCGGCGCGATCAAGGAGGCGGCCGCCGCCTTCGCGGCCCTGCCCGAGGCCGACCGGGCGGTCGCGGGCGACTTCGGCACCAAGCTGACGTCGCGGGCTGCCGCTGCGGATGCGGCTCAGGGGTTGCTTGCCGACGCCTTCAAGGGCCTGCCGGCCACCGGCGCGTCCCGTTGATCCGGCGGCCGCCGATCCATCGAACCGGCGGCCTCACCTATTTCGCGCGGGAGCGCCACGCGCTCCCGCCCCCGACTCTCGGTGTCGCCGGATCCGCCGACGCCCCTCCCAGGAGCTTCTGATCTCATGTGGCGCGCCCTCGCCTTCCTGGCCCTTCTCGCGGTTGCCGCCTACGGCGCGACCTGGGTCGCCGACCATCCCGGCACCGTCACCATCGTGTGGAACGGCTACGAGGTGGCCACCAGCCTCGCCATCGGGCTGATCGGCGTCCTGATCGCCGCCATCGTGATCGGCTTCATCTGGGCCATCGTGCGCGGGTTCATCACCCTGCCGGAGACCCTGGTGCGCGGCTCGCGCGACCGGCGCCGGGCCAAGGGCTTCTCGGCCCTGTCGCGTGGCATGGTGGCGGTCGGGTCGGGCGATCCGCTGGCCGCCCGCCGGCACGCCAGCGATGCCGAGCGCCTGCTGGGCGCCGAGCCGCTGACCCTGCTGCTGAAGGCGCAGGCCGCTCAGATCTCGGGCGATCGCGAGGCGGCCGAGCAGGCCTTCCAGCGCATGGTCAACGATCCCGAGACACGGGTGCTCGGCCTGCGCGGCCTCTTCGTCGAGGCACGCCGTCGCGAGGACGATGCCTCCGCCCGCGCCTATGCGGCCGAGGCCGCCCGCCTCGCCCCCAGCGTCACCTGGGCCAACGAGGCCGTTCTCGAAGCGCAATGCGCCGACGGCGACTGGAGCGGCGCCAACGAGACGGTTGAGCGTCGCGCTTCCCTCGGCCTCATCGACAAGACCACCGCCCGGCGCCAGCGCGCGGTGCTGCTCACCGCCGCCGCGCAGGAGCGCGAGGCGGGCGAGCCGGAAGCGGCCACCGAGCGGGTCCTGAAGGCGGTCAAGCTCGCACCGGATCTCGTTCCGGCCTCGGTTCTCGCGGCGCGCCTGATGGTGCGACGGGGCGACCTGCGCAAAGCGGCCAAGATCCTCGAGGCGACCTGGCGCACCGGCCCGCACCCGGACCTCGCCAAGACCTACCTCAACCTGCGCACCGGCGATTCCGTGCGCGACCGCATGGCCCGGGCCGAAACCCTGGCCAAGATCTCCTCCTGGCACCCGGAAGCCCGTCTCGCCATGGCGCAAGCGGCTTACGAGGCTCGCGAATTCGGACAGGCCCGCGATGCCCTGGCGCCGCTCCTGGCCGACCGTCCGACCGTACGCACCTGCCTGACCATGGCGCGCATCGAGGAAGCCGAGCACGGCAGCGGCTCGGGCCGCGCCCGCGAGTGGCTGTCGCGCGCCGCCCACGCACCGCGCGACCCGCTGTGGATCGCCGACGGCATCGCCTCCGAGACCTGGGCTCCCGTCTCGCCGGTCAGCGGCCGCCTGGACGCATTCGTGTGGAAGACGCCGACCGAACTCCTCGCCGGTCCCGAAGAGGCACAGGGCGATGCGAACGGCGAATCCGCGCCCAAGGCGGACCCAGCCATGACGGAGGGCAGGCTTTCCGCACCCGGGACCATCCCGGCCCCGTCCACGCCGTCCCCGGCCACAACGCCGGTGCCGAAGTCCGAAACGTCGACCGAGATTCGAACCGCGACGGTGCTGTTCCCGTCGAGTGCCCCCAGCGGCACGGCACCCGTGGCCGCCGGCATGGCGGCAGCCGCGGCAAAGCCGGATTCCGGTCCGATCGTCGGAAACACGGCGACCCCGGTCGTTTTCCCTTCGCCGAAATCGCAGAGCGACACCACCAAGCCCCGGCGGGCCGGATAGCCAAGCCCCGGCGGGCCGCACAAGCCCCGGCGGGCCGCACAAGCCCCGGCGGGCCGGATCAACCTCGGCGGCCCAAAACTCCGGGCCGGGTTTCAGAAGCCCGGCCCCGCGGTCGGGCCTCTTGGCGATCATGGTCCGATCACATGGCCCGATCGACGAAAGCACAAGCAAGGATGACCTGAGCAGGATGGCGCAAGCAGGGACGCTCCCGGGGCGCCGTGCTTAAAGGTCGGTTCACGCAATTCCGCTAATCCTCGGGATCAGCGAGTTCTGCGTAACCGAAGTGCCATGTCCCCATCTTTCGACGATGCGCCGGACCTCTCCGGCCTGATCGAATTGTCGCGTCTCGACAACCTCGATCTGAAACCCGTCATCCTTCGTGTCCAGACGGACCTCTTTCTGTCCGCGTCGGTTCGCGACCGAAAGACGATGTCGTCGTTCGCCTCCCTGGCAGGCGGCCTGATCCCGATCGTGGACGATGAGACCGCCGAGGCGGTCGCCCGCAAGCTCGCGCCGTTTCCCGACACCCCGCCCGCCCTGCTGGCGGCCTTGATCGCCCGGGGCGGCGGCGCCCGGGACGCCGTCATCGCCGGCGCCCCCATCCTGATCCAGCCCATGATCGACGCGGCCCTGAGCGACGGCGCCGAAATCGGCGCCGCCATTGCCAGCCGGCACGATCTCAGCCGCGCCACCCTCGCCGAACTGATCGCCCGCGACGATCCCGCCATCGACAAGGCGCTGGCCCAGAACCCGGCCGCGAACCCGCCGAGCGAGATGCTGGCCCGCCTCGTCGGGCGCGCCCGGCGCAGGCCCGATCTCGCCCGGGTATTCCTGGCCCGGCGCGACCTGGCGCATGCCGATGTCGCCCCGCTGTTCCTCTACGCCGACGAGTCCCGTCGCGAGGCGATCGGGCACGCCATGATGGCCACGGCAGCCCTGAGGCCGCTCCCGCCCGCACCCCGCGAGGCGGGTACGGTGCTCACCGAGCTCTCGGCCCGCGGCGACATTTCAGGCTTCATCGGGGCGATCACCCAGCTGCTCGGACTGCCCAAGGGCTTTCTTACCGCCACCCCCGACCCGTCACTGCGCTATGAATTGCTGACGGTGGCCCTGCGCGCGGCCGGCCTCCACGAGGAGGAGGCGGTGTACATCTACCTGACCCTGAACGAGACCGTCGCCAGCTCGGTCGACCGCGTGTTCAACCTGGTCAAGCTGTTCCGGACCCTGCCCCGCGCCGCCGCGCGCGACGTCCTGGCGGCGATCCTCGACTGGACGCCGCAGGAACGCGCCGCCGCGACGGCGCATCAGCCCTACGCAGCCCCCGACGCGCCGCGCCTGCGCCAGCAGCAGGTCGCGTCCGAGCGACCGCCCCTGCGCACCCTTCTGCCGACCCGGCTGCGCCAGTCGAGCTGATCGGGAGGCCGCCCGGTCCGCACGAAGGCAGCGCCGGCTATTCCGCGAGATCGAGGCAGTGGCGGCCCGCGCGGTCGTCGATCTCGATGATCCAGAGATCGTCGTCGAAACGCAGCTCCTTGCCGAGGCGGACTTCCACGTCCGCCGGCATGGCCTCCTGCAGGAGCGACACGAAGCGCCGGTCGCCATCCGCCTCCGTGTCGACCAGGGATTGCGGGGCCGGGCCGTAGAGATCGGCGCGGCCGTCGAGGCGATCGACCTTCACGAAGATGGCTCCGGCCTCGGCCGAGCCGCGCCGGCGCTGGACGGCGGCGATGCCCTCGATGCCGAGACGGCGCAGATGGGCGGAGACCCAGAAATCCGATCGCAGGCGTGCCATGCCGGAGGCTATAGCACGCCCTTCCGGCGGATCAGCCCCGGGTCGCGCCGGCGCGGGTCGCGAGTTCGCGGAACGTCCGCTGGGACGGCTCGCCCTTGACCGGCAGCTTGCGGTCCCGTTCGAACCGCTCGAGGGCCGCGCGGGTGCTCGCCCCCATCAGCCCGTCCGCCTTCAGGGGACCGTATCCGAGCTTGACCAGGGCGCGCTGGGCCTGGGCGATCGACAGGCCGCCGAGGCTCGCCACCGAGGCGGTGGTCTCGGCGCCCGCGGGCTCGCCGGCCTTGATGAGATCGCCGATGCCGTCACGCGTGGTCCGGGGCGCCGCCTCCGCCTTCACGGGCTCGGCCCGGACCGTCTCCGGGCGCGCGACCTCGGAGGCCGGTACCGGCGGCTTCACGGCCGGGACCGCCGGCTTCGGTGCCTCGGCCACGCGGGCCAAGGCCGGCTTGGCGGCGACCTTCGGGAAGATCGGCGCCGGGTGCCGACCCATCTGGTAGCCGAGGGCATTCAGGCAGATCATCGACACGGCGCCGAGCACGACGACGACCCCGACGACTTCTCCCGGATGGCGCAGGAAGGCGCGGCCGGCACCGGCGGCCAGGGCGCCGAAGGCCGTGAAGCGGCCCGAAGCCCGGGCCGCCGGGCGCCGATGACCGGCGGGGCGGGCTTCGCGGCTCCGGGACGGGACGACGATCTCTCGCTGGTCGCGGCGTGCTTGCGGCTCGCGCATCATGGCTCCTCGGTCTGGATCGCAACGGGATACGGGCACCGCATGGCGCGATGCCCGACACATTCGGCGTGACGGGGATCCGGGCGGCGGCTCATCCGGCCCGCCGCAGGGGGACGTAGCTCTCGCGCACCGGCTCCGGGCTCGATTCGAACAGTCCCATGGTCCGGCGCTTCGGTACCGGCCCGGCCCCTGCGGCCGCCACGAGGCTGCCGCCGACCATCGGCGGGCGCGGACGAGCCCGGATCGCCGCGGTCGGGATGCTGCCGCCGGCGACCCGGCAGGCGCGCGGCAGGGTGACGGTGAAGGTGGTCCCCTCCCCGCGGGTGCTCTCCAGAGTGATGGCGCCGCCGTGCAGGCCGACGAGACCCTGAACCACCGAGAGGCCGAGCCCGGTGCCCTCGTGGGTGCGCTCGTAGCCGCCGGCGCATTGATAGAACGGGCTGCCCACACGCGGCAGATCGGCCGCGCTGATCCCGATCCCGGTATCGGCCACGATCAGGTCGAGGTTCTGGCCGGACCAGCGCAGGCCGACTTCCACGCGCCCGCCGCGCGGGGTGAACTTCAGCGCGTTCGACAGCAGATTGATGAACATCTGCCGGCAGGCGCGCAGGTCGGCGGTGATCTCCACCGGCACGGGACCGACATCGCGCACCAGGATCACCCCGGCCTGATCGAACTTCAGCTGCATGAGATCGCAGCAGGCCTCGACCAGGGCGCGCATATCGAGCGTATCCGGCGCGTAGTCGAAGTGGCCGCTCTGGATCCGGGACATGTCCAGGAGGGTGTTGACCACTTCGAGGAGGTGCTGGCCCGAATTGCGGATGATGCCGGCATATTCGCGCGTCCGCTCGGGATCGGTCGCGAGGCCGCCCTCCCCCGCCAGGACCTCGGAGAACCCGATGATCGCATTCAGCGGGGTGCGCAGTTCGTGGCTGACATTGGCGAGGAAGCGGCTCTTCACCTCGTCGGCGCGCTCGGCCTCCGCCCGCGCCTGCTCCAGTTCCTCGGAGTGGCGGCGATGCTCGGTCACGTCGCGGGTTACCGCGACGACGCTGGACTGCAGCCGTCCCGGAATGCTGACGCCGGTCGCCGGGCCCTCGATGCGGTGGATGCGCATCTCGGCAAAGATCACCCGCGGGGCGCCGTCGCGCTGGCTGTCCGCCCGAAACCCTTCGCCGCGAACCCCTTCGCCGCGCATCCCGTCCGGGCGGATCGCGGCGGCGTCGAGGTGCAGGCGAAACTGGACGGTGGCGGGGCGGCCGTGGGCGGCGACATCGCTGAGCGCCTGGAGCAGCAGGGGACGGTCGCCGACATGGACCCGCTCCAGCAGGCCGTGGCCGTGCAGCAGCGTCGGCTCGGCACCGACGAACCGGGTGGCCGAGGCGCTGGCTTCGAGCACGCGGCCGTTCTCGTCGTGCCAGGTCACCAGGTCGTCGATCGCCGAGAGCAGCATCCGGTCGCGCCGCTCGTTGTCGCGCAGCCGGGCGAGCCAGCGGCCCTCATGGCGGAAATGTTCGAGGGCCTGGGCGGCGATGTGGCCGATGGCCGTGATGGCGAAGACCGGCATGGCCAGGGCGCGCGACCATTCCGGCAGCGGCGTTCCCTCGGCGAGCGGCGGCAGCAGCGCCACCGCGAGGGCACCGAGGGCGGCCACGATGGCGGCCGCCAGGGTAGCCCGGCGCGAGCCCGACACCACCGCCTCGAGGGGGATCGCCACCAGCCAGATCGCGGCGGCCGATTCCGCGCCGCCCGTCATCATGGCGAGGCAGACCACGACGCCGGTGAGACCGGCCGACGAGATCCCGTGGGCGAGCCACAGGCTTCCGGTCCGCGACAGCAGCACCGCGGCGAAGATCGGCAGCAGCAGGCCCGCGATCGCCAGCGCCTCGATGCCGGTCGGGACGCCGCGCAGGACGAGATAGGGCGGCAGGCAGAGCATCATCATCAGGCCGGTGGCCAGACGAGACACGAGAAAGCGCTCGTGCCGGAAGCGGACACCGCTCTCCTCGCTCACCGACTCGTGGACGAGTCCGGCGAGGCGGATATCAATGAGGGACGCCAGGGCACTGTAGATACGCAATACCGACACGCACAGCGCGGAGACGGACCTGACCGGCCACTCCGACGCCCCTTGGCTCGACGAAAACTCGACTGATCCGAACCTCGCAGACGCGACTTAAGCGAGTCTTGCGCAGGACGGCCCTATTGTCTCGTCATGCTTTCCGGGTCGTAACCATCATCGGTCGGTGCGATAGTCGTTTTCGGGTCACTAGGCTGGGATAGCCGTAACGATGCCTGGATAAGCTTGCGTTTACCATTTCGACGAACGACCCCGCTGGCGTCAGGGGGTGTTTACCGGTGAGCGCGGAGTGTTCGGGCGCGCCTGCCCGGCTCCCTGCCGGTGCGCCCCCGGGCCGGACCCATGTCGTTCCTCATCCGCGCCGGCCTGGTCATCGGCGTGCTGTCGTGGCTGGCGCTGCAGCGCTCCGCCGAGATGGGTCGCCCGATCGCGCCGGACCCGGCTCTCGCCGCGGCTGCGGTCTGGGGCGCCCTGCCGGACGCGCTTCGCGAGACGGCGCTTCGGGAGGGCGCGGCCGAGATCGCCCGGATGGCGGCCTCGCCGCTGCCGGCATCCCGGGACACGCTGGCGGAGATCGATCGAAAAGTCCCGTGGCGCGGCGCGCAATCCCACGCCGATCGCGCTAGGCTCGGCGAAAGCGGGGAACGGCTGGGCCGCTGATGCGGTACATGTTGCGAGAGGCGACAGGGGGCTAGACGATGTTCGGCTTCGGAATAAACTACGAGGGTGCCGCGTTCTGGCTGCCTCTCGTCTGGGCCGGCCTCCTGGCGGTCGCGGTGGCGATGTACGTGGTGATCGACGGGTTCGACCTCGGGGTCGGCATCCTGTTCACGGCGGCACGGAAGGGCAATTGGCGCGACCGGATGATGCTCTCCGTCGCCCCGATCTGGGATGGCAACGAGACCTGGCTGGTGCTGGGCGGCGGCGGCCTGTTCGCGGTCTTCAGCGTCGCCTACGCGATCCTGTTGCCGGCGCTGTACATCCCGATCATCCTGATGCTGATCGCGCTGATCTTCCGCGGCGTCGCCTTCGAGTTCCGGTTCAAGGCCGATCGCTCGCAGTTCGTCTGGGACAACGCCTTCCATTACGGCTCCCTGGTGGCCACCTTCGCGCAGGGCATGGTGCTCGGGGCCTTCGTCCAGGGCTTCAAGGTCGAGGGTCGCGGCTTCGCCGGCGGCACCATGGACTGGCTGACTCCCTTCAGCGTGCTCACCGGCATCGGCCTCGTCTGCGGCTACGGCCTGCTCGGGGCGACCTGGTGCGTGATGAAGACCTCCGGGGAACTGGAGATCTGGGCCCGGCGCAAGAGCCTGCAGTTCCTGGCCGCCACCATCGTGTCGATGGCGGTGGTGAGCGCCTGGGTGCCGTTCCTCGGCCTCGACATTCAGTGGCGCTGGATCTCGTGGCCGAACATCCTCTACGTGGCACCGGTGCCGGTGGTGACCGCCCTGGTCGCCTGGGGCATCTTCCGGGGCATCCGCAGCGGGCGCGACGTGGCGCCATTCCTCCTGACGATCGTGCTGTTCCTGCTCGGCTTCCTCGGCCTCGCGATCAGCCTGTTCCCCTACATCGTGCCGCCGCACTTCACGATCTGGCAGGCCGCCAACGCGGTCAGCGCCCTGCAATTCGCCCTCGTGGGGTATTCCGTGGTGATGCCGCTGACCCTTGCCTATACGGGCTACGCCTACTGGGTCTTCCGGGGAAAGGTGGCCGAGGATATCGGAGGCTACGGGCATTGAGCGATCCGGCGCCCCTGCCCAAGACCCGGATGACGGGCAAGCGGCTGCTCTGGTTCGTCGCCTTCTATGCCTTCAGCCTGGTGAGTTTCACGGCTTTGGTCTACGCCCTGCGCTTCATCGTGAAGGGCTGAGATTTCAGCCCCACAGCGCGGGTTCGGGCGGGTGGATCAGGCTGCCGTCGAAGCGCAGACCCGGCTCCCGGTCCCGTGCCAGGAGCAGCGGGCCGTCGAGGTCGACATAATCGGCATGGTGGGCGAGCAGCATGGCGGGCGCCATCGCCAGCGAGGTGCCGACCATGCAGCCGATCATCAGCGAGAAGCCGCGCGCCCGCGCCTCGTGCGCCAGCATCACCGCCTCGGTGAGACCGCCGGCCTTGTCGAGCTTGATGTTGATGGCGTCGTAGCGCCGGCTCAGAGCGTCGAGGCCGGCCCGGTCGTGCAGGCTCTCGTCGGCGCAGATGGGGATCGGCCGGGCGAGATCGGCGAGAAGCGCATCCTCGCCCGCCGGCAGCGGCTGCTCGATGAGGCCGACGCCGGCCGCGACGCAGGCTGCCAGGTTGGCTTCGATCGTCTCCGCTCGCCAGGCCTCGTTGGCATCGACGATGAGACGGGAATCCGGCGCTCCGCGCCGAACGGCGGCGATGCGCTCCGGGTCGCCGACGCCGCCGAGCTTCACCTTGAGCAACGGCCGGTGCGCGGCCTTGCGGGCGGCCTCCTCCATGCTCTCGGGATCTCCGAGGCTCAGGGTATAGGCCGTGGTGGCGACCGCCGGCGCCGACAGGCCGGCGATCTCGAAGGCGGGCCGCCCGAGCTGCTTCGCCTCCAGGTCAAACAGGGCGCAATCGAGGGCGTTCCGCGCCGCTCCCGCCGTCATGCAAAGCAGAAGGTCGGCCCGGGTCGCTCCGGCGGCGATCGCCTCGGCCTGATCCCGGATCAGCGCGGTGACGCTCTCGACGGTCTCGCCGTAACGGGCATAGGGCACGCACTCGCCGCGCCCGATGCGGCCCTCCGGGTCGGTGATCGTGGCCAGCACCACCACCGCCTCGGTGCGGCTGCCCCGCGCGATGGTGAAGGCTCCCGCGATCGGGAAGCGCTCGACCGCGACGTCGAGGCGCCGGGTCACGCGCTCGCCCCCGTGATGGCGGGGGGAAATTCGGCGACGATCCGGTCGACGATGGCCTCGACGCCGAAGCGCACCGGATCAGTGGCGGGCAGATCGTGCTCGCGGGCGAGGTCGACCAGCAGCGCGCGGGCCGCCCCCTCCTCCAGGTCCTGGGTGTTCACCGCGATGCCGACCGGGCGGATGTCCGGATTGGTCAGGCTGCCGAGTTGCACCGTCAGGTCGATGACCTGACGGATGGTGGGAAGCGGATGCTGGACGCCGCGCATGGTCGTGCGGGTCGGCTCGTGGCAGACCACGAAGGCATCGGCCTGGGCTCCATGCAGCAGCCCGAGGCTGACGCCGGCGAAGGACGGGTGGAACAGCGAGCCCTGTCCTTCGAGCAGGTCCCAATGGTCCGGCACGGCGGCGGGGGCGATCCACTCGACGGCACCGGAGATGAAGTCGGCCACCACCGCGTCGATGGCGACGCCGCGCCCGGAGATGAAGACGCCAGTCTGGCCGGTGGCACGGAAATCCGCATCGAGCCCGCGCTCGCGCATACCGCGCTCCAGGGCAAGCACGGTGTACTTCTTGCCCACCGAGCAGTCGGTGCCGACGCTGAGCAGGCGGCGGCCGGGCCGCTTCGTGCCCTTGCCGGTGGCGAAGGTCTCCGCGGTGTGGCGGACGTCGTGCAACTGGCGGCCGTTGCGCTCGGCGGCCTCGGCGATGGCCGGCACCGCGCCGAGGCGCGCATGCAGCCCGCTGGCGATGTCGAGACCGGCGTTCAGCGCCGCCACCACCTCGGCGATCCAATGCTCCGGCAGGACGCCGCCCGCATTGGCGACCCCGATGACCATCGTGCGGCAGCCCTGCGCCACCGCTTCCGCCAGAGTGAGATCGGGAATCCCGAGATCGGCGGCGCAGCCCGGCAGGCGGAGCTGACCGACGCACCATTCGGGGCGCCAATCCTTGATGCCGTAGGCGGTCTTGGCGGCGAGCCGATCGGGCACGTCGCCGAGGAACATCAGGTAGGGCGTTTCGATCTGCATCGCGTCACTCACCGTCCGAGGATGGGGGCCTCGGGGCCTGTCTATGCGCGATGAACACGGCGCTGCCAAATCGTACGCGCCGCCATGCTGGCCGGTAGAACGCACTTGCGGGGCGGCGCGATGTCGGGTGTGGTCGTCTCGCACGAGAGACGGACAAGAATCCGCGGAGCAAGGAAACGGTGCGCGCATGAAGATGTACGGCAATTGGCGCTCGGCTGCCGCGTTCCGGGTCCGCGTCGCCCTCAACCTCAAGGGGATCGCCTACGAGGAGACCTTCCTCGACCTCGATGCCGGCGAGCAGTTCAAGCCGGAATTCCTCGCGATCAATCCGCAGGGAGCGGTCCCGGCGGTCTTCGACGGCGACGGGCCGCCGCTGATCCAGTCGCTGGCGATCCTCGACTACCTGGAGGACATCCACCCGGCGACGCCGCTCCTGCCGAGCGATCCGCGGGCGCGGGCGCGGGCCCGGTCTCTGGCCCAGGTGGTCGCCTGCGACACCCATCCGCTCTACGTGCCGCGGGTGCGCAACTTCCTGATGGAGACCTACGACCTGCCGCGCGAGCGCATGCTCGGCTTCGTCCGCCACTGGATGGCGACCGGGCTGAAGACCCTGGAGACGCGCCTGACCCGCGAGCCCGGCACCGGCCGCTATGCCCAGGGCGATGCGGTCAGCCATGCCGATCTCTGCCTCGTCAGCCTCTGGGTCGGCACCGGCATCTTCGGCGTCGACACGGCACCGTTCCCGACGGTGCAGCGGATCGCCGAGGATTGCCTGGCCCAGGACGCCTTCGCCCGCGCCCATCCCCTGCGCCAGCCGGGCGCACCGGCGTGACGCATGGACCGGGTTCGCGAGGCATCCCGGTCTGATAAGTCGCCCTGTCTCCTGGGCAGCCCTGTCTCCTGGGCAGCCCTGTCTCCTGGGCAGCCCTGCCTGATAGGAATGGCGGTCGGTTTCTAATCCTTCTAAACTAAGCTTTCGGATCTCGTCGCGTCGCTCCGCATCGGGGGCACGCCGCCGCAAGGTTTCGACAAGATTTCAGCATCAGACAAGACTTCGACACAAGACGACAAGATCGAGAGTGTGAGCGTCATGGTACCGGCCGAATCCGAGGACAATCTGCACCGCATCGTGGTCGTCGGCGGCGGAGCGGCGGGGCTGCAGCTCGCGACCAAGCTCGGCGAAAAGCTCGGTCGGACGCAGAAGGCGCACGTCACCCTGGTCGACCGGGCGCGGACCCACATCTGGAAGCCGCTGCTGCACGAGGTCGCCGCCGGCAGCCTCGATGTGGGGCACCATGCGGTCGATTACCTGCACCACGCCCACCGGCACCATTTCCGCTACCGCATCGGCGAGATGACGGGGCTCGACCGGACCAAGCGGGTGATTCACCTGGCCGCCAGCCACGACACCGAGGGCCGCGAGGTCACGCCGGTCCGCGAGATCGCCTACGATACCCTGGTGATGGCGGTGGGTTCGACCACCAATGATTTCGGTACGCCCGGCGTGAAAGAGAATGCCATCGCGCTCGACACCCAGAGCCAGGCGGTGCGCTTCCACCAGCGCCTCGTGAACGGGATGCTGCGCGCCCACACCCAGCCGGGACCGGTGCGGCCCGGCCAGCTCCACGTCACCGTTATCGGCGCCGGGGCCACCGGCACCGAACTCGCCGCCGAACTCCATCGCACCACCCGCCACGTGGCGGCGACCGGTCTCGACCGCATCGATCCGGCCAAGGACCTGAAGATCACCCTCGTCGAGGCGGCGAGCCGCATCCTGCCCGCCGTTCCGGAGCGGATGTCCCGCGACGTCATGGTGCTGCTCGACAAGATCGGCGTCGAGGTTCGCACCGGCGCCCGCGTGACCGAGGTCCGACCCGAGGGCGTGCAACTCGCCGATGGCGGCTTCATCCCCTCCGAACTCGTGGTCTGGGCCGCCGGCGTGAAGGCGCCGCCGTTCCTGCACGAGATCGGCGGCCTCGAGACCACGCGCAACAACCAGCTCGTGGTCACGCCGACCCTGCAGACCACCCGCGACCCGGACATCTTCGCGATGGGCGACTGCGCCTACCTCGTGGAGAAGGGGTCGGATACGCCGATCCCGCCCCGCGCGCAGGCGGCTCACCAGCAGGCGACGCACCTCATCAAGATCATCCCCGACAAGATGGCCGGCAAGCCGCTGAAAGCCTTCAAATACCGCGACTTCGGCTCGCTGGTGTCGCTGGGCGAATACTCGACGGTCGGCAGCCTGATGGGGTTCATCAAGGGCAAGAACATGTTCATTGCCGGGCTCTTCGCCCGCATGATGTACCGTTCCCTGTACAAGATGCACGAGCAGGCCCTGCACGGCACCGTGAAGACGACCCTCGACGCGGTGGCTCGCGCGCTGACCCGGCGCACCGAGTCGCGCGTGAAACTGCACTGAGCACAACCGGGACCCGATCGGCATGTTTCTCGACATCGTCAAAGCGGTGCAGCAGCGCAATCCGGCGCTCGGCTCCTATGTCCTCGTCCTGCGTGGCGATTCGCGGGCCCGTGACGCGGCCGATCCGAGCCGCCTCTCCCCGGAGGCCGAAGCCTGGCTCGCCGAGCACGCCCCGGGCGCCCGATTCTCCGAGGAGAAGGTGCTTCTGTCGCCCTATCCGGGCGCGATGCCGGTCGACCGGGCGGTCACCGTCCTGGCCTTCGCGGATGCCCGCCACCTCGCGGCCTTCGCCACGGCCTGGACGGCCGACCCGGAGCCGGAAGGTCAGGATTCGGAGACTGGGGAGCCGGAAACGGACGCGTCGAAGCCCGAGGGCGGCTGAAACGCAGCCTCAGCCGCGCTCTTCGCGCGCGAGCCAGCGCAGGCGGGCCGCCTCCAGGCCCCAGACCATGCCGAGCATCATGTAGACGTGGCGCCACTTCTCGATGTCGATCTGGACCGCCTGCAGGAAGAACATCAGCAGGGCCGGCCAGACGATCTGGGCGTGGCGGCGGTAGGGCGTGTCGCGGCGCATCAACCGGAAGCCGACCACGCTGGTGGTCAGCACGAGGCCGATGAAGGTCACGCCGGCGAGCCAGCCGCCATTGGCGAAGCTGCCGATATAGGTGTTGTGCGGCTCCAGCGCGAAGATCAGGCGCCAGCGCAGGGGCCCCATCCCGAGCGGTTCATCCAGGAGCATGGCGAGGCCGCGCATCTGGTTGCCGAAGCGGCCGGTCTCGCCGGTGTCGTAATCCTGCGTGACTGCCGCGCGCTTCGAGAACATCTCGGCCGTGTCGCCGATCGACAGCAATCCCACGATGGCGACCGCCGTGGCGGCCACAGCCAGCACCGTCAGGATGACGATGCGGCGGCGCAAGCGCGCCGAGGGCGTGGTGGTGTAGACGCTGCCCACCATCACGGCGACGGCGATCAGCGTGCCGCCCCAGGAGCCGCGCGAGAACGACAGGAAGATGCCCGCCACGATCACCATCAGGATCGCGGAGGAGAGGATCGGGCGCCGGCTGGTACCGAGCAGCAGGCCATGCATCAGGTAGAGCGCGCCCAGCGTCAGGAACGAGCCGAACACGTTCGGGTCCTGGAAGGTGCCCGAGGCACGGCCGTACTTGTAGAACAGGTCCTCGGTCGGGATGAATCCGAAATAGCCCACGATGCCGAAGGCGCTCGACAGCAGGCAGCTCGCCACGAAGATCTTGAGCGCCAGTTCCATCCGCGCCTCGGTGTCGTCGGAGAACAGCATGGCGAAGAACACGCCGGTGATGGCGAGATAGGCGAGCTGGATCGTCCAGGTCACCGGCAGGGGCTGGTCGACGAAGGGCATCAGCGCCACCGTGATGGCGCTGACGTAGAGGATCAGCAGCCAGAGCAGAGGCACCATGCCCCGATGCAGGCGCAGGCCGAGGCAGAGCCACAGCACGATGGTGGGGATCGCCACGACATCGTAGGGCGAGGTGTCGGAAAAAGCGAAGCAGGCGAAGAAGATGAAGGCGACGAGGAGAAGCGTCGCGAGGCGCTTCAGGACGCTGAGAACGGGGATACGGGCCCAGGCTCCCGCCTGCCAGCGCGCCGCGCCGGGTGCCATCGTGGACGCCATGCACTCAACCCATCCCCGCGCCGCCGAGGGGGCGAGCGCGCGCTACCTGCTCTCCATCAGGCGCGGGAATGATTGAGATTTCGAGAAGCGGTTGTCCTCAGGTCCGCGCGCGCACCAGATCCCGGAACCGATCCCCGCGATCCTCGAAGCTTCGGAACTGGTCGTAGGACGCGCAGGCCGGCGAGAGCAGGACCACGGGCTCGGCCGCCTCCGACGCCGCAGCGGCCTCGGCCGCCTTCGCGGTGGCGACCGCGAGGGTGCCGCAGGCGGTGTAGGGCACCCGGCCCTCCAGGGTGGCGGCGAAGGCGTCGCTTGCCGCGCCGATCAGATAGGCGTGGGCGACGCGGCCGAACAGCGGCGCCAGGGATGCGATGCCGCCCTCCTTGGCCTTGCCGCCGAGGATCCAGTGGATGTCGCGGAAGGCGGTCAGGGCCTTCTCGGTGGAATCGGCGTTGGTGGCCTTCGAATCGTTGACGAACAGTACGCGCCCGCGCCGGCCGACCTCTTCCATGCGGTGGGGCAGACCGGGGAAGCTCCGGAGACCCGCCACCAGTTCGGCATCGCCGATCCCGAGAGCCCGGACGCAGGCGGCCGCCACAGCGGCATTCTGCCAATTGTGCGCCCCGCGCAGGGACCCGATGCCGTTGAGGTCCGCGATCGGGGTGCCGTCCGCGTCGAACACCGTTCCGTCGCGGGCCGACAGGCCGTCGAAATCGGCATCCGGCATTCCGACATGGATGCGGACGCAAGGCCCCGTCCAGGCGTCCGCGATGGTCCGGCTGAGATCGTCGTCGACCCCGACGATGGCGCGGTCCGCCCCCGCCACCAGCCGCGCCTTGATCGCCGCATAGTCGGCCAGGGTGCCGTGGCGGTCGAGGTGGTCCGGCGTGATGTTGAGGAGGATGCCGAGGCTCGGGTCGAGGCTCGGCGTCAGGTCGATCTGGAACGAGGACAGCTCGATCACGTGGATGCGGTCGGGCGCCGGCGGCGCCAGGGACAGGATCGCGGTGCCGATATTGCCGCCCATCTGCACGTCGCGGCCGGCCGCCGTCAGGATGTGGGCGATCAGCGCCGTGGTGGTCGACTTGCCGTTGGTGCCCGTGATGGCGACGAAGGGTGCGCCCGGCGCAAGGGCGCGGCGCTCCCGGACGAACAGCTCGATATCGCCGATAATCGGGATGCCGGCCTCGCGCGCCTTCGTGACGGTCCAGTGGGGAACGGGGTGGGTCAGCGGCACGCCGGGGGCGAGGATCAGGGCGGAGAAGCCGGTCCAGTCGGCCTCGTTCAGGTCGAAGACGGTGATGCCCTGGTCGCGCGCCCGCGCCGTACTCTCCGGGGAATCGTCCCAGGCGAGCACGTCGGCGCCCCCGGCGATCAGGGCGCGCACGGTGGCGAGGCCGGAGCCGCCGAGGCCGAACAAGGCGACCTTCCGGCCGGCGAAGGTGGTGACGGGCGTCATGCGGATCAGCGCAGCTTCAGAGTGGCGAGGCCGGCCAGCGCCAGGATCACGGCGATGATCCAGAACCGGATCACGACCTGCGGCTCCTTCCAGCCCTTCTGCTCGAAATGGTGGTGGATCGGGGCCATGCGGAAGACCCGCTTGCCCGTGAGCTTGAACGACGCGACCTGAATGATCACCGACATCATCTCGAGCACGAACAGGCCGCCCACGATCGCCAGCACGATCTCGTGCTTGGTGGCCACCGCGATGGTGCCGAGGAGACCGCCGAGCGCCAGCGAGCCGGTATCGCCCATGAAGACCTGCGCGGGCGGCGCGTTGAACCACAGGAAGCCGAGCCCCGCCCCGATCACCGCGCCGCAGACCACCGCGAGTTCGCCGGTGTCGCGCACGTAGTTCACCTGCAGGTAGCCGGCCGTGAACACGTTGCCGACGAGGTAGGCGATGACGCCGAAGGTGCCGCAGGCGATCATCACCGGCACGATGGCGAGGCCGTCGAGGCCGTCGGTCATGTTCACGGCATTGCCGGTTCCCACGATGACGAAGGCGGCGAACAGCACGTAGAACCAGCCGAGGTTCAGGAGCGCGTCCTTGAACACCGGGAAGGCGAGCTGGTTCTGCAGGGTCGGGGCCGAGTAGACCGAGATCAGCACACAGGCCGCGAGGGCGATACCCGCTTCCAGCAGGAGGCGGAACTTGCCTGAGAAGCCCTTGTGCGACTGCTTCGTCACCTTGAGATAGTCGTCGTAGAAGCCGATGGCGCCGAAGCCGAGGGTCACCGCCAGGGTGACCCAGACATAATGGTTGCGCGGATTGGCCCAGAGCAGGATCGCCACGACGCAGCCGGCCAGGATCATCAGGCCACCCATGGTGGGCGTGCCGCGCTTCGTCAGCAGGTGCGACTGGGGGCCGTCCTCGCGGATCGGCTGGCCCTTGCCCTGGCGCAGACGCAGCAGCGAAATGATCAGCGGCCCGAACCAAAACACGAACAGGCCCGCCGTGAACAGCGCGCCGCCGGTACGGAAGGTGATGTAGCGGAAGACGTTGAGGGCGGAGACGGTGCCGCTCAAGTCCGACAGGAGATACAGCATCCAGCACCCGGCCGTGGTTCAGTTCGAAACTCGGCCGAAGGCACGGGGTACGCGTCCCCTCCCCGGCCGTGATGAAGGTCGCCTCAGCGCGCGGCGGCGTGAGGCGGTTCGGCTAGGGCGTTCGCGTAACGGGCTTTGAGCGCTTCCACAATCCGGCCCATGCGGATGCTGTTCGAGCCCTTCACCATCACGGCGTCGCCGGGGCGCAGGGTCGAGAGCACGGATTCAAGCAGGTCGGCGGAGGTGGCCGCGCAGGCGCCGCGCCGGCTCACCGGCAGCGCCTCGAAGAGGTTGCGCATCAGCGGACCGGCCGTGAAGACGAGGTCGACCTTGGCCGCTTCCACCGGTCCGGCCAAGTCGCGGTGATGGGCTTCGCCCTCGGGTCCGAGTTCGAGCATGTCGCCCAGCACGGCGATGCGGCGTCCACGCGGGCCGGTCTCGATGGCCGACAGCGTCGCGAGCGCGGCGCGGATCGAGGCCGGATTGGCATTGTAGCTCTCGTCGACCAGGAAGGCCTCGCCCGCCCCGATCGCCAGCGCGGTGCGCTCGCCGCGACCGACCGGCGGCCGCAGGGCGGCGAGCGACAGGGCGGCGAGGGCGAGATCGGCCCCCAGCGCATGCACCACCGCCATCACGCCGAGCGAGTTCATCGCCGTGTGCCGGCCGGGCGTGCCGAGCTGATAGGTGACGGGGATGCCCATCACCACCGCGTCCACCACCGAGAGGTCGGGGCGCAGGACGATGCGCTGAGCGCGAATATCCGCCTCCGGATGCTCGCCGAAGGTGATGACGCGACCCGCGCGGGAGGCCTGGGCATGGGCGAGCAGGCGCGGATAGCTCGGATTGTCGCGGGCGATGATCGCAGTGCCGCCGGCCTTCAGGCCGGAGAAGATCTCGCCCTTGGCGTCGGCGATGGCCGAGAGCGAGGCGAAGTGTTCGATGTGCACGGGCTCGACGGTGGTCACCAGGGCGATGTCCGGCTGCACCATGGCGGTCAGCGGCACGATCTCGCCCGGATGGTTCATGCCGATTTCGAACACGCCGAACTGCGCATCGGCGGGCATCCGCGCCAAGGTCAGAGGGACGCCCCAGTGGTTGTTGTAGGAGGCGATGGAGGCGTGGGTCATTCCCTGCGCCGACAGGACGTGACGCAGCGCTTCCTTGGTGCCGGTCTTCCCGACCGACCCCGTCACCGCGACGATGCCGGCCCGGCTGCGGGCCCGGGCGGCGGCCCCCAAGGCCCGCATGGCGTCGAGAACGGGATCGTCACCCGAGCCGGACGCTTTGCCGGAAACCGCCAGGACGGGACCGGCCCCGGCGAAGTCCGGCGCGCGTTCGGCGGCGACCACCGCCGCGCCGGCGCCGCGCTCAAGGGCGGCGCGGACGAAATCGTGCCCGTCCCGTGCCTCGCCCTTGATGGCGAAGAACAAGTCGCCCGGCTGCAGCGTGCGGGTGTCGATGGAGGCGCCGGTGATGGCCCTCGGCGCGCCGTGCACGGTCCCGCCGGTGGCGGCCTCCAAGGCGTCCTGCGTCCAGAGCGGGTTCGGTTGGGTCATCGTGAGCGTTCCGCGATCGCAGCCCGGAGGACGTCGTGGTCCGAGAAGGGCAGAACCTGTGACCCCACGATCTGGCCGGTTTCATGGCCCTTGCCGGCCACCACCAGCACGTCACCGGGCGCGAGCGCCCGCACGGCTGTCCGGATCGCCTCGGCCCGGTCGCCGATCTCGATCGCTCCCGGGGCAGCGGCCAGGATCGCGGCGCGGATCGCGGCCGGGTTCTCGCTGCGGGGATTGTCGTCGGTGACGATGACGGCGTCCGCCATCCGTGCCGCGATGGCGCCCATGATGGGGCGCTTGCCCGTATCGCGATCGCCGCCGCAGCCGAAGACCACCCGCAGGCGCCCGGTCGCGAACGGGCGCAGCGCCGTCAGCACGCCCTCCAGCGCTTCGGGCTTGTGGGCGTAATCGACGAGGCAGAGCCCGCCACTGACTTCGCCGATCCGCTCCATCCGGCCCGGAACCCCGGTGAGATGTTCGAGGGCGGCGATGACGCCGGGGCGATCCGCCTGACCGGCCGGAGTCGCCAGGACGAGACCGGCGGCGAGCAGCGCGTTCTCCACCTGGAAGCCGCCAACGAGGGGCAGGCGGACGCCGTATTCCTCAAGAACGCCGCTGGTGCCCGGCGCCAGGAGGGTGAGGTGCTGATGAAAACCTTCGGTGCGGGCCGCGATGAGGCGCACCGTGTCACCCTTGGTGCCGGTGGTGTGAATGTCGAGCCCACGCGCGGCGGCGGACGCCACGACCACGTCGGCATAGGCGCCGTCGAGGTTGATCACTGCCGGGATGCCGGGCTGCGCCAGGGTCGTGAACAGGCGGAGCTTGGCGGCGAGGTAGTCCTCGATGGTGGCGTGGTAGTCGAGATGATCGCGCCCGAGATTGGTGTAGCCCACCGCCGCGAGATCGACGCCGTCGAGGCGTCGCTGCTCGATGCCGTGGGAGGACGCCTCCATGGCGAGGTATCCGATGCCGTCATCGGCCAATTGCGCCAGGGTGGCGTGGAGCGTGACGGGATCGGGCGTGGTCAGCGAGCCATAGATCGCGCCGCGGCTGGTGACGATGCCGACCGTGCCGAGGCTCGCCGCCTCGACGCCGAGGCGCGCCAGGATCTGGCGCACGAAATCCGTGACCGAACTCTTCCCACTTGTGCCGGTCACCGCGACGACCTGGGCCGGCTGCCGGCCCGAAAAGGCGCGGGCGGCGCGTGCGAGGCTGCGCCGCACATCGGCGACGGCGATGTAGGGCACGGCTCCGTCGAGATCGGCCGGCCGCGCGCCCTCGCTCACCACCGCCACGGCACCGGCTTGCGCGGCCTGCGCCACGAAGCGCCTTCCATCCGCCACGGTGCCGGGTACGGCTACGAACACCATGCCGGGCGCGACCTTGCGCGAATCAGCCGTCAACCCGGAGACGGGTAGGCCGGCGAAGGCCGCCTCGGCCTCGGGAAACAGTGAGCCGAGGGTCGGCCCGCTCATCGCCCGTCCACCTGCGTCGCGTGATAGGCGCCGAGTTTCACCATGAGGGGGAAGGGCTTGACCGGCGGATCGAATTGCGGCGGCAGGCCGAGGATGGGCGCGACCCGCTCGATCACACGGCCGGTAACGACACCGGAATTCCAGGCGGCCGTCGCGTAACCGCCGGATTCCGGAAGGCCCTGCGGCTCGTCCATGATGGTGACGAAGAGGTATTTCGGGTTGTTCATCGGGGCAGCGGCCATGAAGGTCGTGAACAGGCGGTTCTTCACGTAGCGGCCGTGAATGACCTTCTCGGCGGTGCCGGTCTTGCCGCCCACGAAGTAGTACGGGATCGACGCCTTCTTGGCCGAGCCCTCGACGGCGTTGAGGCGCATGATGAAGCGCATCGCCTCGCTGGTCTCGGGCTTGAGCACGCGGGTGGCCTTCACCATGGCGTCCGCCTGCGTGGTCTTCAGGAAAGTCGGCGTCATCAGGAAGCCGCCATTGGCGATAGCCGCCACCGCCGCCGTCGCCTGGATCGGCGCCACCGCGAGGCCGTGGCCGAACGCGATCGTGATGGTGTTGATCTCGGTCCAGCGCGGCGGCACCAGCGGTTCGGCGCTCTCGGGAAGTTCCGTCCGCATGCGGTCGGTCAGGCCCATCTTCTTCAGGAAGGCCTTGTGGCCGGGCACGCCGATGCCGAGCGCCATCTTTGCCGAGCCGATGTTCGACGAGTGCGTGAACACCTCCGGCATGGTGATGACGCGGTTGGTGCCGTGATACTCGTGGATCTTCTGGCGGCCCCAGTTCAGCACGCCGCCACGGGTGTCGAAGGTGGAGTTGACGTTGTACTTGCCGGAATCGAGCGCCATCGCGAGGGTCATCGCCTTGAAGGTCGAGCCCATCTCGTAGACGCCGACGTTCATGCGGTTGATGCGGTCGGGGTTGAGCGCGTCGGCCGGATCGTTCGGGTCGAAATCCGGCAGGGAGGCGAGCGCGATCACCTCGCCGGTCTGCACGTCGAGGATCATGCCGGCGGCGGCCTTGGCCTTGAAGTGCTCCAGACCCCAGGCGAGTTCATCGCGCACCGCGAACTGCGCTCGCAGGTCGATGGAAAGCTGGACCGGCGCGAGGTCGGTCTGCTTCGCCACGAGGCCGAAATCGTTGAGCGCCTTGTTGCCCTGGTTGTCGATGTACTTCTCGATGCCGGCGATGCCGATGTTGTCGAGGTTGGTCACACCGAGGATGTGGGCGGCGGCGACGCCGTTCGGGTAGACGCGCTTGTGGTCGGGCAGGAAGCCGATGCCCGGGATGCCGAGACGGTGGACCTCGGCCTGCTGCTTCGGGGTGATCTCGCGCTTGACCCAGACGAAGCCCTTCTTGGTGGAGAGCTTGGCGCGCAACTCGGTGGCGTTGATCTGCGGAAGCACGGCGGTGAGCAGTTCGACCGCCTCGTCCTTGTCGTAGATGTTGCGCGGTTCCGCGAAGATCGAGACCGTGCGGATATCCGTGGCGAGGATCTCGCCGTTGCGGTCGACGATGTCGGGGCGGATCGCCGTCGTGGCGGCCGCCGCGATCCGGCGATCGCCGTTATCGGGCTCCGGGAAGGCCGCCCCGAAAATCAGGCGCCCGGCGATGGTGGCGAACACCAGCGCGAAGGCGAGACCGACGAGCCCGACGCGGGTATAGGACCGCTCGATGGCGAGGTGGAACATCGCCTTCGCGTGCCGGAGCACCCACTCGGCCCGCGACACCGGCGGTGCGGCCGGTGCCTCGGGCGCGGGCTCGAGTACCGTCCGTTCGACCTGGGCGGCGCCCGGCGCGGAGGCCGGCCCCTGGGGGGCGACGGTTTCCACGGACGCGACGGATTCCCCGCGGGCGGGCGCGCCGGTCGACTCGGCTGCGTCGTGAGTCGGGACTTCGGACACGGGCACTACCTCGAAGGCGTGGTCGGAGTTCTGGTCGTGGTGGTGCGGGGCGTGATGCTGCCGGTGATGCGCGGCTCATCGGACCCGCGAGCGGCCACCGGCTTCTCCTTGGGCGTCGCCGTGGCAGCGAGGAGCCGCCCGATCTCGTCGCCGCGATCGGGACGCGCCGGCAGGTCGGCCAGGCGCCCCAGATGGGCGGTGCCGATGGGCTCGAGGGCGAGATAGCGATCGACCGCTGCCTGAAGCCGGTCCGGCCGCGTCAGCAATTGCCACTCGGCGCGCAGGACCGCGATGGCCTGACGCTCCTTCTTGAGCTGGGTCTGGGCCTTCGAGACCTGTCCCGCCTGGTAGAGGGTGTCGTACTTGATCGAGTAGGCGTAGATCGCCGAGCCGATCAGCCCGAGCACCGCGATGAGGTTGAGCAAACGGATCACCGGCGTGCCCCTCCGCTCCGACCCGTCCGCGCCGGCAGCGCCGCCAGGGTCTCGATGGCCGCCAGGGGTTCGGGCGCGGGCGCGTCCGTGCGCTCCACCGCGCGCAGCTTGGCCGAGCGGGACCGGGGATTGGCGGCGGTCTCGGCCGAGCTCGGCAGGACCGGTCCCTTGGTGACGGCGCCGAAGCTCCGGGGCGCCGGGGCCTCCAGGCTCGGCAGGTGGCGGGAGGCTTGGGCCGCCCGGCCGCTGCGGGCCGAGAAGAACTGCTTGACGATCCGGTCTTCGAGCGAGTGGAAGGTCACCACCGCGAGGCGACCGCCGGGCCGCAGGATGCGCTCGGCGGCGTGCAGCGCCTGGACCAGCTCGCCGAGTTCGTCGTTCACCGCGATGCGCAGACCCTGGAAGGTCCGGGTCGCCGGATGGATGCCGCTCGCCGGATCGGCCCAGACCACGCTGGCGACGATGTCGGCCAGCGCCGCGGTCGTCTCGATGCGCCCCTTGCGGCGGGCCTCGATGATCGCCCGGGCGACGGCGCGCGAGCGGCGCTCCTCGCCGTAATGGAAGATGATGTCGGCGAGGTCGGCTTCCTCGGACTCGTTGACGAGGTCGGCCGCGCTCGGGCCTGCGCGCTCCATGCGCATGTCGAGGGGGCCGTCGTTGCGGAAGGAGAAGCCGCGCTCCGGCTGGTCGATCTGCATCGACGACACGCCGATATCGAGGACCACGGCATCGGCCAGCGCATGGCCGGCGCCCTCCACGCAGGCGTCGAGGGTGCCGAAACGGCCCGGCACCAGGGTCAGGCGTCCGGCCGCCTCGGCGACCAGGGGGGCGCCGCCCGCGATCGCGCCCGGATCGCGGTCGATCGCCAGAACGTGAACGCCTGGGTCGGCCTGCAGCATCGCGCGGGTGTAGCCGCCGGCCCCGAAGGTGCCGTCGACGGCGAGGCTGCGGCCGGGCAGATCGAGGGCGGCCAGCACCTCACCGAGGAGGACGGGGACGTGCGGCGCGCCGTCGAGGGCGCGCGGGACCCGCGCTTCGCGAGGAGCACGCATCATCGGATGGCCTCGGCGTGCCGCCGTTGCGCTCCGAAGCGGAGCCGGAAATCGACGGGAGTGAAGCGGCGCATGCGTCCCTTCCACGGGGCTGGAGCACGCAGGCGCGGCTCGGAGAGACGGGGCGTCTCCGGGTCGACGCGAGACGCGACCGCGCATGCGGACACCGGCCTGCCTGGGACAGGCTGCGTCCGTCGATCCGAAATTCGCCGTTGACGGGATGAATCGGGGTACCATGGGCCTCTGAGCGCCGTCAACGAACCTGGCCGAGGGGAAGCGGCCAGCGTCGATCAGACCTCAGCAAGGTTAACCGAGCGTAAGGATCGGGCGTCAAAGGCACATCCGGGATGCGCGCCGGCGCCTCGATGTCGGCGTCGAGGCGGCAGAACTTCTCGCGCGGAGGACGCGGCTTCGGCCGTCGTCGCCAAGCAATCGCGATCAGGCCGCCCGGACGTTGCCGAGGAAGTTCTCGATCTCGGCCCGCAGGGTCCGTGACTGACCTGCGAGAGCATCGGCGGCGGTCGCCACAGACTGGGCGACCTGGCCGGCAGCGTCGGCCGAACGGGCGACCTCGGAGATGTCGGTTGTCACCCGGTCGGTGCCGGAGGAGGCCTGCATCATGCTGCGCATGATCTCCTGCGTGGTGGCCCCCTGCTCCTCGACCGCGCCGGCGATGCTCGTCGTGACGCCGCTCATCGCGTGGATCTGGGACGTGATCTCCTCGATCGCCAGCGCGGCGCCGCCGGTGGCGGCCTGGATTGCCCCGATCTGCTGACGGATCTCCTCGGTGGCGCGGCTGGTCTGGGAGGCAAGCTCCTTCACCTCCGCCGCCACCACGGCGAAGCCGCGGCCGGTCTCGCCCGCGCGGGCCGCCTCGATGGTGGCGTTGAGGGCGAGGAGGTTGGTCTGGCCGGCGATGGTCGAGACCAGCCCGACGACGTCGCCGATCCGGGTCGCGGCGGCGGAGAGCGCCGCCATGGTCGCGCCGGTGCGGGATGCGGCCTGCACGGCGGCGGCGGAGATCTCGCTGGCCTGATCGACCTGCCGCCCGATCTCCCCCACCGTCGAGCCGAGCTGGTCGGCGGCGGCCGCCACGGCGGTAACATTGCCGGACGTCTGCCGCGCGGCCTCAGCCGCACTGGTGGAGCGCAGGGCGGTGCCCTCGACCGCGCTCCGCATAGTGTCCGACGACGACTGCAGCCCGGTGACCGCCTCGGCCACGTGGGTGACGATGCCGCCCACCGAGCGCTCGAAGCGGTCGGCGAGGTCGCGCAGCAGGGTGCGCCGGGCCTGATCCTCGCGCAGCCGCGCCGCTTCGGTGGTCTGGAGCTGCTCGGCGGCGTCCGCCAGGGACATGTCGCGGATGGCCATCACCGCCCGGGCGATGTCGCCGATCTCGTCCCGGCGCCGGGTCGCCGCCAGGGCCACGTCGGTGTCGCCGTTGGCGAGGCGGGTGGTGTCCTCGGTGAGGCGCTCCAGCGGACGGGCCAGCGTTCCGGCCAGCCACCACGCGGTGCCGGAGCCGACGAGGACGACGCCGCCGACGAGGCCGAGCATGGCCCAGATCTTCCAGACCGTGCCGGCATGCGTGGCCTGGATCTGGGCGCGCGCATCCTCGGCGGCCAGCGCGACGGCCTCGTCGAAACGCTGCCGCAGGCGCTGGTTCTCCTGTGCCATCCGCTCCAGAGTCGGGACTTGGGCGGAGGGCCGGAGGCCGAGCAGGACTTCCGCATCGGCGCGCCATTGCCGGGCCTCGGCCTGGGCGCTGCGGGCCAGGATCAGCATCCGATCGGACTGGGCCAGAGCCTCGAGCCGGCCCAGGAGAGCCATGATCTGATCACTCGCCGCCGTGAACTCGCGGTTGATCGGGCCCATGTCGACCAGATCGGTCATGGCGCTGACGCGGGCGATCAGATCCTCGGCGCGGTTGAAGCGGTCACGCGCGATGCGGCTCGCCTCGTTGGTCTCGGTGGTGCGCGAGCCGAGCAGGGACAGGTCGCCGACCGCTCCGAGGCCGACCCAGCCGGTCACGCCGGAGAGAAGACCGGCCAGGAGCATGAAGCCGAGGAGCGGAAGCAGGATCGTGTAGCGGATCGACATCGCGGTGGCTCTCGTATCGGACTTGGTTCAGGCGCCGTTCGGCAGGTTTCAGTTCGGAAGATTCGGCAGCGCCGTCCGGGTCTGCTCCGCAGTGAGGGAACGCAGGAACGCGATCAGGTCGGCGCGCTCCTCCGGCGCCAGCCGGAGGGGCTTCATCAGCGGCGACTTCGACGGGCGGACGATGCCTCCGGTCTCGTAGAAGTCGACGATCGACTCCAGGTTGGCGAACTGGCCGGCATGGCCGAAGGGGGCGCGGTAGGTCAGGTTGCGCAGGCCCGGCGTCTTGAAGGCATGGCGCGCCAGGGGCGCATCCGGTTCGAAGGCCGCGCGCCCGATATCCTTGGTCGGGAGGCCGAGGTCGTGGAACTGGTTGTCGGTGAAGTTCCAGCCGGTGTGGCAGCCGGCGCAACCGGCTTTCCCGTTGAACAGCGCGAAGCCCCGTTGCGCGGCTGGCGCCATCGCCGCCTCATCGCCGTCCACCCAGCGGTCGAACGGGGCCCACCCGGACACAACCGTCCGCTCATAGGTCGCGATCGCGGTGAGGATCGCCTCCTGTGTCACGCCCTTGCCGGGAAACAGTTTGGCGAACCAGGCCGCGTATTCCGGCGTGCCCTTCAGGCGGGCGATGATCTCGGGAAACTTGCCGTCCATCTCCGTATCCGCGGTGATCGGCCCCATCGCCTGCGTCTCGAGGTCCGGCGCGCGCCCGTCCCAGAACAGGGTCGGAATCCAGGCGGCGTTCAGCACGGTCGGGGCCTTGCGGCCCAGCGGCGTGTTGGTCGCCCCGATGGCACCGGCGACCGGGACCTCGAAGCCGAAGGAGGGATTGTGGCAGCTGGCACAGCTCAGGTTCTGCTTGCCGCTCAAACGAGGATCGAAGAACAGCATCTTGCCCAGCGTCGCCAATTGCGGCGAATAGGGCGCGGCCTCCGGAAACGGGATCGCGGTCGGACGTTTGTAACGCGCTTTGAGATCGTCCAATTCTGCCGAAGTCGCTCCGTCGCCCGCATACAACACCATGCCGACGGCCAGCATCATCACCCCGCGCAGAAAAGCCATTGCCTAACCTCGGACCGGTTCCGCCAATAGTCGAAAGAAACGAATTTCGACTTGAGGAAGCCCGAATACGGGAATTGAATTAAATATTTCCTTGCCTGAATATTTTATAAAGCCAATAGATTCCGCCATGTAATCGAAGGATGACGGATCTTCATTCCATGTTTTCCAGCTGTCTCTGGCACTTCGGAAACATGTTCTTCGTTGGGTCAGGAAGACAATTTCGGATGCCAGGCGTTCTGGCTCGATCGTATCCGATCGAAATCCTTGGTCATCCGGTTCGAAGGGTTCGATCTTGATCTGAAACCGAAATTTCCGCCAAGGATTCGGTCCGATAACTTACGGCATGGCGTCCAAATGCTTGCGCCGGCTCGGAGCACGAACGATCCCGGAGGCGGAACCCCGGCCGTCACGCATGAAATCGGTCCGGCGCATTTTGACGCGGCAGCCCGGACATGCCGGTATCCTCTTGGGCAGCTCCCGAAAGCGCGAGGTGGATCAGTCGGCCTTTAAGCCGGGTTCTGTAGGGCCCGGACGCCTGACGGCATCCGAACGTGGCGGCCATTCCTCTGGGACGATCGTTACCGACCGCCTCGAGCAACCAACCCGGGCGACGAGCCTGGAGAGAGGGCCTGAACGGGCCGCGAGGCCCGCCGTGTCGCCCCTATTCGGTTTTGCTCCCGGTGGGGTTTGCCGTGCCGTCCGCGTTGCCGCGTCCGCGGTGCGCTCTTACCGCACCCTTTCACCCTTACCGCGGATCGACTCACGCCAATCCGTGGCGGTCTGCTCTCTGTGGCACTGTCCCTGGGGTCGCCCCCGCCGGACGTTATCCGGCACCGTCTCTCCATGGAGCCCGGACTTTCCTCCCCGGGCCTGAGGCCCGGAGCGGCCGCCCGGCCGACTGATCCGGCGCGGGTGTGCGCCGGGCGCGGGCCGGGGGTCAAGGCCCGAGTGAGAAGGCGCGGGGGACTTCCGGCGCGATGTTCCGCACGGGGGTGCGAGATTTCCGGCGCCCGGCTTGCTGGCATCTCGAAGGAGGACTTGCCCGCCCGCTCGCCCGCCCCTTTGCCCGCCCCCTTGTCCACATCCTCGTCAGTGCCACGTCTCGAAGGGCGAGGCGGGCAGACCCGCACCGCAGACGACGTTCGGAACAGGAGGAAGCGATGGCGACGAACGACACGGCCTGGACGCTCGAATCCGTCCAGCAACTCACCGCGATGGCGCGCGAGGGCATCCCCGTCTCGGTGATGAGCCTGAAGCTGCGTCGGCCGATCGAGACCGTGACGGCCAAGCTCAGCCAACTCGGCATCACACCCGTGCCCGAGCCTTGATTCGAAGGTCGAGAGCCGCCCGCACCTTTCGGTGCAGGCGGCTCTCGCGATTGCAAACCCTCACGGTCGGAGGCTGGAAGCTTACCAGGTGCCGGTGTTTTCCATCGAGGACCAGGGCTCCTGCGGCGGCTTGGCCGGTCCCTTCTGCAGCAGCTCGATCGAGATGCCGTCGGGGGACTTCACGAAGGCCATGTTGCCGTCGCGCGGCGGGCGGTTGATCGTGATTCCGGCAGCCTGCAGCTTGGCGCAGAAGGCGTAGATGTCATCGACCTCGTAAGCGAGATGCCCGAAGTTGCGGCCACCCGAATAGGTCTCGGGGTCCCAGTTATGGGTCAGCTCGATGACCGGGGCCTGAGTCTCCTTGGCGGTGCCGGCATCGTCGGGGGCCGCCAGGAAGACCAGGGTGAAGCGGCCCTTCTCGTTGTCGACCCGGCGCACCTCCTGAAGCCCGAAGGTGTTGACGTAGAAGTCGAGGGCGCGGTCGAGGTCGGCGACGCGGACCATAGTGTGAAGGAATCGCATGGGTTGGTGCTCTCCGAGGAACAGCGCCTATGTGGCCCCAGGTGGGTGCGCGTCAACGCGCCTGTCAGACGGCGCGTTGCGCCGGCGCCGCCTCGCCCGCACAGTGGCGCCGCAGCCGAAGGACCCCGCATGCGCACCGAAACGCCCATCCCGATCCGCCTGGAGGATTACCGCCCGAGCGACTACCTGATCGGGACGGTGGCTCTCGACGTGGCGCTCCACCCGAGCGCGACGACGGTGCGGGCTGAACTGACCCTCCATCCCAATCCGGCCGGGCGGCCCGGGGCGCCCCTGGTGCTCGATGGCGAGGACCTGACCCTCGTCGGCCTCGCCCTGGACGGCCAGCCCCTTCCGCCCGAGGCCTACAGCCTCACCCCGTCGAGCCTCACGCTGGTGCATCCCCCGGCCGGCCCGTTCACCCTCAGCATCGCCACACGGGTCGATCCCACGGCCAACACCAAGCTGATGGGGCTGTATCGCTCCAACGGCGTCTACTGCACCCAGTGCGAGGCCGACGGCTTCCGCCGGATCACCTATTTCCTCGACCGGCCGGACGTGATGGCGGTCTACACCACCCGGATCGAGGCCGACCGCGACGAGGCGCCGGTGCTCCTCGGCAACGGCAACCCGGTGGAGCGCGGCGAGGCCGGCCCCGGGCGCCACTTCGCGATCTGGCACGATCCGCACCCGAAGCCGGCCTATCTCTTCGCCCTCGTGGGCGGACGCCTCGATCTGGTGCGGCGCCCCTTCACCACCAGCGAGGGCCGCATTGTCGAACTCGCCGTCTACGTCGAACCCGGCAAGGCCGACCGTGCCGATTACGCCCTCGACGCGGTCGCGCGCTCGATGGCCTGGGACGAGACCGCCTTCGGCCGCGCCTACGACCTCGACGTATTCAACGTCGTCGCCGTCTCCGACTTCAACATGGGAGCGATGGAGAACAAGGGCCTCAACATCTTCAACGACCGCTACGTGCTCGCCTCGCCCGAGACCGCGACGGATGCGGATTACGCGGCCATCGAGGCGATCATCGCGCACGAGTATTTCCACAACTGGACCGGTAATCGCATCACCTGCCGGGACTGGTTCCAGCTCTGCCTCAAGGAGGGCCTGACGGTCTTCCGCGACCAGGAATTCTCCTCCGACATGCGCTCGCGCGCCGTCCATCGCATCGGCGAGGTCCGCACCCTGCGCGCCCGGCAGTTCCCCGAGGATGCCGGTCCCCTCGCCCATCCGGTTCGGCCGAGGCAGTACACCGAGATCAACAACTTCTACACGGCCACGGTCTACGAGAAGGGCGCCGAGATCGTACGGATGCTGCGCACGCTCCTGGGCGCGCAAGCCTTCCGGGCCGGGATGGACCGCTACTTCACCGACAACGACGGCACGGCCGCCACGGTGGAGGATTTCCTCGCCGCTTTCGCGGCGACCTCCGGGCGCGATCTCAGCGCCTTTGCGCGCTGGTACGAACGCCCCGGCACGCCGCGCGTCGCGGTGCAGGCGCATTACGATCGGCAGGCCCGGACCTACCGCCTGGAGTTTCGGCAGAGTCTGCCGGGCGCGTCCGACAGCCCGCCCCTGGTGATTCCGATCCGGCTCGGCCTCGTCGGGCCGGACGGTCCCCTCGTCGCGGCGCGGAGCGACCGGATGGAGGACGGCGTGTTCGTGCTCGAACGGCACACCGACACCCTCGTCGTCACGAACGTCGGCGAACGCCCGGTGCCGTCGCTGTTCCGCGGCTTCTCCGCCCCGGTCCGGGTCGAGATCGAGATGACCGATGCCGATTCGCTGACCCTGTTGCGCCACGACCCGGATGCGTTCAACCGCTGGCAGGCGGCCCAGGGCGTGGCCATGCGCCTGCTGGTCCAGGGATCGCGCTCGGGCACGGTCTCCGACGCTGGCGCCGAGGGCCTCGGCACCGCGCTCGCCGCCTTCCTCGACGCCGAGGCCCTGTCCGATCCGGCCTTCGCCGCCCTGATCCTCGCCCTGCCGAGCGAGGCCGACGTGGCCAACGAGATCGCGGCGGACATCGATCCGGACGCGATCCATCGGGCACGCCATGCCCTGCGGCGGCACCTCGGAGCGTGCCTTCGCGACCGGCTCGCCGGCCTGCGTGAAGCACTGGCTGAACCGGCGGGCATGCCCTTCAGCCCCGATGCGGCGGCAGCCGGGCGGCGGGCGTTGCGCAACGCCGCCCTCGACCTGATGTCGGCGGCCGATCCCGAGGCCGCGACCGGTCTCGCCCTCGCCCAGATGGAGGCCGCCACCACGATGACCGATCGTCTCGCGGCCCTGGCGGTCCTGGCCCAGGTCTCCGGCCCGGCCCGCGAGGATGCGCTCGCGCGTTTCGCCACGGATTACCGGTCGGAGCCCCTGGTCCTCGACAAGTGGCTGGCGATCCAGGCGACGATTCCCGACGAGGGCACGCCGGTGCGCATCCGCCGGCTCCAGGGTCATCCGGCCTTCACCATGACCAATCCCAACCGAGTCCGGTCCCTGATCGGTAGTTTCGGGATGGCAAATCCGACTCAGTTCAACCGGCCGGACGGCACCGGCTATGCTCTTGTGGCAGACGCGGTTCTGGCACTCGATTCGACCAACCCGCAGGTGGCCGCACGCCTGCTGACGGCTTTTGGATCGTGGCGGATGATGGAGCCGGAACGCCGCGACCGGGCAAAGGCCGCGCTTACGAAAATTCAGGGTGTTGCGGGTCTGTCACGGGACGTTTCGGACATCCTCCAGCGGACGCTTGCCGGCTAGCAAGTGTTTGGCGGGAATCAGTTTTTCAGACGGATCGGAGACGGATTTCCGCGCTTCGATTCGCGCGGGGAGTCAAGCGTGGCCGGAAAAAACGCGTGGACAAACCCCCGGCGGAAATGTTGAATCGTATACGATTCGGAACGCGGGTTGATCCGCGCTCCAGGCCAGACAATCCCAATTGCGGAGTTCGTTCATGCTGGAGGCGGATTCCGCTTCCCTCTCCGCGCGTGCGGATACGATTCTCGGCATCCACCGGCCCCAACACGCCGCGCATGTCCGGTTCGTCCGTGCGGAGACCTGGCTGCGCTTCGCCCTGCCGGCGCTGTTCGCCACATTCCTGATCTGCTTCGGCGCCGTGGCGGCCATGCTGCTCCAGGCGCAGAGGGCGGAGGTGATCCGCGCGGCGACCACCGACGTGGAGGCGGTGACCCGGCTCGCCGCGGCAGCCTTCGCGAACATCGACATCGACGGCGAGGCCAAGGCGAACGAGGCCCATCGCAATCTCGGCGCCCTGCTGCCGCCGGGCCTGCTCCATGCCGGGCGCCAAATCCTGCTGATTTCCCCCAACGACGTCATCGTGGCGGCGAATCCGCCCCTCCCCGGCCCGAGGCGGACGCTCACCGAGCATCTGGGCGAGATGCAGGCCCTCAGCACCCTCGGCGAGAGCGCCGGCGTGATGACTGTGACCCTGTCCGACGGTTCGGTGGTGATCGCGGCCCTGCGCAGCCTGCCTGGCGGGCGCGGCCAGGTGGCGGTGCTGCAACCTCTCACCGGCATCACCGCCGCCTGGACCCTGCGCATGCGCAACCAGGCGATCCTGCTCGGGGCCGCCGCCCTGGTGATCATCGGGACCGGCATCGCCTACGCCTTGCAGACGCGCCGGGCCCACGCCGTCGACCGGGTCTGCGAGGAGATCAAGCAGCGCCTCGATACGGCCCTCGGGCGCGGCCGATGCGGCCTGTGGGACTGGGATATCCCACGTGGGCGCATCTACTGGTCGGATTCGATGTACGCCCTGCTGGGCTACCACCGCGAGCGAGAATTTCTCTCCTTCGGCGACGTCAACGCCCTCGTGCATCCCGACGACGGCGACCTCTACAGCCTCGCCCGGCACCTCGCCGCCAGCCAGTCGACCGTCGACCACGAGTTCCGGGTCCGCGGCGCCAACGGAAACTGGGTCTGGATGCGGATGCGGGCCGAGATCGTGCCCGATACCATCGACGGCGGCCGCCACCTCGTCGGCATCGCCCTCGACGTCACCGAGCAGCGCAACCTCGCCGAGCTGAACGCCACCGCCGACATGCGCCTGCGTGACGCCGTCGAGGCGATCTCCGAGGCCTTCGTGCTGTGGGATACCGGCAACCGCCTCGTCCTCTGCAACTCGAAATTCCGCCACCTGCACGCGCTCAGCTCCGAGGACGCCACGCCGGGCAAGCGCTACGCCGAGATCATGGGCCGGGGCGTGCTGCCCCCCGTGCGGCGGGAATTGCGCGACCTCGAGCCGAGCGGCGCCACCGCCCGCACCTTCGAGGCCGAACTGACCGACGGGCGCTGGCTCCAGATCAGCGAACGTCGCACCAAGGACGGCGGCTACGTCTCGGTCGGCACCGACATCACCAACCTGAAGCGCCACCAGGAACAGCTCGTCCAGTCGGAGCGCGAGCTGATCGAGACGGTGCGCGACCTCAAGCGCTCGCGCCGCACCCTCGAACTCCAGACCCAGCAGCTCGCCGATCTCGCGGAGCGCTACCTCGACCAGAAGGCCCAAGCGGAGGGCGCCAACCAGGCGAAGTCCGAGTTCCTGGCCAATATGAGCCACGAGCTGCGCACGCCGCTCAACGCCATCATGGGCTTCGCCGAGCTGATGGAGAGCGAGGTCTATGGCACCCTCGGCTCGCCGCGCTACACCGATTACTGCCGCGACATCCGGTCGAGCGGCGACTACCTGCTCTCGGTCATCGACGACATCCTCAACATGTCGCGCATCGAGGCGCAGACGGTGAAGCTCGCCCCACGCGAGATCGCGGTCGCGGGCGCCATCGAGGGCACCCTGAAGCTGGTCGGCGACGCCGCCCGGGCCAAGTCTCTGACCGTCTGCGTCGACGTGGTCGAGGCCCTGACGGTGCTGGCCGACGAGCGTGCCCTGCACCAGATCCTCACGAACCTCGTGCAGAACGCAGTGAAATTCACGCCGGCCGGCGACGGCCGGATCATCATCAAGGCGCGTCCCGCCGGCGACCACGTCCACATCTTCGTGGAGGATACCGGCATCGGCATCCCCAAGACCCACCTGAGCCGCCTCGGCGCGCCGTTCCAGCAGGTCGAGACCAATCTCACCCGCAGCCACAAGGGCTCCGGGCTCGGCCTTGCCATCGCACGCTCCATGGCTGAGCTGCACGGCGGCGGCCTGCGCATCCGCTCCCAGGAAGGTCTCGGCACCATCGTGCTGGTCCGGATGCCCATCCCGACGCCGGAGCACCTGCGGAGCCTGTCGATCGAAGCTGCCCAGGAGACCGTCGCCTCCCTGCGCGACGCGGCCGGTGCCACCGCCCGGCGCATGGAGCCCCAGGCCGAGCAGATCTGACCGCTGCGGTCGAGTGGGCGGATCAGTCCGCCGCGCCGGCACCGAGCAGACGGTCGAAGAGGGCGCGCACCTCGACGCGAGTCTCGTCCAGGGCCGCGACCAGTCGCGCCGCATCGGGCGCCCCCATCGCCACCGCCAGTCGCGACAGGGCCACCGGCGCGGCCTCGGCCGGATCGCCTTCGACCATCAGTCTCTGCCAGTGCAGGACATCGTCGAACTGGCGGTAGGCCTCCGCGAGCCGGTCGGCGTCCGATCGTCGAAGCAGGCCGTGATCGGCCGCGCGGCTGAACACCGCGCAGGCCCCGAGTCCGATGAGATTCGGCGTCGCATGCGCCTGCCCGAGCACGAGGGCCTGGGCCAGGAAGTCGAGATCGAGCAGACCGCCGGGGGCGAGCTTGAGGTCGAGGGCCCCCCGATGACCCTTTTCCGCTTCCACGAGGCGGCGCATGTCCCGAACCGCGCGATGGACTTCGGCCGCCGGCCTCGGACGGCTCACGAGGGCGCGGATCTCCCCGTCGAGATCGCCCGTGAGGCTCGCATCGCCGACGATGACACGCGCCCGGGTCAGAGCCATGTGCTCCCAGAGTTCGGCGTCTTCGGCCTGATAGGTTCGGAAGCCGCGCCACTGCACGGCCACCGGTCCCTGGCCACCGCCGGGCCGCAGGCGCAGGTCGACCTCATAGAGATGCCCGCGGCGGGTCGGCACCGTGAGGGCGGCGACGATGCGCTGGGCCAGGCGGTTGTAGGCCACCGCCGCGTCCAGAGGCCTCGGCCCGGCACTCATCCGGTCGGTGGAATCGAAATCATAGACCAGCACGAGATCGAGATCGGAATCGGCCGTGAGCTGGCGCGAGCCGAGCCGGCCGAGACCGAGGACCGCGAAGCGCCCCTGCGGCACCGCACCGTGCTCGGCGAAGAAGCCCGCGGAGACGCGCTCCACCGTGGCGGCGATCACCGCGTCGGCAATGCCCGCGAAGGCGCGACCGGCTTCTTCCGGAGAAAGGACGCCCGAGAGCAGGCGCGCGCCGGTGAGGAAGCGTAATTGGCGCGCCGCGTCGCGGCTCCGGTCCAGGAAATCCTCATGATCGGTCGGATTGCCCAGGCGCGCCCGGAACTGCGTCGCCAGGGCTCCGGCATCCGTTTCGGCCTCGGCGAAATCGCGATCGATCACCGCATCGAGAACATGGGGGCTGAACGCCACGGTCTCGGCGAGGCGCGGGGCCGTACCGAGGAGATCGGCGAAGAGCAGCCGAAGTCGCTCGTTCGAGCGCAGGATCGTCAGGAGTTCGAGGGCCGCCGGCATCCGGGCGAAGGCCCGGTCGAGGGTGTCGAGGGCCGTATCGGGATGCGCCGTGCCGCCGAGCGCCTGCATCAGGGCCGGGACCAGCTCCGTCAGCACTTCGCGCGCGCGTGGGGTGCGCACGGCGGGGCGCCGCCCGAAATGCCAGCCGCGCACGGTCTCCACCGCGCGCTCGGGCTCGCGAAAGCCGAGTTTGCGCAGGGTCGCGAGGGTGGCCGGGTCGTCCCCCGTCCCGCTGAAGACGAGATCGCCCACGTCGGAGGAAAGGTCGGGCTCAGCCTCGAACAGCAGCGCGTAATGGCCCTGGACCCGGCGGGCATGGTGAAGCAGCGCCGCCTCGAAAGCCTCGCGCGTCGCGAAACCGGCGAAGCGGGCGAACCGGTCGAGTTCGTCGGTGTCGGCGGGTAGGCGTTGGGTCTGCTCGTCCCGCAGCATCTGGAGCCGGTGCTCGATGGTGCGTAGGAAGTCGTAGGCCGCCGTGAGATCGTCGCGGGCTGTCGCGTCGATCCAGCCGTCCCGGGTCAGGCCGTCGAGCATCGCGATGGTGCGACGGCCGCGCAGCTCGGGCCTGCGCCCGCCGAAGACCAGTTGCTGGGTCTGGACGAAGAACTCGATCTCCCGGATGCCGCCGCGCCCGAGCTTGATGTCGTGGCCCGCCACCGCGATCGTGTCGTGGCCGCGCACGGCATGGATCTGGCGCTTCATCGCGTGCACGTCGGCGATGGAGGCGAAGTCGAAATACTTGCGCCAGACGAAGGGGCGCAGATTGGCCAGGAAGGTCTCGCCCGCCGGGATATCGCCCGCGATGGCGCGCGCCTTGATGTAGGCGGCCCGCTCCCAATTCTGCCCAAGATTCTCGTAATAGACGTAAGCCGCGTTCAGCGAGAGCGCCGCCGGCGTCGAACCGGGGTCCGGACGCAGGCGATAATCGACGCGGTGGACGTAGCCGTCGGCGGTCCGCTCCTGCAGCAGCTTGGCAATGCCCTGCGCCAGCTTGGTGAAGAACGGCGTCGGCGGCAGGTCCCCCTTGAGGGGCGCCACCTCAGGATCGAAGAACACCACGAGGTCGATGTCGCTGGAATAATTAAGCTCGCCCGCGCCGTGCTTGCCGAGCGCCAGGACGATGAGGCCCGAGCCCACTTGCGGATCGTCCGGATCGCGCGGCAGGAAACGCCCCGCCGCCGCGGCCTGCAGCAGCATCGCGTCGGCGGCGGCCAGGACCGAGGCATCGGCGAAGTCGGACAGGGCCTGGGTCACGTTCGCCAGGGGCCACAGACCGCCGATATCGCAGAGCGCCACCAGCAGGGCATGCTCCGCCCGGTTCCGCCGCAAGGCCTTCGCGACGGCGTCGAGATCGCCGCTCCGCCCCGCCACCCGCTGGCGCGCCACGATCGCCGCGAGAGACGCATCGGGCTCCGCCTCGACCAGGGCGGCGAAGCGGTCCGGCTCCCGCAGCACGAGTTGCCAGAGGAACGGCGCGTGGTCGGCCAGTCCCGCCAGCAGCGCCCGTAAGGGGGCATCGAGGCACCCGGCTGGAAGCGTGGACTCCAGATCCGCCAGCCGAGCGGCCGCACTTTCGGGATCGGACAGCACCGGCGCGGCCGTAAGACGCGCCCGAAGGGTGCCCTTCGGCGTGCTGGCCCCCTGCGACATGCCCTATCCTCCCGCGTCTCCCGCCGGCAGGGTTATCACGACCGAAAGGCCGGGGGCATGGTCTTCGAGGGCCAATGTCCCCTGATGCAGACGCACCACCGCGTTGACGAGGCTGAGGCCGAGACCGAATCCGGGTTGCGAGCGGGCCTCTTCCAGGCGGACGAAGCGGTCGAGCACCCGCCCCCGTGCGTCGGAGGGGATCCCGGGTCCCGAATCCGAAACGCTGAGGCGCAGGGTGTCGCCGGTCCGAACGGCCGACACGCGGATCTCGCCGTCCGGACCTCCGTACTTGACGGCATTGTCGACCAGATTCGCCACGGCCTGACCGACCAGTTCGCGGCTGCCCCGCAGGGTCAGCGGGTCGCCTTCGGTCACCACGACGAGGGCGAGCCCGTGCTCCGAGGCCAGGGGCTCGTACAGCTCCGCCACCGCCTGCACCACCGCACCGACGTCGAAGACCTGGAACTCCTCGCGGGCGCTCGCGCCTTCGAGGCGGGCGATCATCAGGAGGGCGTTGAAGACCCGGATCAGGCCGTCGCTCTCCTCGATCACGCCCTCCAAAGCGGTACGCAGCGCCTCGGGCGACTCGGCGCTGCGCAAAGCCTCCTCGGCCCGGTTGCGCAGGCGGGTCAGCGGGGTCTTCAGGTCATGGGCGATGTTGTCGGAGACGTCGCGCAGGCCCCGCATCAGTTCGCCGATTCGCTCCAGCATCGCGTTGAGATTGCGCGCGAGGCGATCGAGTTCGTCGCCGTTGCCCGCCACCGCGAGGCGTCCGTCGAGGTCGCCGGCCATGATCCGGCGGGTGGTCTCCGTCATGGCATCGACCCGCTTCAGCACGCGGCTGGCGATGAACCAGGCGCCTACCACGCCGAGCACCACGACGAGACCCACCGAGGAGCCGAAGGTCCGCCCGATGACGGAGCGCAGGCGGTCGCGCTCTTCGACGTCGCGCCCGACCAGGAGCCGGAAACCGCCCGGCAGTACGAAGATCTGCATGATGGCGCGGTGATCGAGGCTCTGCGATCCTCCGTTGCGGGCGTAGTCGGCTTCCGTCTGCCCCGGATCGACGATGAGACCGGTCGGAAGCGCCGCGATGTTGCCGACGAGGCGCTCGCCGGCCGCGTTGGTGACGAGGTAGAGGGAGGCCCCGGGTTCGCCGGCCCGGCGCTCCACCGCGGCGATCAGTCGGCGCAGGCCCCCGACCTTGTACTGCTCGGACAGGCCGTTGATCTCGGCCTCGATGGTAGAGACCATCTGGTCGTCGAGGACCCGGCTCGCATTCCAGGCCACGTAGCCCAGAGCCGCCAGCGCGCAGGTGGCGAACACCAGCAGGTAGGCGACGGAGAGCTTGAAGGCCGTGGTGCGGAACAGGTTGCGCAGGCGCCCGCCGGGGGCGTCGTCGAACGTCGTCACGGCGCCGTGCCGTGCCCGCGCACCTCGTCGACCCGCAGCACGTAGCCGGTCCCGCGCACGGTGTGGATGATCGGGTGCTCGAAATCCTTGTCGACCTTGGCGCGAAGGCGCGAGACATGCACGTCGATGACGTTGGTCTGCGGATCGAAATGATAGTCCCAGACATGCTCCAGCAGCATCGTCCGGGTCACCACCTGGCCGGCATGGCGCATGAGGTATTCGAGCAGGCGGAATTCGCGCGGTTGCAGCACGATCTCCTGTCCGGCCCGGGTGACGCGATGGGACAGGCGGTCGAGTTCGAGATCGCCGACCCGGTAGGCCGTCGCCTCCGCCGCCGCGCCCGAACCGGCCCGGCGCCGGGCCAGCACCTCGGTTCGGGCGAGCAGTTCGGAGAAGGCGTAGGGTTTGGGCAGGTAGTCGTCGCCGCCGGCGCGAAGGCCCTTCACGCGGTCGTCCACCTGGCCCAGGGCAGAGAGGATGAGGACGGAGGTGGTCACCCCCTGCTCGCGCAGGGAGCGAATGAGGGACAGGCCGTCGAGCTTGGGCAGCATGCGATCGACGATGAGCACGTCGTAATCGCCCCCCTGCGCCATGGCGTAGCCATCGAGGCCATCGGAGGCATGGTCCGCGGTGTGGCCGGCTTCCCGGAAGGCCTTGACCAGGTACGCGACCGCCTCGCGGTCGTCCTCGATGATGAGCAGACGCATGGGACGGAGTGATAGGGGCTCGCCCGGGATTACGAAACCGCCTTGTCCGGTCACGTTCATGCTGCGCCCTCCGTCCGCGATCCAAGACCGGGACGGTAGGAGCGCAACCGTTGCGCGAGGCTGGCGGCAACATGACGCTTTGGTCATGTGCGGACCGGAACGCGGATGAGACGGACGGCCGGAGGACGCCGCGTCCTACTGCGGGCGCAGGCCTGGGGCGGAGGCGCCGTCGCGGGCGGACAGCCGCTCGCGGGCCCAGCGGCGCAGCAGCTCTTCCTCGTAGCCGAAGCTGCCGGTGGCCGCCGCGCCGCGCGCGCCGAACAGGAAGTTGATGTCGGTCAGGCGCTCCTCGCCGGAAGCGATCCGTCTTTTCCCGCGCCCCAGATCGTAGCGCAGGCGGATGGCGGGCGGCGTCACATCGCTGACCAAGCGCAGGCCGGAGGGGATGTTGAGGTCCGGCCGTACGAATCCGGCCCGGTCGATGTCGAGGACGTCGACGACGAGCGTGTCGTCCGGTCCCATCACCCGGAGGGCGGACGCCTCGATGATCCGGCGGATCTCGGCCAATGTTCCGCGCAAGGCCGGTCCCGAACCGTACCGGTCGTCGGCATCGGTGTAGCGCTCCGGTGCCACGAAACGGACCGTGACTCGGGCTTGCGCGGGGGTGGCCGAAGCGGGACCCGCGAGGCTGAGGCTCGGAAGGGCGAGACCCATGAGACCGAGTCCACCGACGGCAACCAGCATCGCCAGTCTGGCCCGTCCGCCGGCAGCCATCTCAGTATCCGTTCTTCACCTGCGCGAGGGCGCGCGTCAGACCCTCCGCAATCACCTCGCGCTCCGGGGGCGAGGCGTCGCGCGCCACCACGACGAATTCGCGACGCGATTCGAGGGTGAGGCTCTGCATGCCGTACTCCTCGTCCTCGACCCGGGTCAGCTTGGTCCAAAGGGGATTGAAGCGCCATTCCCGCCGCTCGCCGCGATGGGTGACGCGGGCGAGCATCACTTCAATCGGGGTGATCACCACCTCCTCGAAGGAGCGTCCGCGCCGGAAGCTGGCCTTGAGGGCGACATACAGGGCGATCATGTCGAGTCCGAAGAACCCGGCCACAGGCCAAAAGCCCGCCCGCACGCAGGCGATCGAGGTCACGAGGGAGACGGCGCAACACAGGCCCATCACGATGCGGAAGCCGTCGGGGCCGAGCGACTGGTGCGGCCGGATGGTGGCCTGGAACACGGGCCGATCCATGCTGTCGGGATCGAGGCCGTCCGGATGCCGGCCGATCCGTGGAACGTGATGATTGCCGCTCGCCATGCAGGGAATATAACGCGCAGATGCCGAGCCGACAGCCGACCAGACCCCGGAAATCATCGATCTCCGCGCGCCTCGCCGCGCCGATCGTCGCAGCGGTACCCGCAACGCCCGAACCGGTGGGACCCGAGACGGTCACCGAGATTTTTTCGCGGCTGCGCGCCGCCAACCCAGAACCGCGGGCGGAACTGGAGTTCCAGAACCCCTTCACCCTGCTGGTGGCTGTGGTGCTCTCGGCGCAGGCGACGGATCGCAGCGTCAACCTCGCCACCGCGCCGCTCTTCGCCATCGCGGACACCCCGGAGGCGATGCTGGCCCTGGGTGAGGAGCGTGTGCGGGACTTCATCCGCACCATCGGGCTGTTCAACACCAAGGCGAAGAACGTGATCGCGCTGTCGCGCCTCCTGGTGGAGCGCCATGGCGGACAAGTGCCCCGCGACCGCGCGGCGCTGGAGGTGCTGCCGGGAGTCGGCGCCAAGACCGCGAGCGTCGTGCGCAACGTCGCCTTCGGCGAGGAGACAATCGCGGTGGATACCCACATCTTCCGGGTCTCGAACCGCATCCCCCTGGTGGTCGCGCCCACCACCGACAAGGTCCAGGCCGGGCTGGAGGCGATCGTGCCAGCGCCCTACCGGCTGAACGCCCATCATTGGTTGATTCTGTTCGGACGTTACATCTGCAAGGCGCGCAAGCCCGAGTGCTATCGCTGTCCGATCGCCGACCTGTGCCGATTCCCAGCCAAGACACCGGCTCCCTCGGCACCGGCTCCCCCGACGCCATCAGCCTGACGCTCCGATCGGCCGCGCGCGAAAAGCCTCCGATCGCTCGCCCGGCTCTCCCCAGGCGGCATGGGACCCATCCGGCCAACGCGTTGTGCTGCCAGCTTGCTTCGGGTAGTTTGCGCCACGGTCGCGGAGGCTTTCGACGTACGACGTGTCTCTCGGCCCGGCCTCTCTCTCTGGCCGCCACGCCGCGGATTCCGCATCGTTCGCTCGCAAGGAGTCACGGCCCATGGACTTCCTCAAACCACGGTACACGCCTATGAACCGCCGCCGTCGCATCTACGAGGGCAAGGCGAAGGTCCTCTACGAGGGTCCCGAGCCGGGAACGCTCATCCAGCACTTCAAGGATGATGCCACCGCCTTCAACGCGCAGAAGCATGACGTCATCGACGGCAAGGGCGTGCTGAACAACCGGATTTCCGAGTTCGTCTTCCAGCATCTCAACGACATCGGCGTACCCACGCACTTCATCCGCCGCCTCAACATGCGCGAGCAGCTGATCCGCGAAGTCGAGATCATTCCGCTCGAAGTGGTGGTGCGCAACGTCGCCGCCGGCTCGCTCGCCACGCGCCTCGGCCTCGAGGAAGGCACGCAGCTGCCGCGCTCGATCATTGAGTTCTATTACAAGAACGACGCGCTCAACGATCCGATGGTGTCGGAAGAGCACATCACCGCCTTCGGCTGGGCGACGCCCCAGGAGATCGACGACATCATGGCCCTGGCCATCCGGGTCAACGACTTCCTGTCCGGGCTCTTCCTCGGCGTCGGCATCCGTCTGGTCGACTTCAAGATCGAGACCGGCCGCCTGTGGGAAGGCGATATGATGCGCATCGTCGTCGCCGACGAGATCTCCCCGGATTCCTGCCGCCTGTGGGACATCAAGTCGTCGGACAAGCTCGACAAGGACCGTTTCCGCAAGGATCTCGGTGGCCTGATCGAAGCCTATACCGAGGTCGCCAAGCGTCTTGGTATCATGTCCGAGAACGAGAAGGTTCAGACCGGCGGTCCGCGCCTGGTCCAGTAGGCCCGTTCAGCGCGCGCGTATCGGGCCGGCCCCGGGCCAGCCCGGCCGCAGGCGGGCATAGGTGCCGAGATCGGGGTCGAACCCGGGATGATAATGGGGGTCCTGCGCCAGCAGCGGCCCCCATCGCTTTTGAAAGGCCACGACCTCGCGCCCGTGGCGGGCACGCGCAGCGAGCGTCCAGCGCCGGCTCGCAGCCTCGTCGTGCCGCAGCACCGCCCCCGGGACGAACAGGGTGCGATACCCGGCCGCGTTGAGGCGCAGGCACAGGTCGACATCATTGAAATCGACCGCGAAAGCCGCTGAATCGAAGCCCCCGACCGTCGAGAACTTGGCGGCCTCCACGACGAGGCAGGCTGCCGTGACGGCCGAGACCTCGCGCGTCGCCCGCAGGCCCGCGAGGTAGCCGGGGGCATTCCCGGCAAAGAAGCGATGCGCATGCGTGACGAGGCCTCCGGGGCCGAGCAGCACGCCGCCATGCTGAATCCGGCCCTGCCCATCGAGCAGCTTGGCGCCCACCGCCCCCACATCGGGCCGCAGGGCCTCGCGCACGAGGCGTTCGAGCCAGTCCGGATGCAGCGCTTCCACGTCGTTGTTGATGAAGGCGAGAACCCGGCCCCGTGCGGCGCCGGCGGCCGCGTTGTTCATCCCGGCAAAGTCGAAGGGGCCCGGACACGGGATGATCCGGGCCACGCCCCGCGCCGTCAGATCCCGGAAATACCCCAGGGTCTCGGGCTCGCGACTGTCGTTATCGCAGATGAGGATTTCGAGCCGCGGCCAGTCTGTGCGGTCGATCAGGCTGGTCAGGCAGGTTCGGAGGAGGTCGACGCGGTCGCGAGTCGGCACGATCAGGCTGACCAGGGGATGTGGTTCCGGCAGCGGATGCGACAGCCGCCGGATGCCGTCCGGCTCAATGGTGATCGCGATCGCGTGTCCACCGCTCCGGTCCAGGCTTCGACGCAGGATTGCGGCCTGATCCGGGTCGCCGGCCGGAGGGCTCTCCGCGGGATCGCTTCGGGAGAGGATGCCGGGCAGATGCGCGATGGCTTGGCGCCCGAAATGCCGGGCCGTGCGCAGCACGAGTTCGAAGGCCCCGCTGGCGGCGTCGTCCGGGCCGACGATGGCCGCGAGGGCGCTTCGGCGGATCGCCAGGACCGGTCCGATATAGTCCACGGCCATCAGGTATTCGGGATCGAAGGCGGGGCGCAGCAGCGGCGTCGCGGCACCGGTCACCGGCCCGAGCAGCGCGTCGCCATAGACGAGTTGGATCGTCGGAGCCTGGGCGAAAAGTTCAGTCAGGCGATCGGTCGCTCCCGGCACGAGGGCATGTCCCGGTGCCGTCAGGACAAGGATCGAGGCCGAAGCCGCCGCACGGCCCAGACAAGCCGCGGCACGGCCCGAAAAAGCCGCTGCAAGGCGCAAACTTGCCAAATCTCCCGGGAGGAGAATGGCCACATCCTCGACGTCGGTTCGAGCAAATTCGGTCGCGGTTCCAGCGAGGAGTCGCGCCTGGACGGCCGGCGAAGCCTGGAGCGATCCATGATCGAGGCCGAACAGGGCCGCTCTCGCCTGCTGCGCCCGGACCCGCTTGCCCGCCAACCGTGCGCGCAGAATCGCGACAGTTTCGCGGGGAGATCGCGCGAGGATCGCGGCGGCCCTCAGCCAGCGCACAGGCGCCGCTTCCCGCGCGGCCGTCGCGAAGGCCAGGGCGGGCGACGCCTCGCCCGCCACCGGCCTATTCAAGGTCTTCCCCGAAAGTCGTGAGCGACAAGGCCGGATGGTAATAGGGGTCGTGCCGGATGGTCCCGCCCCAGCGCGCGACGAAGCGCTCGGCCTCTTGCTCGAAGCGGAGCCGGGCCGCGCCGATCGCCGGGCCACGACTGGTCGATTCGAGGTGGGCCATGACGGCACGGGGCGTCCAGATCGTGCGGTAGCCGGCGGCGGCGAGGCGCAGGCACACATCGACATCGTTGAAGTCGATGGCGAAGGTCTCCGCATCGAGGCCACCGACGGCGTCGAACTTGTGCCGCTCGACGGCGAGGCAGGCGGCGGTCACGGCGGAGACCTCATGAGCCACCCGCTTTCGGCCGAGGACGCCCGGACTGGCCGCCGGACGGCGACGCAGGATGTGGCCGGCCCTGCCTCCGAGACCGACCACGACGCCGGCATGCTGCAGGGTTCCGTCCGCGTAGAGCAGCTTGGCACCGACCGCGCCGATCTCGGGCCGGCAGGCCTGCCGCACCAGAACCTCCAGCCAATCCTCACGCAGCACCGCCACGTCGTTGTTGAGGAGGACGACCACCGATCCGCGCGCAGCGGCCACGCCGGCATTGATCATCGCCGAGAAGTTGAAGGGGCCGGGATGGGACAGGATGCGGACGCGCGAATCCTGCTTCAGGCCGTCGTAATAGGCGAGGACGGCGGGATCGACGGAGCCGTTGTCGACGATGACCAGTTCGATCGCCGGGTAGGCCGTCCCATTGAGGACTCCATCGGCCGCGACCCGGATGAGATCGAGACGATCGCGCGACGGGATGATCACGCTGGCCAGGGGTGGCGGCTCCGGCAGGGCCCAGAGGAGGTCGAAGCCGCGTGGATGGGCCTCGACCCGCGCCGGGAGGCGGTGCGTGTCGAGATACCTCTGAAGAACGGCGGCGTGGCGTTGCCCGGCATCCGAGTCGGGCACCTCTCCCTGCGAGAGGATTCGCGGCACATGCGAGACCCGCGCACAGGAGACCGCGCCGGTGGCGTTCAGAGCCAGGCGGAGGGGGAACGTATCCTGAGCGTCCAGGGGCAGGGCCTGCAGGCTTTCCAGCAACGCGCCGGCATAGAGCGTGGGTGTGCCCATATAGGCGGTGGTGAGGGCGAGATCGGGACTCCAGTCCGGCTTCAGTCGCGCGCTCTCGGGCGTCCCAGCTCCGATGCAGGCGTCGGCATAGATCATCTCCGACGCCGGCGCGTCCGACAGGGTGCGGACCAGGATCGCGAGAGCGTCGGGATCGAGCCTGTCACCGGGAGTCAGCAGGGCCGCCACCTCGGCCCGCCCGACGAGATCGCCGAAACACCCGGCGGTCGGCCACCGGCCCTCTACGATGCGGGCATCGGCGGGGATCGGATCGGCGCCCGCGTGATCCCAGGCCACGTGAAGGCGCCAGGCGGAAAACCGCTGGGCCTGGAGGCTGCGTATCGTCTCGGCGACCCGTTCGCCTTCCTCGCGCCGGGCCGGAAGGATCAGTTGCAGCGTGGGGCCTGCCGGAACGGGGCCGCGATCGGCGCGCGTTCGGTCCCTCGCCCAGGCATCGAAGGCTCCGCGCGGCGTGACGGCGCAGCTACCGCGCAGGATGTCGCGATAGCGCCGCTCATGGCGCCTCAAGCGGTTATAGCCCGCCGCGATGGCGCGCAGGGGCCGCTTGCGCAGGCACTCGCCGAACAGGCTCGCCTCGGAGCGTAGGCCGACCCGTTCCAACTCGAAGCCGCGCCCATCGATGGCGAGGTCCACCGCCGCGCAATCGGCCGGCAGGTAGCCAAGCCAGACGGCTGCGCCCTGGACCGGTGCCGGCAGCACGAAGGTTTCACAGCGGCCGTCGTCACGGGTGAGGCGTAGAAGCGGGCGCAGCGGCCGGGGCACCGGGTCGCCGCGGTAGGTCAGCACGATCCAGCGTCCGCGCGCCGGCGCCGAGAGGCCGAGACGCCGGTCGAAGACGGGATCCTGCGTGGGATCGAGCGTGAAGGCGACGGAGCGACCCAATTCGGTCAGGACATCCCCCGCACGCGTTCATTCTTCACTCTGCCGCGTCCTTGTTGGGCGTGGCGACGCGGTCTTCGGACGTCGCGGCGGCGACGGGAGGCTTTCTCTTGCGGGGTGCCGCACGCTGCGGTGCGGCGCCGAGCCTGACCTCGATGTCGTAGTCGCGCGCCAGGGCGGCCGGAACCGTGAGGTTGTCCTCGACGAAAGAGAACAGCCCCTGCGCCTCCCCAGGCGATACCGTCACCGACACCCGGTGAACGCGCGACGTCACCGTCTTGTCCCCCGCCTTGATGGCGATGGTGACAGGCGCATCGAAGCGACCGGGCTTGCCCAGCGGGCCGAGCAGAACGTGCCCCTCGACCCCGACCTTGACCGAGATCGATCCGTCCTGGAGCCTCGCACATTCGCGGGCGAGGCGCCCGAGCGTTACCTGATGGCGAAGGCTCGCACTGTCGCCGCTGCGGCCGCCATAGGCCTGGGTCGCCGCGCCGCCTTCCGGCACCGCCACCGTGGGGCAGTAGGGTGGGTCGCTGTCGTCCGGCTGAGACGGCGGCACGGTGGTCCCGCCGTACTTGAACATGTTGGTGAAGATGTTGCCCTCTTCCGCCCGAGCCGTGTCGGCGCCGACGAGGCTCGCCGCCAGAGCGACCGCCAGGAGGAACCCGAGACGCTGCCCGCCCGCGCGTCGGCTTTTATCCATGCGTTTGCTCAGATCCATTGCCCAGATCCAACTTGATTGCCCGGCACGCTTTCCGAATCCAACCGGCATCGCACGCCCGACCCCTGTGAAGCGCATCACTTCAGGCTGTCGAAGCCCTGGCCGAAGCCCTTCATCGAGAGCGGGATGCCGACACCCTCCTCGGGCGTCTGGAAGACGATGAAGGTCGCCTGCGCGCCAGCGCTGAACTGCTTGATCAAGCCGTCATCCATCACGACTTCGGCGACGCAGCCGGTGGTCAGGCAGCGCACGAAGCCGGCCCGGCCCACATCCGTCTTGTCGATCTTCAGCCCGAGACCGGACGGCAGCAGGACCCCGAGCGGGGCGACGACGCGCAGAAGGTAGCCGCGATTGTCGGCCGTCTTCAGCACGATGACCACGAGGGTCAGGTTCGGCCGATCCTCGGCCGCGAGATACTGCACCAGGGCACATTGCTCGGCCTTCGCGCCGGCCGGCGTCTCGCAGCGCAACTGCCAATCGCCGAAGGTGTTTCGGACCATGCCCTGAGCGGAGGCACCCTCCGTGGCGAAGACGACGATCAGCATCGCCGCGCCAAGCGCGCCTGCCGCGACACCCCGGGCGACCAGGCCGCGTGCGCGCTGCACCATTCCACGAAACCCCACGCGTCGACCCTTTCGTCTGGCCCGATGCCCCGCGAGCCGTTAACCGAAAACACGGGTGTTCCGACCATGCTGGGCCATTGCCTGTCAAGCGAAGGCCGGCCCATGGGAACCGACTATCGCGCCGCGCGTACAGCCTCTAGTGCTGACCGCCACGCTTGACCGCCAAGCTTGCTCGCCAACGGACGAATCCATGCGACTGCGCGCCCCACTCCTGTTCGCCACTCTTGCCTTCGCCGGACCGGCCGTCGCCGAGCCGTTGCCCGTGGGCGAGACGACCTACATCGAACGCTCGCTGAACCGGGACGGTCCGCTGGTGATCGAACACCGGCCGATCGCCCGGACGCCGGGCGGACGCCGGGCCGGAAACGCCGCCGAGCTGGCGGGCTTCTGCCGGGAGGGCGGCATCATCCGCAGACGGGACGAATTCGGCCAGCCGGTGATCCTGCGCCAGCGCGAGGTTTGCGATAACGTCGCGCCGCGCACCCTCAACCCCGGCGACGTCGATCCCCGCCCCACCTGGCCGGCCGAGCAGGTCGTTCGCGGCCGCGTCCTGCGCGCAAGAGGCTGAGGCTTGCGGCTGCCTCAGCCGTAACGGTGGAGGGTGGCTCCGTTGCGCTTCAGCCAGCGCTCGGCTTCGTCCACGTGCGGGCAGAGTGATCCGACGAGGGTCCAGAACCGTGCCGAGTGATTCATCTCGCGCAGGTGACCCATCTCGTGCGCCACGAGGTAATCGAGCACCAGCGGCGGCGCCAGGATGAGCCGCCAGGAGAAGTTGAGTTCGCCCCGGGCCGTGCAGGAGCCCCAGCGGCTCCTGGTATCCCGCAGGGTGATGCGCGTCGGCCCCTGCCCGAGGGCCTCGGTATACCGGGCGACGGCCTCGGTGAGGTCGCGCCGGGCTTCCCGTTGCAGGAAATCCCCGACCCGTCGCCCGATATGCGGCGCGTCGCAGGCCACGGACAGCACAGGCTCACCGCCGGCATGCTCCAGGCGGGTAATGCCGCTGCGTTGGTCGCGATGGACGATCCGATGCGGGACGCCGCGGACTGGAAGCACCGCGTCGGGCGTGAAGGCCACCTTCTCGGGCATCCGGGCGAGGCGTGCGGCGATCCAGCCGCCGTGGCTGACCGCGAAGGTCCGGGCGACGCCGACCGACGTCCGGGTCGGCAGGGTCATCACCACCTCGCCGGTGGCGCTGGAGACGCGCAGGGTCAGGCGGCGGGCCGTCGGCCGACGCCGCAGCAGGACACGCAGGCTCTCGCCCTCGTGTACGATGTCGAGGTGATCCGGGTCCGCCCCGCGCAGCAACGCCAATCGCATGACGCCAGCTTAACCGCTGTCGCGGGCCTCCGCCATCGATCCGCGCACCGCAATCCTCAGGTCTGAGCTTCGGGGGCCGGCCCGTCGATCGCCGCGCCGTTCCCGTCCGCGGCGCCCGAGGATCGCCCCATATCCCGGATGAAGGCTGCGATCCGCGGGGCGATGACGGTGCGGTAGCGCGAGCCGTTGAAGACGCCGTAATGCCCGACGCCCGTCTGCAGGTGATAGGCCTTGCGTTCCGGCGGTAGGTTCGGCGTCAGGTCGAGGGCGGCCTGGGTCTGGCCGACGCCCGAGATATCGTCGTTCTCGCCCTCGATGCAGAGGATGGCGCAGCTGCGCACGGCGCCGAGATCGACCCGCGTGCCGCGATGGATCATCGTCCCCTTCGGCAGGGCATGGTCGACGAACACCGTCTTGACGGTCTGGAGATAGAATTCGGCCGTGAGGTCCATCACAGCGAGGTATTCGTCGTAGAACTCGCGATGCCTTTCGGCCGAATCGCCATCCCCGGTGACGAGATGGTCGAACATCTCCGCATGGGCGTTGACGTGGCGGTCGAGGTTCATCGCCATGAAGCCCGAGAGCTGGAAGAATCCCGGATAGACCCTGCGCCAGACGCCCGGATAGGCGGCTGGAACCGTGGTGATGCAGTTCCGCTCGAACCACGCGGTGCCGCGCTCCTGGGCCAGGCAGTTCACGGCGGTGGGCGAGCGCCGGGTGTCGATGGGGCCGCCCATCAGGGTCATCGAATCCGGCACCGGAGCGTGGCCCTGCGCCTCCATCACCGCGATGGCGGCGAGCACCGGCACGGCCGGCTGGCATACGGCCATCACGTGCAGGTTCGGCCCGAGGTCGCGGAACAGGTCGATGAGATAGTCGATGTAGGTGTCGAGATCGAAGCGCCCGGCGGCGAGCGGCACCATGCGGGCATCGGTCCAATCGGTGATGAAGACCTGATGATGCGGCAGCATCGCCTCGACGGTGCCGCGCAGGAGCGTGGCATAGTGGCCCGACATCGGCGCCACGATCAGCAGCTTGGGCTGCGGCTCGGCGAGTCCGCGGACGAAGCCGCGATCGAAGGTGACAACGCGGCAGAATGGGCGCTCCCACACCACGCGCTCGCTCACCGGCACCGACACGCCATCGATGATGATGCTGGTGAAACCGAAGCTCGGTTTGCCGTAGCGCCGTGTGACGCGTTCGAACATCTCGCAAGCGGCCGCCATAGAGCGCGCATAGGGCGAATAGGCCAGCGGGTTGGCCGGATTCTGCAGGCTGTGCCGCGCCATGTCGGCGGCCAGACGCGCCGGCGCCGTCATGAGTCGGGCCGCTTCGTACCAGAAATAGGACAGGTTCATGATCTGCTCCGCCGCCTTCGGGCCGCGCGTCTTACGAGCCTTCCATGGGCCGAAGTGCGCCGCCCGGCTCGTCCGCGATTCGCTTGGCGCCGATCCACCCGGTCCGAACTAGCGCAAATGCCCGGTCGACAAGAGCGATCTGCTGACCCCAGAGGGATAGACGCGAGACAACCCGGCCCTATCGTTCTTCTGACATGATCGACATGAGCACCAACGGCTTCGTCCGTGACGCCAGGCATCTGCGTCTCGATACTTTCGTCCGGCTGCGATGGCTCGCCATTACCGGGCAGAGTGCGGCGGTGGTCGGAGCGCAGTTCGGCCTCGGCCTGCCGCTTCCGTTCGGCTGGTGCTTCCTGGTCATCGCCACCTCGTCCTGGCTCAATCTCGCGCTCCGCATCCGGTTTCCGGCGAGCTATCGCCTCAGCGACGATTCGGCGGCCCTGCTCCTGGCCTTCGACATCGTTCAGCTCGCCGCCCTGCTGTTCCTCACCGGCGGGCTGCAGAACCCCTTCTCGCTTCTGTTCCTCGCTCCCGTCCTGATCTCGGCGACGGCGCTGCCACCGGAGCGGACGCTGGCGCTCGGCCTGCTCGCCATCGGCCTCGCCACCCTGCTGGCGCTGGTCCACCGCCCCCTGCCCTGGTTCGCCGACGGCCGGCTCGAACTGCCGTTCCTCTACATTTCGGGCATCTGGACCGCGATCCTGCTCGGAACCGCCTTCACGGGCGTCTATGCCTGGAAGGTGGCGGAGGAGACGCGCCAGCTCGCCCAGGCACTCGCCGCCACCGAATTGGTCCTGGCGCGCGAGCAGCACCTGTCGCAGCTCGACGGCTTGGCGGCGGCGGCGGCCCACGAACTGGGAACGCCCCTGGGGACCATCATGGTGGTGACCAAGGAGCTGACGCGCCAATTGGCCACGACCGCCAGCCCGGCGGTCCGCGAGGATCTGGCGTTGCTGCGCGATCAGGTCGATCGCTGCCGCGGCATCCTCTCCAAGCTGACGTCCCTCGACAGCGACGAGACCGGTATTCTGCAGACGGTGAGCCTAAGCCACCTCGTCGAAGAGCTCGTGGAGCCTCAGCGCGCCATGGGGATCATTCTCGACGTCTCGAATCAGGGCGAAGGCCCGGAGCCGGCCTGCCGACGCAACCCCGGCGTGATGTTCGGACTCGCCAACATCGTCGACAACGCGGTCGACTTCGCCACATCGCGGGTGATCATCGAGGCGCGTTGGACCCTCGAACGGGTCTGGCTCGAGATCCGCGATGACGGACCGGGCTTCTCCAGTGAGGTTCTGCTGCGGGCGGGCGAGCCTTACGTGACCACCCGCAGCCCGGATCGGTCGCACAGCCCGGACAGTACGGGTGCGGGGCTCGGCCTCGGACTTTTCATCGCCAAGACACTGATCGAACGCTCGGGCGCGCAGTTGACGTTGTCGAACGTCTCGCAACACGAGGCGACTGGCGCAGTCGTCCGCATCAGCTGGGCACGCCACATCTTCGAGCGGGACGCCATCGCGCTGCATCATGCGCAATTGAATCGTGGGCAACCCCTAACCGAAACCGGTGCGACACCTATATAAACGTCAGATGAAAACCCGATCGCAATTGGTTCAGGACAGACGGAGGAGCGTCGGATGCTGACGCATACCGGAACAACGGCGCCGAGTGCCGATATCGCGCAGCTTGCCGACAACGATCCCTTGGCGGCCTTTACGGACCGCACGCTGTTGATCGTCGATGACGACAAGCCCTTTTCCACGCGCCTCGCCCGCGCCATGGAGATGCGCGGCTACGAAGTCCAGGTGGCCGAGAGCGTTGCCGAAGGCGTGTCTTTCGTCGACGTTCGCCCGCCGGCCTTCGCGGTGATCGACATGCGCCTGGGCGACGGCAACGGGCTCGACGTGATCGCTCGCCTGAAGGAGCGTCGCCCCGAAGCGCGCGGCGTCATTCTCACCGGCTACGGCAATATCGCAACCGCGGTGACCGCGGTGAAGCTCGGTGCGTTCGACTACCTCGCGAAGCCCGCCGATGCCGACGAAATCCATGGAACGCTGATGGCACAGCCTGGGGAACGGGCCGATCCGCCCGAGAACCCGATGTCGGCCGACCGGGTGCGGTGGGAGCACATCCAGCGAGTATACGAACTCTGCGGACGGAACGTTTCCGAAACGGCACGCCGGCTCAACATGCATCGTCGTACGCTTCAACGCATCCTGGCCAAGCGCGCGCCGCGCTGAACATCGCTGCTCGTAAGACCCGAAGGGTCAACAGGGGCGACGTTGCGCGACCAGCCCGGTTCGCGCTACGTCGCCCTTTCTGATGGGAGCGCCGAGTCTCTCGGCGTGACGCCCGCAACGGGACTGACAGCTTTGAACACGCGCAACCTCATCACCATTCTCAGCATGATGGTGCTCGTCGGCACGGAAGTGTTCGCGGTCGCCATCGCGGCGGGCTGGGCCCTGGCCGGTATGTTCGATCTCGGCGAGACCGTGGGGCATGTCCTGATGGCGGTGTTCAGCCTGTTCGCCGCCTGGGTGATGCTGCAGCTCTGGCGCCGCGCCACCACCATCGAGCCCCTTCGGGATCGCAAATCGGCGACGCGCTGAACCGATCCGTTCGCTTCGACGACCCTGAACGGCCCCTCCGGGGCCGTTTCGCGTTGCCTGTCCGGCATTTCCCGATTATCGGCAGGGTGCCCCGACACGAGATGAGTTCGACCCCATGAAAGCACGCATCATCGTCACCCTGAAGACCGGCGTGCTGGACCCGCAGGGCAAGGCGATCGAGGCGGCGCTGACCTCGTTCGGTCTCGCCGGTATCGATAGCGTGCGCCAGGGCAAGGTCTTCGACGTCGAGATCGCGGGTGACGACCGTGCGGCAGCCGAGGCGACGCTGAAGAGCGCTTGCGAAAAGCTGCTCGCCAACACCGTCGTCGAGAACTACGCCATCGAGATCGCCTGATGCGCGCCGCCATCATCGTCTTCCCGGGTTCCAACCGCGATGCGGACGTGTCCCGGGCCCTCACCCAGGCCGGCGCCGACGTCGTCAAGGTCTGGCACGCCGACACGGAGCTGCCGGCTGGAACCGATCTGGCGGTGCTGCCGGGGGGCTTCTCCTATGGCGATTATCTGCGCTGCGGCGCCATTGCGGGCCGCGCGGCCGCGATGGATGCGGTCCGCGCCCATGCGGCCCGCGGCGGCCTCGTGCTCGGCATCTGCAACGGCTTCCAGATCCTGTGCGAATCGGGCCTTCTGCCGGGCGTCCTGATGCGCAACGTCGACCGGCGCTTCATCTGCCACCGCCAGCTTCTGCGGATCGAGCGCGCCGATACCCGCTTCACCTCGGCCTATACCAAGGACCAGGTCATCGACGTCTGCGTCGCCCACGGCGAGGGGAACTACTTTGCCGACCCGGACACGATCGCCCGCCTCGAGGGTGAGGGCCGGGTCGCCTTCCGCTACAGCGACGCCGCCGGAAACCTGACGGTGGATGCCAACCGCAACGGTTCGCTGAATTCGATCGCGGGCATCTATTCCGAGCAGCTCAACGTGCTCGGGCTGATGCCGCATCCGGAGAACTTCGTGGAAGGTCTCGTGGGTGGAACCGACGGGCGAGGGCTCTTCACCAGCCTGACGGCTTAGCCCGCGCCATTCTGCACCCCTGCCGAGAGCGACCGTCCAGGATATCGGGCGGTCTCTCGGTTTCGATTCAAGAGCGACGGCGCTCCCGCTCGCTTCAGAGAAATCACGCCCTCGACGAGAGGTCGAAACACGGGCGTTTCAGTGCCCGTCGAATTCCATCAGGGTTCGCACCGGAACGTCGAGATCGCGCAGCTTCTGCGCGCCGCCGATATCCGGCAGGTCGATGACGAAGCAGGCCGCCACCACCTCGGCCCCGATCAGGCGCAGCAGATTCACCGCAGCGCAGGCCGTGCCGCCCGTGGCGATGAGATCGTCCACCAGCAACACCCGATCGCCCGGCTTGATGGCGTCGACGTGGATTTCCATCTCGTCGGTCCCGTATTCGAGCGCGTAGGCGATCGACACGGTGGTGTGCGGGAGCTTGCCCTTCTTGCGGATCGGCACGAAGCCGGATGACAGCTGGTGCGCCACGGCCCCGCCAAGGATGAAGCCCCGGGCCTCGATCCCGGCCACCTGATCGATCCGGCCGCCGGCGAAGGGATGGACGAGCGCATCAACCGCGCGCCGGAAGGCCCGCGGATCGCTCAGCAGCGTGGTAATGTCCCGGAACACGATCCCGGGCTTCGGATAGTCCGGGATCGAGCGGATCGAATCCTTCAACGCGATATGGCGGCGGGGTTCCATGCGGGCGGCCTTTGTCGAGGGAGTGGGAAGCGCGACGGGACGGTGCCCTCAGGCGTTGGCACGTCGCAGGAGCTTCACGAGTTCGCCATGCAGGGTTTCATTGCCGCAGGCGACGGAGCGGGCGGCCAGCGGCTCGGCGCCGCCATCCGCGCTGGTGACGAACCCGCCGGCCTCGCGCACCAGGATGATCCCGGCTGCGAAGTCCCAGGTTTGCAGATCGCGTTCCCAGTACAGATCGGACCGGCCACATGCGACGTAGGCCATGTCGAGGGCCGCTGAACCGAAGCGGCGGGCGCCGCCGGTCACCGCCATCACGGCCGCGACCTCGCGCAGGAGCTTCGGGTGATCCCCCCGGCCCAGATAGGGCGAGCCGTAGGCCACCAGGGCGTCAGCCATGTCGATCCGCCCGGAGACGCGCAGGCGCCGATTGTTCAGGTAGGCCCCCTTGCCGCGCTCCGCCACGAACAGCTCGTCCTTGGCCGGATCATAGATCACGCCGGCCACGATCTGGCCCTCGCGCTCCAGGCCCACCGAAATCGCGAAATGCGGAATGCCGTGCAGGAAGTTGGTGGTGCCGTCGAGCGGATCGACGTGCCAGGTGTGGCTCTTGTCGGCCCCCTCAATGTTGCCGGTCTCCTCCAGGATCAGTCCGTAGCCGGGGCGCGCCTTCATCAGCGCATCCTTCAGGACTTCCTCGGCCTTGCGGTCGGCCGCCGACACGAAGTTTCCCGGGCCCTTGCGCGAGACCTGAAGGTTCTCGATCTCGCCATAGTCGCGCTTGAGGCCACGGGCCGCCTTGCGGACGGCGTCGACCATCACGGTCATGAGGGGTGAGCTGATCATCGATCTGCAGGTCCAAGTCGGTTCAAAGAACGTCGATGCCCGGACCGTGGGTACGAAGACCCTGCAGTCCGGGAGATTTCGCGCGGCCATAGCACGTTTGCGCGCGGACTCACCCCCCGGTCTTGGCGGGGCCGTCCTCCGGGTGAAGCTAGTTCACCCTGGCGCGCTCGGCGGCGAGGGCTTCCGCCCGGCTGCGCTCGGCCGCATCCAGCGTCTTCAGGTTGTCGTCGAGCCAGGGGTCCGAGAGTCCCTGCGCGGAGGCCGCGAGGTTCCAGGCCGCCGCTTCGACCAGATTCTTCTGGACGCCGCGCCCAACCACGAACAGCCGGGAAATCCGGTTCTGCGCGATGGCGTTGCCCCGCGCCGCCGCGTGCTGGAAGTAGCGTGCGGCCCGACCCTCGTCCTTGGGCAGACCGATGCCGTTGAAGAGCAGGATGGCGAACTCGACCTCACCGGCGAGATCGCCGTTATCGGCGGCCCGGCGGAACCACTCGGCTGCCTGGGTCGGGTCTTTCGGGACACCGCGGCCCTGGAGGTAGAGAACGCCGAGATCATGCTGGGCCGCGCCGATCTCGCCCTCGGCGGCCTTGCGGAACAGGGTGGCAGCCCGGGCCTGATCGGGTTCCGTACCGGTCCCCAGAAGGATCAGGGCGAGGTTATAGGCCGCCGTGGTGTCACCCTTGTCGGCGGCCTTCTCGAGCCACTGCCGCCCGGCCTTCAGATCCTTGGCACCGCCGCGCCCATCGATCGACATCAGGCCGAGGGAGGCCATGGCGTGGACATCGCCCTGCGCCGCTGCGAGGCGATACCACTCGGCCGCCTTTACGGGGTCCTGCTTCAGGCCAAGCCCCTGGTTGTAGAGTTCGCCCAAGAGCGTCATCGCCGCCGCGTCCTTGGGGTCGGCGGCGATCCGCTTCGTCGCCTCGCGGAAGGCCGTGGTGTACTGCCCGCGCTGGTAGGCGCCGAAGGCGGTATCCACCGGCTTGTCGCTCGGCTTGGACGTGAACGGCACCACCCGAGCGGCGTTCGGCGAGTAGGGCGTCGGCAATTCCTTGAGGGGCGCCGTGAAAATCTCGCGCGTCGCGGGCTTGGCCGCTTCGGGCGAGAGTGAGGACGCGGCGCGGACCTCGGAGCCGCAGAGCGCCAGGGCCAGGAAGCCGAGCGCCAGCCTCACGAGGCGGCGTCCCGCGCTGCCGCTGCGATCCGCGCCTGACCGACCGCGGCCTGGATCGCGGTCACGTCGGCCTGGTCGCCGATCCAGAGCGCGCTCTCGAGACCGAGAAATTCGGCTCCGGTCTCGAGAATGGGGCCGATCTCGTCCTGCGTATGCGCGACGGCGATGCAGGGCGTCTCGAAGATCTCGGTCCACCAGCTCGCACGCTCGATGACCGTCGCGGCTTCGGGTGCGATTCCATCGGCGTAGAGACCGCCGAACATCACGTAGTCGACGCCGGCCTCACCGGCCTCCATCGCGGCGTGCTTCTGTTCGTGGCCGCCCGCGCCGAGGATGCGTCCATCGGCGAGGCGCTCGCGCAGGTCGCGCAAATCGCCGTCCCGCGCCTTGTCGAGATGCACGCCGTCCGCCCCGCCGCGCGCCGAGACGCTGACGAGATCGCCGGCAAAGCCCGTGCAGGCCACCACCACGGCGGCCCCGGCTTCCTGCGCCACGGGCGCCAGACGCTTCACCAGATTGACGAGGCTGCGCTCGTCGGCGGGGGCGAGTCGCAGCAGGACGGCCGCGACATCGCCGGCCGCGCAGGCCGCCGTGATCGCGGCGGCGAGCGCGTCGGCGTCACCGGCCTCGACCCGGTGCGGGCTGAGCAGGGCGAGGCGGGTGCGGGGTTCCGACATCGAGGGTCCTTTCGCGGGCCTCAGCCCGCCGCCCCGATCTTCGGATCGAGGGAGCCGTTGGCGTAGCGCTTGGCCATGGTCGCCACGGAGACCGGACGGATTTTCGAGCCCTGTCCGGCGGTGCCGAATTCCTCGAAGCGCTGGCGGCACAGCTTCGTCATCGCCTCCATGGCGGGCTTCAGGTACTTGCGCGGGTCGAACTCCGCCTTGTTCTCGGCCAGGATCTTCCGGATCTGGCCCGTCATCGCCATGCGGTTGTCGGTGTCGATGTTGATCTTGCGCACGCCGTGCTTGATCCCGCGCTGGATCTCCTCGACCGGCACGCCCCAGGTCGGCTTCATCTCGCCGCCGTACTGGTTGATGATGTCCTGCAGGTCCTGCGGCACCGACGAGGAGCCATGCATCACGAGGTGGGTCGTCGGCAGCCGGCGATGGATCTCCTCGATCACGTTCATGGCCAGCACGTCGCCATCGGGCTTCCGAGTGAACTTGTAGGCCCCGTGCGAGGTGCCCATCGCCACCGCGAGGGCGTCGACCTTGGTGGCTTCGACGAACTTCACCGCCTCGTCCGGATCGGTCAGGAGCTGGTCGTGGCTGAGCACGCCTTCTGCGCCGTGGCCGTCCTCGGCCTCACCCTGCCCGCTCTCGAGCGAGCCGAGCACGCCGAGCTCACCTTCCACCGAGACGCCGGCCCAGTGGGCCATCTTGGTGACGTTGCGGGTGATCTCGACGTTGTAGTTGTAATCCGCCGGAGTCTTGCCGTCGGCCTTCAGCGACCCGTCCATCATCACCGAGGTGAAGCCGTACTGGATCGCCGTGGCGCAGGTCGCTTCGTCGCTGCCGTGGTCAAGATGCATGCAGACGGGAATGTGAGGATAGATCTCAACCAGACCGTCGATCAGCTTGGCCAACACGATGTCGTTGGCATAGGCGCGCGCGCCTTTGCTCGCCTGGAGGATGACGGGCGAATCCGTGGCATCCGCCGCCGCCATGATGGCGAGCCCCTGCTCCATGTTGTTCAGGTTGAACGCCGGCACACCGTATTCGTGCTCGGCGGCATGGTCCAGGAGCTGCCTCAGGGTGATGCGGGCCATGGATTTCTCCTCAGATACGATCGCCGCCGAGGCGATCCGTCGATTATTGCGCCGAAGCGCACGGTCATTCGAATTTGGTTCGTCTTTTCGGACCTTTGGCGATCCGTTGCAACTCTCGCGGGACAGCAATCCGGGGAGGCAGCCCTGCATCTGGGAGCCTCGTCCACCCGCGCCCGGTCTGCCGCGCCCCGTTCGCTCAGGCCTTCGCGCGAAGGGCCTCGACGCCCGGAAGGGCCTTGCCCTCCAGCCATTCGAGGAAGGCGCCGCCGGCGGTGGAAACGTAGGAGAAGGTCTCGCCCACACCCGCGTGGTTGAGGGCCGCGACCGTATCGCCGCCACCCGCCACGGAAACGAGCTTCCCGGCCTTCGTGCGCTCGGCCGCGTGCCGGGCGGCTGCGACCGTCGCAGCGTCGAAGGGCGTCAACTCGAAGGCACCGAGCGGCCCGTTCCAGACCAAAGTCGCGGCCGCGTCGATGGCCGCGTTGATCTCGGCGACGGAGGCCGGACCGGCATCCAGGATCATGCCGCTCTCCGGCACGGCATCCACCGGCACGGTCTCATGAGCGGCATTCGCCTTGAACTCGGAGGCCGAGACGGCATCGACGGGCAGGATGATCCGGCACTGGGCCGCCTTCGCCGCCTCGATGATGCGCAGGGCGGTATCGGCGAGGTCCTTCTCGCACAGGGACTTGCCGACGGATTTGCCCTGCGCGTGCAGGAAGGTGTTGGCCATGCCGCCGCCGATGACCAGCATGTCGACCTTGGCGACGAGGTTCTGCAACAGATCGATCTTGGAGGAGACCTTGGCTCCGCCGACCAGCGCGATCACCGGGCGGGTCGGCGCTTCCAGGCCCTTGGTCAGCGCTTCGAGCTCCGCCTGCATGAGGCGACCGGCATAAGCGGGCAGCAGATGGGCCAGACCTTCGGTGGAGGCATGGGCACGATGCGCGGCCGAGAACGCCTCGTTCACATAGAGATCGCCGTTGGCGGCTAGCTGCTCGGTGAAGGCCCGGTCGTTCTTCTCTTCACCGGCATGAAACCGGGTGTTCTCGAGCAGCACGACCTCGCCGTCCTTCAGGCGAGAGACCGCCTCGGCGGCAACTGGACCGACGCAATCCTCGGCGAAGGCGACGGGGCGACCAAGCTTTCGACTCAGGGTCTCCACCACCGGCTTCAGGGATTCGGAGGCCACCGGCTTACCCTTCGGGCGCCCGAAATGCGCCAGCAACACCACACGACCGCCCTTGCCGGCGATGTCCTCGATGGTGGGTACGATCCGCTCGATGCGGGTAGCATCGGTGACCCGCCCGGCCTCCATCGGCACGTTCAGGTCCACGCGCAGGAGCACGCGCTTGCCCTGAAGCGGGCCGGCATCGTCGAGGGTGCGGAAAGCGGTCATCGGGGCCTGAGCGTTGGAAGGATCGGAGCGGGACGCGGTCAGCGCGGGGGCAGCAGAGCGTCGAGGTGGAAGCGCTGCGCCGCGATGGTGAGCGCCACCGTGAGCACTGCGGTGATCACGGCAGTCAACACCAAGGCGCCGGAGCCGGGCAGGCCGCGCGTGCGGTCGGCGATGGCGCGCACTTCGCTACGCAGGGCCGAGAGATCGCTCTGCCGGGCTGCCTCGTTCATGCGGCCGGCTGCGCCCTCGACCTTCTCCTCGACCCGCGAGAGCAGGGCCTCGGAGCGGGCGTACTTGTCCTCGATTCGGGCACACTTGTCCTCGATCCGGGCAAGTTGGTCGCCGCCGGGCGCGCCGTTCTGGGCCGGCAGGGGTTCCGCCTTGCCGACCACCACGGGCGGGGTCGCGCCCGGGCCGGTCGCCGCCGTCGAGGGCGGCGACGCTGGGTTACCTGGGATGAAGTCGCGTCCGGTAGGGGAAGTCTCTGTCATGTCAGGAACACCAGCCTGTAGCGCGCTTGCCTGGAACTGCGCCGGATCGTCCGTAACGGGCGATCCGGCACACGATGGCGTGGCTCAGAGCAGCTTGCCCATGGCCACAGCCGTGTCGGCCATGCGGTTCGAGAAGCCCCACTCGTTGTCGTACCAGGACAGGATGCGCACGAAGGTGCCGTCCATGACCTTGGTCTGGTCGAGGTGGAAGGTCGACGAGTGGGGATCGTGGTTGAAGTCGATCGAGACGTTGGGCTGATCGGTATAGGCGAGCACGCCCTTCAGCGGACCATCGGCAGCGGCCCGGATCGCGTTGTTGATCTCTTCGACCGTGGTCTGGCGCTTGGCCGTGAACACGAGGTCGACGGCCGAGACGTTCGGGGTCGGCACGCGGATCGAGGTCCCGTCGAGCTTGCCCTTCAACTCCGGCAGCACCAGGCCGACGGCCTTGGCAGCCCCCGTGGAGGTCGGGATCATCGAGAGCGCGGCGGCACGGGCCCGGTAGAGGTCCTTGTGCATCTGATCCAGCGAGGGCTGGTCGTTGGTGTAGGAGTGGATCGTCGTCATGAAACCGCGCTCGATCCCGACGAGATCGTTCAGCACCTTGGCCACCGGTACGAGGCAGTTGGTGGTGCAGGACGCGTTGGAGATGACGTGGTGGTCGGCGGTCAGCTGGTCGTGATTGACGCCGTACACCACCGTCAGGTCGGCGCCATCGGCGGGGGCCGAGACGATGACGCGCTTCGCACCGGCGTCGAGGTGGGCCTTGGCCTTGTCCTTCGAGGTGAAGATGCCGGTGCACTCGAGGGCGATATCGACGCCGAGTTCGCGGTGCGGCAGTTCGGCCGGGTTGCGCACGGCCGTGACCCGGATGCGCTTGCCATCGACGACGATGCAGTCACCATCGACCTCGACCTTGGCGTTGAACCGGCCATGGATCGAATCGAAGCGCAGCAGGTGGGCGTTGGTCTCGACCGGACCGAGATCGTTGATCGCCACCACCTCGATGTCCTGGCGGCCGGCCTCATGGATGGCGCGCAGGACGTTGCGGCCGATGCGTCCGAACCCGTTGATGGCAACCTTCACCGACACGGCGTGAGTCCTTCCCAAATTCGGGCGCCGGCTTCGCGGCACCCTTCAGCATGTTGATCGTCGCGGCGCGCCCGACGGGCAGGCCTCGATCTGTCGTCCGCTCTCAGCCCGCCCCGGTTGAACGACAGATGAATTGTCGCGCCGATGCAGGCCGTCATGTGCGGCCGAAGACCGGAGGAAGCGTGCGGCGGGACCCTGATCAGGCGGCTCCTCGGATCACCCGGGCTATCGCCGGATCTCCTGACAAGCTGCCTGTAAGTGTCTCGGGATGCCGTATAACCGGTCTGCGAGCGGCCGGTCTCTAACATGGTGACAAATCCTGGCAAAGGTCACATGGCGTACTCGGAGGGCTGGATCGACGACTGCATGCGGGTACGCTGTGGCTGTGCGAATGCAGAACCCGGTCCTCCGACAGCCCTCCGTCAGTGGATCTGCGGCTCCACACCCCGCGGAAACAGCGGATCGGCACCCGCGAGAAAGATGTGGACCATGAAGAGCGACCGTCCGTGAGCCAGGCTATCGACCACGCGCTGCAACGCCTCGAATCCGTGTTGACACGGCTGGAAGGTGCGGTGACCCAGCGCTTCGAGGCGGAGCGCGATCCCAGCGACCTGGAAACCGAATTGGCGATCATGGGGGAGGACAGAGCGCGGCTCGCAGCCGAACTCGACGCCGCGAGCGCCCGGTTGGCCGAAGTCGAGGCGACCTCGGCGAATGTTGAGCATCGGCTCGGCCAGGCGATCGATGCGGTCGAGGGTGTGCTGGCGCCCTCGCGCGCCAGCCGCTAACTCCTGACGCGTCACGGTCGATCACTCCGAAGCCCGATGCCCCAGATCAACGTCACCATCGACGACAAGAACTACCGGATGGCCTGCGCCGATGGTGAGGAGGCGCACCTGACCGCGCTGGCGCAGGGCCTCGACGCCCGCATCACCGAGATGCGACGGGCCTTCGGCGAGATCGGCGACATGCGGCTGCACGTCATGGCCGCGCTGATGCAGGCCGACGAACTGCAGGAGGCGCAAGGGCGCCTCGCCGCCCTGGAACAGGAGACGGCCGCTCTGCGAGCCCGAGTGGAATCCGCCGATGCGGTTCGAGCCGATGAGGAGGCGCAGGTGGCTGCGGGCCTCGAACGATGCGCGGACCGGATCGAACGCCTGGCACACCTGGTTTCCGCCGGCTGAGACCCCGATCCGCCGGTATTTCGACGGACCGCGACCGCACCCCCCCTGGCGCCATTCCCCTGCCGACGCTACATGGGGGATGCGGGGCTGCCGGGTCCGTCAGGAGAACTTTTCCCCGGGGCCTTATCGACTCCCAAGGGAGCTGTCCCTGGCCCTGTCCCTGGACTTGGCCAACACGGCGCCCACCTACACTGTAGGTTTCCCGGGATCGACACTCCAACGGCTCACGTGGCTCCGCACTCAGACTCTTCCCCCCCCGACATCGCGATCTCCGCCCGGAAAGCGGCTCTGCGTAACGCGGCCCTGGCCCGACGCGACGCCATGCCGTCCGAGGACCGAAGGATCGGTTCCGAGCGGATCGCCGGCGTCGTCATGGGCATTCCGTCCCTCGCTGAGGCCGCAATCGTCGGAGCGTTCTGGCCGATCCGCAGCGAGGTCGACCCGCGTCCCCTCGCCCGCCTGCTGTTCGCCCGCGGTCAACGGATCGCTCTGCCCAAGGTCACGCCCGCCGGACTGGTGTTCCGGGAGTGGCGCGAGGGCGAAGCCCTGGTGGCCGGACGGTTCGGCCTCAGCGAACCGCACGACGATCTGCCCCCGCTCGATCCCACTGCCCTGATCGTTCCGTTGGCGGCTTATGACCGGCGCGGCCATCGCGTCGGCTACGGTCGCGGCTACTACGATCAGGCCATCGAGCGCCTGTCGCGCAACGGCCCTGTGCTCACGATCGGAATCGCCTTCTCGGTTCAGGCGGTGGACGAGGTCCCCGCCGAGCCGCATGACCAGCCCCTGGATCATCTCGTGACCGAAGCGGGCGCCGTCCCGCTGATACGGACCTGACCCTTCGCGATGCGCATTCTCTTCCTCGGGGACGTGGTCGGCCGCCCCGGCCGGACCGTCATCACGGACCGCTTGCCCGGATTGCGCGAGCGCTGGCGCCTCGATTGCGTGGTGATCAACGGCGAGAACGCGGCTGGCGGATTCGGGCTCACCGAAGCCATCTGCGATGAACTTCTCCAGGCGGGTGCCGATGCGGTGACGCTCGGCAATCACTCCTTCGATCAGCGCGAAGCCCTGGTATTCATCCAGCGCCAGACGCGGCTGGTCCGGCCCGCGAACTATCCGGCGGGGACACCGGGGCGTGGGGCCACCGTCGTCGAGACCCGGAAGGGGGCACGCGTCCTGGTCCTGAACGTGATGGGACGCATCTACATGGATGCCCTCGACGATCCCTTCGCCTCGGCGGAACGGGAATTGTCCGCCTGTCCGCTCGGTGCCGTCGCGGACGCGATCATCGTCGACGTGCATGCGGAGGCCACCAGCGAGAAGCAGGCCTTCGGGTACTTCCTCGATGGGCGGGCCAGCCTCGTGGTCGGTACCCACACCCACACGCCGACCTCCGACCACCGCATCCTGCCCGGCGGCACGGCCTACCTCTCGGATGCGGGCATGTGCGGCGATTACGATTCGATCCTCGGCATGCAGAAGGACGAGCCGCTGCGCCGCTTCCTTCAAAAGACGCCCGGCGCCCGCCTCGAGGCCGCTCAGGGCAAGGGAACCCTGTGCGGGATCGCGGTGGAGACCGACGATGCCACCGGCCTAGCCAGGAGCGTCGCGGCCGTCCGGCTCGGTCCGCACCTGGAAGAGACCTGGCCGCGCGACTGGGATTAGGGGCCGCAACGCCGTGCGCTTCCACGGGATCACGCCTCCCGCGACTTGATCGGGGCCGAACCACCCTGCAATGTGCCGCCGGGTTCGTCCCGAGGTCCGCCGCGCGCGGGCTGCCAGTTCCGCGTCGAAGAGTGTGCCCGAAACGATGGCGACCCCCACCGCACCCGCGACGATCGCCAAGCCCGGCATCTACCTCGTTCGGATGCTGGTCTTCCTGATCCTCGTCGGCTTCCTCGCCTTCGTGTTGTTCCGGCAGATCACGCCGGCTTTTCTGGCCAATCCGGGCCTGAACGGGCTGATCCTCGGCGTCCTGCTGATCGCGGTGCTGCTGGCCTTCGGACAGGTGATCCGGCTCTACCGCGAGACCGCCTACGTCAACGCGGTCGCGGCCGGCGAGAGCCCGAGCCGGGCGCCGCCGCTGATGGCGCCGCTGGCCCCCGCAATCGCGGCCCGGCACGACGGCGTCACGCTGCCGACATCCCGCGCCTTCCTCGATACGGCGGCAGCGCGCCTCGACGAGGGACGCGAGATCCTGCGCTACGTCTCGGGCCTCCTGATCCTGCTCGGCCTGCTGGGCACGTTCTGGGGCCTGATCGACACCTTGAGCGCGGTCGGCGCCGTGATCCGGACCATGCGGGGCGGCGGCGAGGCCGCGGCGATGTTCGACGAGCTGAAGAACGGGCTCGCGGTACCGCTCTCCGGCATCGGTCTCGCCTTCTCGGCCTCGCTCTTCGGCCTGGCGAGCTCGCTGATCATCGGCTTCCTCGACCTGCAGGCCGGGCAGGCCCATGCCCGCTTCCACAACGAGCTGGAGGACTGGCTGCTGTCCGGCGATATACCGCAGGGTCGCGTCGAGGTCGCGGCCTTCGCGAAGCCACAGGCCGCGCCGCTTCCGGTCCAGGACCCCGCCAGTGCCCGGGAGCTCAAGGATGCCGTCGACCGGCTGACCGCGGTGGTCGCGGAGGGTGCGAACGGCCGGGTGGCGACGCAGGCGATGACCAATCTGGCCGAGGGCATCCAGGGGCTGGTCCAGCACATGCGCGCCGAGCAGCAGATGATTCGCGACTGGGTCGAGGCCCAGGCGAATCGCGAGCGCGAGTTGAAGCAGGTGCTGGAGCGCCTGGCCCGCGAGCGGAACTGAGATGGCCTCGACCCGCGTCCGCCGCGACCGGAGCCTCAACGTCTGGCCGGGCTACGTCGATGCCCTGGCGACGCTGCTGCTGGCGGTGGTCTTCCTGCTGACGATCTTCGTCGTCGGGCAGTTCTTCCTGTCGCAGGAGATCAGCGGCCGTGATTCGGTACTGACCCGGCTCAATCGCCAGATCGCCGATCTCACCGACCTGCTGGCGCTGGAGCGCTCGACCCGCAAGAGCCAGGAGGAGCAGGCCTCGTCGCTGCGCAGCACCCTTATGGGCGCGCAGGCCGACCGGGATCGCCTGAAGGCCGAGGCCGAGGCGGCGCAGGGCTCCGCCGGGCGCCAGGGCGAGGTCGACAGGCAGCTGGCGGCCGAGCGCGCCAACACGGCCCGGGCCGCGTCGCAGATCGATCTTCTGAACGAGCAGATCGCGGCGATGCGCCGGCAGCTCGCGGCGCTGGAGGATGCGCTGGCGGCCTCCGAGAATCGCGACCGCGAGAGCCAGGCCCGCATCGCCGATCTCGGCAGCCGCCTGAACGTCGCGCTGGCGCAGAAGGTCCAGGAACTGGCGCGCTACCGGTCCGACTTCTTCGGGCGCCTGCGCCAGATTCTCGGCAACCGCCCGGACATCCGCATCGTCGGCGACCGCTTCGTGCTGCAATCCGAGGTGCTGTTCCCCGCCGGCTCCGCCAGCCTGAAGCCCGAGGCGAGCCCGGAACTCGACCGGATCGCCGGAGCCATCCTCGATCTGTCGAAGCAGATCCCGGCCGACATTCCCTGGGTGCTGCGCATCGACGGCCACACCGATGCGCGGCCGATCGCGTCGTCGCAGTTCCCCTCGAACTGGGCGCTCTCGGCGGCCCGCGCCATCGCGGTGGTGCAGGCCATGGTGGCCAAGGGCATCCCGCCCCAGCACCTGCTCGCCGCCGCCTTCGGCGAGTTCCAGCCGATCGAGGCCGGAACGACCGAGGAGGCCTATGCGCGCAACCGCCGGATCGAGATGAAGCTCACCGAGCGGTGAGGCGGCGCCTCACTTCACGATCCGGTCGAGACGGTTGTTGACGAAGAAGTACAGCTCCTTCGCGCCCGGCTCGTTGTAGAGCACCTGCACCTCGCGTCCCGAACGCCCCTCGCCGACCAGGACGTCGGTGGGCGGCTTGCCCTTCAGGCGTACCAAATCGCATTCGCCGATGCCGATCTCGACGGCGCTCGCGCCCACGGGGGCCGGGGCGGTGCAGGTCCCCTCCTGGGTCAGGACCGGACCCGAGAAGGTCGGCACCGGGACAGGCTTGGCCACCGGGACAGGCGCAGGAGCGGGCGCCGGCGCGCGGGCCTCCTCGGTGCTGGTGCAGGCCGAGAGGCCGAGCGCGATCACACCGATGGAAGCGAGCAGACGCGGGCGGAAGGAAGCAGGCACGGACAGGTCCTCAGCGCTGCGCGGCGTTGCGCGCCTTGAGCGCGGCCGCGAAGAGAGCCGCCGCATCCGTGTGGAAGGCGGCGCGCGAATCGGGACGGGAATAGAACATGTGCCCGCCGGGGTACACGGCGAGATCGAGGCGTCCGCCGCCGAAGGCCGGCATCTGGTCGATCAGCAGCTTCGAGGCGAAGTACGGCGTGACCAGATCGGTGTAGCCATGGGCGACCAGCACCCGGAGGTTGCCGTCGAGGGCGAGCACGCCGCGCAGGGCACCGAGCGCCTCGGGTGCCGAGCGGCCGCCGCCCCAGGTCCAGCCCCGGTTCACCGCGCTGTTGAGCAGCTCGTAGCGCAGGTCCGGCACCCGGTAGTTCAGTTTCTCGGTGTAGAGCGCCAGCATGGCGCTGGTCAGCGGCGCCTGGAGCCCGGTGAGCAGTGGGTCTTCGAAGCCTGAATAGGCCGCGCTCGGGTCCGGGTCCCAGCCGGTCACGCCGGTGTCGTAGGCGCTCGCGACCCGACCGGTGTCGCGGCCGATCTCGCGCTGGACGCTCTGTCCCGACAGGCGCCCGGCCTGCCGGCGGACGAAGGCCGGGTCGAGACCCGCCAGGGCACCGACCCGGTCGCCGAGCCGCGCGACTGCGGCGCTGTCGGACGGACCCTTGAGCAGGTCAGCGAGATAGGGGCCGGTGGCGTAGGCTTCCGCGTCGGCCATGGTCTGGCGCGTCGGCGTGCCGCCCGCCCGCTCGATGGCGGCGGCGGCGAAGGACGGCAGCTTGATGACGTGGCCCCACGGCGTGGTGCGCGGCGCCTGCAGCCAGGCGAAATCGAGCACGGGCGAGAGCAGCACCATGCCGGACAGGCCCACCCCGATCTCCTCCTGGAGCTTCGACGCGATCAGGGGGCCGCGAAATCCGCCGTAGCTCTCGCCGACGAAGAACTTCGGCGCGGCCATGCGGTCGTTGGTGCGCAGCCACCGGGCGATGGCGGAGGACAGCACCGAGGCATCGGCGTCGATGCTCCAGTAGCGCTTGGCATCGCCGTCGGCGGCGCGGCTGTAGCCGGTGCCGATGGGATCGATGAAGACGAGGTCGGTGAAATCGAGCCAGGTGCCGTCGTTCGGCACGAGGCCGATGGGTGCCGAGGGGCTGATGCTGGCGCCCTCCACCGGCAGGCGCCAGGGGCCGATCGCCCCGATATTGAGGTAGGCCGAGGCGGCACCCGGCCCGCCGTTCAGCGCGAAGGTGACGGGGCGCCCCCCCTCGCCCGGGTTGGCCGCCCCGTCCTGACCCTTCAGCGTGTAGGCGATGTAGGCGATCTCGGCCTGAAGCTTCCCCGCCTCGTCCACCAGCGGCAGGCTGCCGGCCCGGGCCGTGAAGGCGAGGACGCGGCCACCCGGCAAGGTGACGCTGTGCTCGGTCACGGCATCGGCTGGCAGCTTGCCGCCGGGGATGCCACGCGTCTCGGCGCCTTTGTCCGCGCTTTTGCGCGCCTCTGCGGGCTTGTCGCTCGCCTGCGCCTTTTCCGCCGCTTGGGCTTGCGGGGCGGGCTGGGCTTGCGGGGCTGGCTGGGCTTGGAGCGACGGCGCGGCAAGCATCAGGGACGCGAGGCCGATGGCGCAACCTCTCAGGGCGTGTCGTCTCTTGGCGTGTCGTCTCATGGGGGATCCTCTCGGCGACGGGTCGCGATGCGGCGGCGGGGTCAGACCGGCCCCGACCCAGCGACTCAGAGACGGCGCAGGGGAAGAGACGGCGCAGGCGCACCCGGACCCGAAGGCGCGCGCCGGAGGCGTGCAGTCCAGGGCCGCTGACCGTGCAAGACTCCGCAAGATTGGGGTTTCTGGTTCCCGGGTTCCGCTGCGCGGCCCCGGGATGACAACGGGTGGCGGCACTACCAAGACCTCTCCACGAACCCGAGATTCGCTGGGAAGAGGGGCGGTGTTGCGCTGTATTGCGTGAGGACGAAAGCGATCCGAAAGCGGGAGCGCCGCCGGGTCAGATCCTCCAGGCCGATTGGCCGAACAGCGGATCACGCTTTCTTCTGCCAGCGGCCGTCCTCGTCCTGCTGCCAGTAGGCAATGGTGTGACCGGCTGCCTTGGCCTGCTTCCACTGCGCGCGCGCGCGCAGGAGGGCCTCCTGGTCGGTCCCGTCGAACAGGACGCAGATGCGGGCGTAACCGGCGGCATCCGGCGGCAGGTCGGCCCCCTCCACCAGGAAGCGGATCGAGGCCGCGTTGGGGTTGGTGTCCTTCAGGGTCAGCACCACCGGCTGGCTCGCCGCATCGGCATCGCGATCGGTCCCGTGCGGCAGGAAACTGTCGTCGCTATAGGTCCAGAGCTGGTCGTCGAGGGCCTGAAGGCGCTCCTCGCTGGCGGCCTGGATCGTCGCGCGCCACTGGCGCTCCAGGGAGCGCTCCAGCAGGTTCGGCAGGACGGCCTCGAGGGGCTGGTGCTGCAGATGGTAGAACAGGATCTCGGTCACAGGCTGCAAGGTAGTCCTATCGGGCGCCTTTGCCAGCCGGTCCGTCCCGCCCCACCCGGGCGAGCCCCGGAAAACGCGCGCGTGAAAACCGCGCAGGCCCTTCCACGACAGAACCCTCGGGCGTTCGGTGAGTAACCGTACCAACAGGCGTTCGGGCGATCCGAACCGACCACCCGGGGAGCCACCACCATGCACCATCGCAAGAAGCTGCGCGACCAAGTCATCGTCATCACGGGCGCATCGAGCGGAATCGGTCTCGCGACGGCCCGGATGGCGGCGCAGGCCGGCGCGCGGGTGGTGCTGGCGGCCCGGAGCGGGGACACCCTGGAACGCATCGCGCAGGAGATCGAGAGCCAGGGCGGCCACGCTATCGCCGTCGCGGCCGATGTCGGCAAGCGCGCCGACGTGCAGGCCATCGCCGACCGGGCGATCGCGGCGTTCGGCGGCTTCGACACCTGGGTCAACGTCGCCGGCCTGACCATCTACGGACCGCTCGGCAAGGTCACCGATGCCGACCACGAGCGCCTGCTCCAGACCAACCTGTGGGGCACTGTCTACGGTTCGCTGATCGCGGTGGAGCACCTGCGCGAGCGCGGCGGAAGTCTCATCAACATCGGCAGCGTCGCCAGCGATCTCGCCTTCCCGTTCCAGGGCATGTACTGCGCCAGCAAGCATGCCATCAAAGGCTTCACCGACGCCTTGCGCATGGAGTTGGTCCACGAGGGCGCGCCGATCTCGGTGACGCTGATCAAGCCGACTTCGATCGATACGCCGCTGCCGCACCGCGCTCGCAACTACATGGACCACGAGCCGATGCTGCCGCCGCCGGTCTACCGGCCGGAGGAGGTGGCGCACGCGATCCTGCATGCCGCCGTACACCCCGAGCGGGACATCGTGGTCGGCGGCGGCGGCAAGGCCCTGACCAGCCTCAAGGAATTCTCGCCCGGCGCCTACGACCTGCTGGCCCCGGCGATCATCGCCTTTCAGAAGCGCAGCGAGACGCCGCGCGATCCGAAAGGGGCGCTCCACAATCCGGGCCAGGACGGCGAGGCCCATGGCGACCAGCCGGGCTATGTCCGGCGCACCAGCACCTACACCCGAGCCTCGCTGCATCCCGCCGCGACGGCCATCCGCATTGGCCTCGGCCTCGCCGCGACCGCCCTCGTCGCCAGCCAGAGCCGTCGGCGCCGGCGCCCGTTGTGAGCGAGCCCGAGCCGATCGCCAGCCCCATCGGGGTGCTGTCGCCCACCGTTGCCGCGCGCCTGGTGCCGCGCTCCACCCTCGATCTCGGGGGCGGCCGGACGCTCGCCTATGCGGAGACCGGCGCGGGATCGCCGGTGGTCGTCATCCACGGGACGCTGATGTCGCTGGAGGACATGTGGCTCGGCCCGGTGCCGATGCTGGCCGGGCAGTTCCGGGTGATCGCCGTCGATCGGCCGGGACACGGCTTCAGCCGGCGCAGCGGACCGGCCGATGCCCATTCCTGGCGACAGGCCGCCCTGATCCGGGACGGGATCGCGGCCCTCGGCCTGGAGCGGCCGGTGATCGTCGGGCACTCGTTCGGCGCCGCCGTCGCCCTCGCGTACGGGCTGCAATTCCCCGATACGATCGCGGGCGTTGTGGCGCTGGCGCCGATCTGCTTCCCCGAACCCCGCCTCGAACACCTGCTGTTCGGCCCCCGGGCGGTGCCGGGCGGCAACTGGCTGTCGGGGTTACTCGGACGCTCGTCCGATCCGGCCCTGCTGCCGCTGCTGTGGAACGCCATGTTCCTGCCCGGGACGATGCCGCAGGCCTATGCCGAAGCCTATCCGTTCGGGCTCGCGGGAAACGCGGAGCAGCTGGTGGCGGAGGGCGAGGACGCGGCCGGCCTCCTGGCGGGCCTGATCCGGAGCGCCCTCGCCTATCACACCTGCCGGGTGCCGGTGCGAATCCTCGGGGGTGATTCGGATATCGTGGTCAGCACGCCGCGCCACGGGCTCTGGGCGTCCCACCGCATTCCGGGCGCCCATTTCAGCGGGCTCGCGCGCACCGGGCACATGCTGCACCACCAGCACCCGGAGGCCGTGCTGGCGGCCACGCGGGCCATCGTCGGACAGGGCCACGAAAAGGTCTGAAAAGAAATCGCCGGCCGCCGGATTCTCCTCAGGCTTCGTCAATCAAGAGCCACTATTGCAGGGCACACACGATCTGTTCGCAGCCGCACCCGGCCTGCGGATCGCCGACGCCTCCCCTGCCCTTTCATCCGTTCATCCGTTCTTCCGCGCGCGTGCCCCAGATCGGTCCGCGCCGCGATCACATGAGGATATCCCCCGTGAACTTCACCGTCAGCGCGCGCGTATCCGAGCGCCGCTTCAGCTTTCGTCACAGCTCGATCCTGGGCGCCGTCGAGCAGGGCTGGTCGCTGATGGTGGCGGGGATGACCGAGGTCGTCATCACGGATGCGGCCGGTCGGGCGCATTGCCCGAACGCCCTGCATCAGCACCTGTTCGGACCGCGGGCGTCCGTGGCCCCGGTCGAGGTCAAGCTCGCCGCCTGAGGGCGCCCCCCGACCGGGGGCTCCGGTCAGACGCAAGCGTCCGATCAAACCTGGCGGATCTTGCCGCCGAAGGTCGAGAACGATTCGTCGATGACGCCGCGCTGGGTATCGTCGGCCTCGACGCGAACCTGGATCGCACCGGTCAGGGCGGGCTCGCCCTCGGTCTCGGTCTTGTTGCGGCCGTCCTCCAGGTCTGCGCCGGCCTGCTCGACCCCGGCGCTGTTCTGGTCGCCCGCAGAAACGACGATGATCGCCTTCCGGTCGAGCCCATGCTCCTGGACGAGATGCTCCACGCTCATCTCGGCGTCGCGACGGGTCTCGAATTCGGCGGTGAAGGTCGGCGGCATGCGGCGGCTCCGGTGCGGGGACTTCCCGAGGAGGCGGATAAACGCCTCGGGCCGCTGTCAATGGCAGAGCCGCAGCGGATGTTCCGCGCCGCCGGGTCTCGGGGTCGCCGCCGAGCCCGTCGGCCGGGCCTCGGGCTGCCTCAGACCAGCCGGCTCTGCACCATGGCGGCGCCGACGAAGCTCTCGAACAGCGGGTGCGGCTCGAAGGGGCGGGACTTCAGTTCCGGGTGGAACTGCACGCCGATGAACCACGGGTGGCCGACATGCTCGACGGTCTCCGGCAGGAGGCCATCCGGCGAGAGGCCGGAGAAGCGCAGGCCCTTGGCCTCCAGGCACTCGCGATAGGCCATGTTGACCTCGTAGCGATGGCGATGGCGCTCGGAGATGTCGGTGGTGCCGTAGATCTCGGCGATCTTGGTGTCCGGCCGCAGGCTCGCCTGATAGGCGCCGAGCCGCATGGTGCCGCCGAGATCCCCGGCCGCCGCGCGCCGCTCCAGCTCGTTGCCCTTCAGCCACTCGGTCAGGAGGCCGACCACCGGCTCGGCGGTCTCACCGAATTCCGTGGAGTTCGCTCCTGTGACGCCGGCCAGCGAGCGGGCCGCCTCGATCACCGCCATCTGCATGCCGAAGCAGATGCCGAAATACGGAATCTTGCGCTCGCGGGCGTAGCGGGCCGCGCGGATCTTGCCCTCGGCCCCGCGCTGGCCGAAGCCGCCGGGCACCAGGATGCCGTGGATGCCTTCGAGGAACGGTGCCGGGTCCTCGCGCTCGAAGACCTCGGCCTCGATCCACTCGAGGTTGACCTTGACCCGGTTGGCGATGCCGCCATGGGTCAGCGCCTCCGTCAGCGACTTGTAGGCGTCCTTGAGGCCGGTGTACTTGCCCACGATGGCGATGGAGACCTCGCCCTCGGGGTTCTTCACCCGCTCGGAGATGGTGCGCCAGCGCGACAGGTCCGGCTCGTCCTGCGACGGCAGGCCGAAATGGGACAGTACCTCGCGGTCGAGGCCGGCTTCGCGATAGGACAGCGGCACGTCATAGATCGAATCGACGTCGCGGGCCTCGATCACGGCCGTCTCGCGCACGTTGCAGAACAGGCCGAGCTTGCGCCGCTCGTCCGACGGGATCGGCCGGTCGCAGCGGCACAGCAGCATGTCGGGCTGGATGCCGATGGAGCGCAGCTCCTTGACCGAGTGCTGGGTCGGCTTGGTCTTCAGCTCGCCGGCGGACGGGATGTAGGGCAGCAGGGTGAGATGCACGAAGGCGGTGGCGCCGCGCGGCAGCTCCTGGCCGAGCTGGCGGATCGCCTCGAAGAACGGCAGGCCCTCGATGTCGCCGACCGTGCCGCCGATTTCCACCAGCACGAAGTCGAAGGCCTCGTTGCCCTCGAGGACGAAGTCCTTGATCGCATTCGTGACGTGCGGGATCACCTGGATCGTCGCGCCGAGATAATCCCCGCGCCGCTCCTTGGTGATGATGTCGAGATAGATCCGGCCGGTGGTGATGTTGTCGGCCCGGGTCGCGGCGACACCGGTGAAGCGCTCGTAATGGCCGAGGTCCAGATCGGTTTCCGCGCCGTCGTCGGTGACGAACACCTCGCCGTGCTGCGTCGGGCTCATCGTGCCCGGATCGACGTTGAGGTAGGGGTCGAGCTTGCGCAGGCGGACCTTGTAGCCCCGTGCCTGGAGCAGGGCCGCGAGGGCCGCCGATGCGAGGCCCTTGCCGAGCGAGGAAACCACGCCGCCGGTGATGAATACGTACCGCGTCATGGGCCTCGGTCCATAAACAAGGGAGAACGATTCGCCAAACGACAAAAACGCTTGTCCCCCGCCATGCGGTCGCAGGCGCGGTGAGACACTCGTTTCGGCGTGGCGGTGGAACGCTGTGCGGCGCCCGATGCCTCGGACGCCGCGCTCTTCACAATCGTCCGGTGCGGCGAACGCCCCGGCTCAACACGTTCAGCGCGATTGCGGCGCCTGCGGCACGGCCGGCTGGGCCGGCGCGGTCTCGGGCACCTGCGCCGGAGTGCCCGGCTGCGCGCCGCCCTGGTTCCGCAGGGTGTCGAGCAGGTTGCCGGCATTCGGCTGGGTCGCGGGTTGGCTGGTGCCGGTCCCGTCGAGGATCGAGCGCGGTGCCGCGCTGCGATGCGACAGGATCGCCAGGGCCATGCTGGTGGTGAAGAACAGGGCGGCGAGGATCGCGGTGGCGCGGGTGAGCGCATTGGCCTGACCGCGACCGGTCATGAAGCCGGCGACACCGCCGCTGCCGCCGCCACCCAGCCCCAGACCGCCCTCGGAGCGCTGGAGCAGGACCACGGCGATCAGGCCGAGGACGACGATGAGGTGGATCGAGATCAGAACGGTCTGCATCGGAAATCCGGAATCTTCATCATGCGCGCGCCGGCCCCGGGGCCCGGGCGGGCATCGGGTCGGACGCGGGCGCGCCACGGGCCGGAGAGTCCTGGCGCCGCCGACAATGTCGTGGGGCCATACACCAGATGGCTGCCTGCGCCAACCGGCGCCCGGCCGGCCGGCTCAGTCGCGGCGCCGGTAGCGGTAGCCGTACAACCGACGCGAGAATCCGAGGGTTTCGTAGAGCGCCCGGGCCGGCCCGTTGTCGGCGACGACCTGCAGGCAGGCCCCCTCCGCCTGCCGCGCCCGAGCCCAGGCCATCAGGCCGGCGACGAGCGCCGTCGCGTGTCCCGCCCGGCGATGCTCCGGATGGGTGACCACCGATTCGAGCACCAGCAGGCCACGATCGAGGGCACCGTAGCCGACCGCCGCCGGCCGCCCGTCCCGCATGCGCCGCGCGAAGACACGCGGCAGGAGGAGGCTGGCGAGCGAAGCCCGGTAGGTCTGCGCGGCGAGGGCGGAGACGGGACCTTCGCAGGCGGATTGCGCCGCGAACCAGGCCGCATCGGGTTCGGGCGTGAGGACGAGATCGGCCGGCGCGGGCGCGTGGCACGCCGCGCCGGCGGCGAACAGCGTGTCGGTCTCGCCTTCGGCCCGGAAGCCCAGGCGGTCCAGAGCCGCATCCATCTCGGGGGCGAGATCGGGAACGCGGACGATCAGCGGCTGGCCGAGGCCGCGATAGACCGCGTCGGCCGCAGCGATCACCGCCGCAGGATCGTCGCGCCGGCCGCGCAGGGGGTTCAGCGCGTTGGTGCGCCGGGTCGGCCCGCCGGAGGCTCGCAGAAGCCAGCCCCCGAACACGATCTGGTTTGGCGAAGGCCGGGCGTTGGCACAGGCCTCCTCGACGGACCAGTGCAAATCCGCATCCGACGTCCAGGACATGTCCGCCCTCCCCTGCCGAGCCGGGCCTATCGGGTTCACACGTCCATATTTTCGGTGCCGTGAAGGCGATCCCGAGCCGGAGCGGATGTCCGGCGCTCCGGCCCGGCGTATCGGGACCTCAGCGCATGTAGGCGCGGGCGATGCCGAGGAAATCGTCGGCGACGAGGCTGGCGCCGCCCACCAGGGCGCCGTCGACGTTCTCCACCGCCATCAGCTCACGCGCGTTGCTCGGCTTGACCGAGCCGCCATAGAGGATGCGGACGGCCTGCGCCTCGGCGCCGATGAGCTGGCCCAGCATCTCGCGTAACGAGGCATGGACCTCGGCGATGTCGGCCGGGGTCGGGGTCAGGCCGGTGCCGATGGCCCAGACGGGCTCGTAGGCGATGACCGTATCTTTGGCGGTGGCGCCCTTCGGCACGCCGATGGCGAGCTGCGCGCGCACGATGTCGAGGGTCCGGCCCTCCTCGCGCTCTTCCTGGGTCTCACCGACGCAGATGATGCCGCACAGGCCGGCGCGACGCGCCGCGAGCGCCTTGGCGTGGACGCCGTCATCGGTCTCGTGATGGTAGGCCCGGCGCTCGGAATGACCCACGATGACGTAGGAGGCCCCGAGATCGGCCAGCATCTCGGCCGAGATGCTTCCCGTGAAGGCGCCGTTCGGCTTGGCATGAAGGTTCTGGCCGCCGATGGCGATGGGCGAGCCGTAGGCCGCGGCGACGCAGGATGCGATCAGCGTCGAGGGCGGGCAGATCAGGACGTCGACCGTATCGAGAAGGTCGGGCGTCAGGCCGTGGCGGACCGCCTCGACCACGGCGACCGAGCTGCGCAGGCCGTTCATCTTCCAGTTGCCGGCAATAAGAGGCCGTCGCCCCGACTTCGTCATCCCGTTCCTCACTGATGTGGTTTCGGCTTCTGCGGCTTCGCTCGGCCCTGCATCGCTTCGCCTGGCAATAAAACCTTGCGTGGCGAGAAATGGCTTCGCTTGGCGATTGCGCCGCCCGTAACAGAGGCTCGGAGGCGGCGCAAACGCCGGACGCCCTTTGCGGTGACAGCCCGGATGGTCTATCGCGGGCGGCTTTCCCTGGAATGACGGGCGTCTCCCGACGCCCACCCGACGGGTACCCGGACGTTCGATGCTGCAGAACATGCGCAAGGCCAGCCAGCATTGGCTCGGCAAGATCATCCTCACGGTGGTCTTCACCTTCCTCATCGCGGGCGTCGCGATCTTCGGCGTCGAGGAGTTCTTCCGCGCCGGCTCGTCCAGCAGCGTGGCCACCGTGGGCAAGGCGCAGATCTCGGCCGAGACCCTGCGCACCGCCTACCAGAACCAGCTTCAGCGCTATCAGAGCCAGACCCGCCGCACCCTGACGCCGGACCAGGCCCGGGGGCTCGGCGTCGACCGGCAGGTGCTGGCGCAGCTCGTCAGCGAGGCCTCCCTCGACCAGCAGACCGCGGCCCTCGGCCTGAGCATCCCCGATGCGGCGGTTCTGCGGGCGATTCAGGAGGAGAAGAGCTTCCAGGGCGCGGACGGCAAGTTCGAGCCGGCCCTGTTCTACCAGACGCTCCAGCGCGCCGGCATCAACGAGGCCACCTTCGTGCGCGAGCAGCGCGCCGTGGCGGCCCGCCTCCAGCTCGCCGAGGCGGTGGCGGCCGACCTCCACGTGCCCGAAGCCCTGCGCGAGGCGGTGCATCGCTACACCACCGAGCGGCGCTCCGTGGCCCTGATGATGCTGCCGCCCTCCGTGGCCGGCGAGATCCCGGCGCCGAGCGAGGAGGCCGTGAAGGCCTATTACGAGGAGAACAAGTACGCTTTCCGCGCCCCCGAAGCCCGGTCCGTCACCCTGCTGGTCCTCGATCCGCAGGCGATGGCCAAGCCGGAGGCCGTCAGCGCCGAGGACATCGCCAAGCGCTACGCCGCCGAGAAGGGCCGCTACGGCACGGCCGAGCGCCGCACGATCCAGCAGATCGTGTTCCCGGACGCCGCGGCCGCCGAGGCCGCCCGCAAGGTGATCGAGGCCGGCGAAAAGCCGTTCGAGGCCGTGGCCGCCGGCACTGGAGCCGATGCCAAGGACCTGTCGCTCGGCACCCTGACGAAGGCCGAGCTGTTCGATCCGGCCGTGGCCGACGCCGCCTTCGCGCTGCCGGTGAACAGCGTCAGCGCCCCCGTGAAGGGCCGCTTCGGCACGGTGCTCCTGCGCGTCACCGCCATCGAGCCCGAGACCGTGAAGCCCCTGGCCGACGTCTCCGCCGAGATCGCCAAGACCATCGCCCTCGAGCGGGCCACCAGCGGGATCGACGCGGCCCACGACGCCATCGAGGATCAGCGCGCCAACACCAAGCCGCTGGCCGACATCGCCAAGGAGCGCGACCTGCCGCTGCGCACCATCCCGGCCGTGACCGCCCAGGGCCTCGACCCGGAGGGCAAGACCGTGGACGGCATCCCCGACCGCGACACCACCCTGTCCGCCCTGTTCCGGGCCGAGATGGGCAGCGACAACGAGCCGTTGCGAACCAAGTCCGGCGGCTATGTCTGGTACGACATCACCAACATCGACCGCGCCCACGACAAGCCCCTCGACCAGGTCCGCGACGAGGTCGTCGCCCGCTGGCGCGCGGCCGAGACGCAGAGCCGCCTCATCGCCAAGGCCAAGGACCTCACCGCCCGCCTCGACAAGGGCGAGGCCGTCGAGACCGTGGCGGCGGAAGCCGGGCTCAACGTCCAGACCGTGACCGATCTCGCCCGCAACCAGCCGCAGGGCGACATGACCGCCGACGTGGTCAACCGCGCCTTCGCCACGCCGGTGAACAAGGCGGCCTCGGCCGAGGCCGGCGAGAGCCGCGCCCTGTTCAAGGTCACGGCCGCGACGATGCCGGCCTTCGTGCCGGGCTCACCGGAGGACGAGGCCATCACCAAGCGCTTCCAGCCGACCATCGCCGACGACGTGCTCGGCCAGTATATCGGCGACGTGCAGACCTCCGTGGGCGTCACGGTCAACCAGGCGGCCGTCCGCCGGGCGATCGGCGGCGGCGAGTACTGAGCCGGCAATGACCGAAGACGCTGCCTTTACGGCCTTCGCGGAGACCTATGCGGCGGGTCGCCCGACCCTCCTCAACCTGACCCTGGTGGCGGATCTGGAGACGCCGGTCGCCGCCTTCCTGAAGCTGCGGGCGCAACATTCCGGCACGGCCTTCCTGCTCGAATCCGTCGAGGGCGGGGTGGTGCGCGGGCGCTACTCGATGATCGGCCTCGACCCCGACCTCGCCTGGCGCTGCCGGGACGGACGGGCGGAACTGGCGCGCGGCCCGGACCTGTCGGCGTTCACGCCCGAAGAGGCGAACCCCCTCGCCAGCCTGCGCGCCCTGATCGCCGAGAGCGCCATCGGGGTGGACGGCGCCACCGATCCGCTGCCGCCCATGGCCGCCGGCCTGTTCGGCTATCTCGGCTACGACATGGTGCGGACGATGGAGACCCTCGGCTCGCCGAACCCCGACCCCCTCGGGGTCCCGGACGCGATCCTGGTGCGCCCCCGCATCATGGTGGTGTTCGACTCGGTGCGCGACCTCATCACGGTCGTCGGCCCGGTACGCCCGACGGAAGGGATCTCCGCGCGCGCCGCCTACGAAGCCGTCCTGGACCGCCTGGAGCGGGTCGCCGAAATCCTCGAAGGCCCCCTGCCTGTCGAGGCCCGGATCGACCCGCGCGCCATCGCGCATCCCGAGCCGGTCTCGAACACCACGCCGGAGGATTACCTCAGGATGGTGGCGCGGGCGAAGGAGTACATCGTCGCCGGCGACGTCTTCCAGGTGGTGCTGTCGCAGCGCTTCGAGGCGCCCTTCACCCTGCCGGCCCTGGCTCTCTACCGCTCGCTGCGCCGGACCAATCCGGCCCCGTTCCTGTGCTACCTCGACTTCGAGGACTTCCAGCTCGTGTGCTCGTCGCCCGAGATCCTGGTGCGGGTGCGCGACGGGCGCGTCACCATCCGGCCGATCGCGGGCACGCGCCGGCGCGGGGCCGATCCGGCCGAGGACCAGGCGCTGGCCGACGAGCTGCTGGCCGACCCGAAGGAGCGCTCCGAGCACCTGATGCTGCTCGACCTCGGCCGCAACGATGTCGGCCGCGTCTCGCGCATCGGCAGCGTCACGGTGACGGGCTCGTTCTTCCTCGAGTTCTACAGCCAGGTCATGCACATCGTCTCGAACGTCGAGGGCGAGCTCGACCCGAAGCACGACGTGCTGGCCGCGCTGTCGGCGGGCTTCCCGGCCGGCACGGTCTCGGGCGCGCCGAAGGTGCGGGCGATGGAGATCATCGACGAACTGGAGCGCGAGAAGCGCGGCCCCTATGGCGGCTGCATCGGTTATTTCGGCGCGCGCGGCGAGATGGACACCTGCATCGTGCTGCGCACCGCCCTGGTGAAGGACGGCCGCATGCACGTCCAGGCCGGTGCCGGCATCGTCTACGATTCCGACCCGGCCTCCGAGCAGCAGGAATGCGTCAACAAGGCCAAGGCGCTGTTCCGGGCGGCCGAGGACGCGGTGGTGTTCGCGAGCCGGGCGCGACGGGGGCAATAGCGCACCGGTTGACGGGTCGCCGGACTCGCGCCACACCGCCTCCATGCCCGCGCGCGAAGCTCCGATGTCCGACGTCCTCGTCATCGACAACTACGATTCCTTCACCTGGAATCTCGTCCACCTGATCGGCCCGCTCTGCGGCTCGATCGACGTGGTGCGCAACGACGCGATCACCATCGCGGAGATCCGCGCGCGCCGGCCCGACGCGATCGTTCTCTCGCCAGGCCCCTGCTCGCCGAACGAGGCCGGGATCTGCCTCGACGTGGTCAAGGACCTGTCGGCCGAGATCCCGATCTTCGGGGTCTGCCTCGGGCTCCAGGCCATCGGCCAGGCCTTCGGCGGCGACGTGGTGCGGGCACCGACGCCGATGCACGGCAAGGTCTCCAGCATCGGGCACCGGGCGTCCGGGATCTTCCGGGGGCTGAACGGCCCCTTCGACGCCACGCGCTACCATTCCCTGGTGGTGGAGCGCGACGGCTGCCCGACGGACCTGACGGTGACGGCGGAGGCCGACGGCCTGATCATGGGGCTCGCCCACGCGCATCTCCCCGTCCACGGCGTGCAGTTCCACCCGGAAAGCATCCTGTCGCATCACGGATCGCAGATCCTGCGGAATTTCCTGGACATCGCGGCCACGTGGAATGCGGCGCGTGACAAGGACCGCGACGGCGTGCATTGACGGGTTACGTCGCCTGTCTGGAATCACTCCGGTTCTCCGCGCCGGACCGTCACGCCCGAGCCACATGGAATCCTTCAAGCCCCTCCTCGCCAAGGTCGCCACCGGCGCGGGCCTGGACCGTGCCGAGGCGCGGCAGGCCTTCGACGATCTGCTCTCGGGCGAGGTCACGCCGGTCCAGGCCAGCGCCTTCCTGATGGCGCTCAAGGTCCGCGGCGAGGCCCCGGACGAGATCATCGGCGCCGTCGAGGCCATGCGGGCGCGGATGGTGCCGGTGCGCAGCGTTCCGGGCGCGATCGACGTGGTCGGCACCGGCGGCGACCATTCGGGCAGCTACAACGTCTCGACCCTGGCGGCGATCGTCACCGCCGCCTGCGGCGTGCCGGTGGCCAAGCACGGCAACCGGGCCGCCACCTCGCGCTCGGGCGCCGCCGACGTGCTCGCGGCGCTCGGCGTCCGCATCGGCCTCGCACCGGACGAGCTGAGCCTCTGCCTGGCCGAGGCCGGCCTGTGCTTCATGTTCGCCCAGACGCACCACGCCGCCATGCGCCACGTGGCCCCGGTGCGGGCCGAGCTGCCGACGCGGACGATCTTCAACATGCTGGGTCCCCTGGCGAACCCGGCCGGGGTGGGGCGCCAGCTCTTCGGCGTCTCGTCGCCGGCCTGGGCCGAGCCGCTGACCGGCGTGCTCGCCGAACTCGGCAGTGACCGGGTCTGGACCGTGCATGGCAGCGACGGCCTCGACGAGATCACCGTGACCGGCCCCACCGCCGTGGTGGCGCTGGAGGGCGGCCGGATCTCGCGTTTCACCATCGATCCGCGCGAGGTCGGCCTGCCGCTGCACGGGCTCGAAGCCCTGCGGGGCGGCGACCCCGCGCACAACGCCGCCGCCCTGTCCGAGGTGCTGGACGGGGCGCGCAACGCCTATCGCGACATCGCCGTGCTCAATGCCGGCGCCGCCCTGGTGGTGGCCGAGGCCGCCGGCTCCCTCGCGGAAGGCGTCGTCCGGGCCGGACAGGCCCTCGACAGCGGCGCCGCGCGTGCCACACTCCATAGGCTGGTTCGCCTCTCGAACCTTCGCTCGCACGCCTGAAAGCCCGTCATGTCCGAGCCCAAATCCGGGTCCGTCGCGCACGTCGTTCCCGCCGAGCGCAAGGACGTGCTCACCCGCATCGAGACCTACAAGCGGCGTGAAATCGCCGAGGCGAAGCTGCGGGTGCCGCAGACCAAGCTCGAGAAGCGCATCGCCGACGTCTCGCCCCCGCGCGGCTTCGCCGATGCGATCGCGGCGCATATCGCCGAGAAGCGCCCGGCGCTGATCGCCGAGGTGAAGAAGGCCTCGCCGTCGAAGGGCCTGATCCGCGCCGATTTCGACCCGGCCGTGCTCGCCGCCGCCTACGCGGCCGGCGGCGCCACCTGCCTCTCGGTGCTGACCGACACGCCCTCGTTCCAGGGCAAGCCCGAATACCTCACCGAGGCGCGGGCCGCCTGCGCCCTGCCGGTCCTGCGCAAGGATTTCCTGTTCGAGCCCTATCAGGTGTTCGAGGCGCGGGCCTGGGGCGCCGACTGCATCCTGGTCATCATGGCCTGCCTCGACGACGACGAGGCCGCCGCCCTGGTGGAGACCGCGCACGATCTCGGCATGGACGTGCTGGTCGAGGTCCACGACACCGAGGAGCTGGCCCGCGCCCTGCCGCTCGGCACCCGGCTGGTCGGCATCAACAACCGCAACCTGAAGACCTTCGAGGTCTCGTTCGAGACCGCGATCCGCCTCGCCGAGGGCGTGCCGGCCGACCGGATCGCCGTGGCCGAAAGCGGCATCGCCGGCCATGCCGACGTGGTCCGCCTGGCGGAGGCCGGCCTCGACACCATCCTGGTCGGCGAAAGCCTGATGCGCGAGGCCGACGTGACGGCAGCCACCCGGCGCCTGCTGTTCGGCGACGCGAAGGCCTGAGGACGCGACGATGGCCGAACTCACCCATCTCGACGCCACCGGCGCGGCCAACATGGTCGACGTGTCCGACAAGGACGCGACCACCCGCACCGCCCGCGCGACGGGAAGCGTCGTCATGCTGCCCGAAACCCTGCGGCTGATCCGCGAGGGCGACGCCAAGAAGGGCGACGTCATCGGCACGGCGCGGCTCGCCGGCATCATGGCCTCCAAGCGGACGCACGAGCTGATCCCCCTGTGCCATCCGCTGCTGCTCTCGAAGGTCCGGGTCGATTGCGAGGTCGACGACAGCCTGCCCGGCCTGCGCGTGACGGCGGAGGTGAAGGTGCTCGGGCCGACCGGCGTCGAGATGGAGGCGCTGACCGCCGTCTCCGTCGCTTGCCTGACCATCTACGACATGGTGAAGGCAGCCGATCGCGGCATGCGGATCGAGGGCATCCGCCTGCTGGCCAAGGATGGCGGCCGCTCCGGCGCCTACCGAGCCGAGGATCACGCTTGAGCGGCCAGGACGCGCCTGGCCGGAAATCGAGCGGCAAGGATATGAGCGGCAAGGATCCGAGCGGCAAGGATCCGAGCGGCAAAGGTTCAGGTCGGAAGGGGTCCGGCATGATCTCGGTCGCCGAGGCCCTGTCGCGGGTTCTCGCCGGCATCCCCGGCCCCGTCGCGGCGGAGGCGATCGCCATCGGGCAGGCCGCCGGCCGGACCCTCGGCGCCGATCTGGCCGCCTTGCGCACGCAGCCGCCCTTCCCGGCCTCGGCGATGGACGGCTACGCGGTGCGCAGCGCCGACCTCGACGCGGCGCCCGTCGCACTTCGGCTCGTCGGCACCAGCTCGGCGGGCCACGGTTTCGCCGGCGCCATGGGGGCCGGCGAGGCCGTACGCATCTTCACCGGCGCGCCCGTCCCGGAGGGCGCCGACGCGATCCTGATCCAGGAGAACGCCGAAGCAGCCCCAGAAACCGTGACGGCACGGGAATCCGTGCCGGCCGGACGCTTCATCCGCCCGAGCGGACTCGATTTCCGGGCCGGCGACCCCCTGCTCAAGGCCGGCGACGTCCTCGATCCCCGCCGCATCGCCCTCGCGGCCGCCGGGGGGCACGCCGTCCTGCCCGTGCGGCGACGCCCGCGCGTGGCGATCCTGGCCACGGGGGACGAACTCGTGGCGCCGGGCGAACCGGCGCGCTGGGACCAGATCGTCGCCTCCAACGGCCTCGCCGTCGCGGCCCTGGTCCGGGAATCCGGCGCCGAGGCGATCGACCTCGGGATCGCCGGGGATACACTGGCGGCCCTCGACAATGCCATCGGCCGTGCCGTCGCGGCGGAGGCGGACCTGCTCATCACCCTCGGGGGCGCGTCAGTCGGCGACCACGACCTCGTGCAATCGGCCCTCCACGCCCGGGGCCTCGACCTTGGCTTCTGGCGCGTGGCCCTGCGCCCCGGCAAACCGCTGATGCATGGCCGGCTCGGCCGCATGGCCGTGCTCGGTCTGCCCGGCAACCCGGTCGCGTCGGTGGTGTGCGGCCTGCTGTTCGTGGTTCCGGCGATCCGGGCACTCCTGGGCAACCCGCACGCGGCCGCGGATGCCTCGGAGCCGGCCATCCTCGGCTGCGACCTCGCGGAGAACGACCTGCGCCAGGATTACCTGCGCGCCCGCATCGAGACGGCGCCCGACCGGTTGCCGGTGGTGTATCCGGAGAACCGCCAGGATTCGTCGATGCTGCGCATCCTCGGATCGGCCGAAGCGCTGCTGATCCGCGCGCCGCACGCCCCCGCAGCGAAGGCCGGTGCGCCCTGCCGCATCCTGCGCCTGGACCGGCGCCTGCTCTGACCGCCCGGCTCCAAGGCACTGGAGTCCGTCAGGTTTCTTTGTCTTGTCGGGATAATCGGTTTCCCCCGATCCCAGCCAAACTCCAGCCGGGACTCGCATCCCTCCGACGCAGCCCTCGTCCAGGCCGGACCCGCGTTTCGGTTCCCGCGCCGAAACGCGACGCCGTCAGCGAAGATAGGTCACGCTGTAGAGCGTGCGCCGCAGGGCTTCCTCATCGACCCAGACCCGACCGTTGTCGCAGGCCTCGCGCATGCCCTCGCGCATCCGGGCGCAGTATTCGCCGGTGTTGTCCTGGACCCGATACTGGCAGCTGCCGCCGACCTTGCGGCGGCCGATGACGGGGCTGGCGTGATCGGCGTGCAGGTCCGGGTCCTTCGGGTCGCGGTCCTCCAGGAGGTACCAGCTGTAGCCGATGGTCGGCACCCGGCCGTGGTCGAGGGCGTAATCGATCATCGCCAGGATGCGGGCGACCGCCCGGCGCCCCGGCGGCCGGCCGGCCTCGCGCAGGGCGGCGAACTCCGCCTGGTTGGCGGCGACCCGATAGGAGACCGGCAGCAGCGGCACCGGCAAGGGGACCCGGCGGCAGCGCGCCTCCACGTGGGCGATCCAGCCGGCGTTGAAGGTGTCGGTGCGGGAATCGCGCAGATGGGGCACGGTTCCGGCAAGGCTGCGGAAGCACAGGGGCCGGGGCGCGAGGCGGCTGCGGTAGCGCAGCGCCCGCAGGGTCCGGTCGGCGTAGCGATAGCCGTCGTTGGACGGCAGGTCCCGATCCTCGCACAGGCCGCCGATGTTGTAGAGCAGGGCGGCGGTGTCCTCCTCGCCACCCTCGATCTTGTCGAAATACGGCAGCAGCTTGGGGTTGCCGATGTTGGACATCTCGGCGGCGTTGCGGCTCCAGGCGATGTCGGCCCGCCAGTTCGGATGGGCCTTCAGATGGGCGCGCAGGGCCGGGATCGCGGTCAGGCGTTCCGGATCGGCGAAGTAGGTCTTGGTCGCCACGTCGAGGGGCGAGATCTGACGCCCGAGCCGGTGCGAGATCATGTCGGCCGTGGCGTAGGCGAAGCAGATCGCGCTCTCGCCCTGGTTCAGCGGCATCTCGCGCGGCGAGGGCGACAGCGCGACGTCGCGGGTGCCCTCATGGACGTCGAACGGGATCGTCGCCGCGACCGGCGCGCAGGTGGGATTGCGCGCATAGGCCGGGTGGAGCGGCAGGATGCGCGGATCGACCTGCGCCCGGGCCGCCGTGACGGAGGACAGCAGAACGCCCGCCAGGGCGCACGACAGGACGCCGGACCGGACAGCCGCTCGGATGGCGCCTCCGATCCGGCCGGGACGCATCCTCAACCCTTCCGGCGCAGACGACTGGCGAAGAACCCGTCGAGGCCGCCGCGCAGTTCCGGGGCCTCACCGGTCAGATGCGCCGGCAGCGTGCGCAGGTCGCCGGCGGCGTCGATCGGCTCCGACAAACCGCCGAGTTCCGAGGCCTGCACCGGCACGCGCTCGAAGTCCGGGTTGCGGGTGAGGAAGGTCGCGACCTGGTACTCCCCCTCCTCCCGCTCCAGAGAGCAGGTGCAGTAGACGAGGCGGCCGCCGGGCCGCACGAGGGCGGCGGCCTTGTCGAACAGGCGCTTCTGCAGGCCGATGAGGCGGCTGATGTCACTCTCGGTCTTGGTCCAGGCCACATCGGGATGGCGCCGGAGAGTGCCGGTGGCCGAGCACGGCGCATCGAGGAGGACGGCGTCGAAAGCGCCCTCTTCGGGCATCGCCAAGGCATCGCCGACCCGGATCTCCGCTTCCAGGCCGAGCCGGGCGAAGTTCTGCGACAGACGCTCCAGGCGCGGGCTCGACCGGTCGACCGCCAGCACCGAGGCACCGGCGGCGGCGAGCTGCGCGGTCTTGCCCCCGGGCGCCGCGCAGAGATCGGCGACCCGCTCGCCGGGCGTGACCGCGAGGAGCCGCGCCGGCAGGGCGGCAGCGGCGTCCTGCACCCACCATTGCCCCTCGGCATAGCCCGGCAGGTCGGCGACGGCGGAGCGGACCTCGTGCAGGCGCACGCTGCCGGTCGGCAGGGCGACGCCGCCGAGGCGTTCGGCCCATTCGGCCGCCGACCCCCGTACGGTGATGTCGAGGGCGGCGCCCTGGAGATGGGCGGCCGCGATGGCCCGCGCGGTCTCGTCGCCATAGGCCGCGCGCCAGCGCCGGGCGAGCCAGTCCGGCGTGTTGTCGGAGAGCGGGTCCCCCGGATCGGCGACGATCGCCTCGCGCTCGCGCACGATCCGGCGCAGGATCGCGTTGACGAGTCCGGTGAGGTGCTGGAGCTGCGGATCGGCCTTGGCGAGGCGTACGCCGAGATCGACGGCGGCGTGATCCGGCACGTTGAGATCGAGAATCTGCACGGCCCCGGTGGCCAGGAGCGCCACGAGGCGCGGCTGGTCCTCGGGCAGACCCTGGGCCATGCGCTCGGCCAGGACCCGGCGCAGGAAGCCGAGGCGCCGGAAGGTGGCGGTGGCGATGGCGCGAGCCAGCCCGGCATCGGCGGCGTCGAGACCGGCGTTCCGGCCGGCCTGCGCGAGTGCGTCCTCGAGGGCGAAGCCACGGGTCTTGCCGATGAGGTCGGCCACCGCGCTGTGAGCGACCTGACGGGCGGCGAGGCCCGCGACGGTGCGGTCGATCGGCGCCGTCGGCGCATCCGTATTGCGACCTGTCGCCATGAATGCCACTTCCTGAATTCTTGAGCCCGCTCGCGGCGGACCTGTCTGCGATGCCCTTCCACCCGCCACACCGAGATGCAAGCCATGACGAGCCCGGAACCGACGGAAAACCGCGCGGATGAGCCCCAGCCGGAGGCGAACAGGCGCCTGACGCCGGAGGCGGCTCGCGCGCTGGCCGAGGCGGCTGAACGCCGGGACGCCATCGATGCCCACGCCGCCGAGATCGCGGCCCAGCGCGAGCGCCAGGGCCGCGGCGGGCTGGAGCCGGTGCGCTACGACGATTGGGAGATCAAGGGCATCGCGGTCGATTTCTGAGGACGCGTTGCCGCCGGAACGTCCGGCATCCCCCTCCGTTGTTCCGGCCACCGCGTCAGCACCGAAGGACAACCCGATGGCCACCAAGGTTTCGAGCAACAACGCAGGCGAAGGCCCGCACGGCGAGGTCGCCCTGGCCCGGGGACAGACCGTGGCGATGCGCATGTGGCGCGACGAGGCGCCGAGCGCCGACAAGCCGATGGCGAAGCGCCCCTACGAGACCGTCGGCTACGTCATCGCCGGCCGCGCCGAGCTGATCGTGGACGGCGAGAAGGTTCTGCTGGAGCCCGGCGATTCCTGGCTGGTTCCGGAAGGTGCCGAGCACACCTACCGCATCCTCGAAGCCTTCACGGCCGTCGAGGCCACGTCGCCGCCGGCCCGCTGAGGGCCTGCAGGTCCCGCGCGGCCGCCGTGGCCGCGCGGGGTCGGGTTCTCTGAAACGGAGCCCGGACCTGCGCCGGCCGCCGGACGGTCGAGTGGGCGTCGCGTCATGTCCTCTCGGTCCTCCCGCGTGCTTGAATCGACGTCCGGTTTGCTGCGACCTCCGGTATGGGTACAGGACGATTGACTGGGAGGGCGGACCGGATGGCGGGTGAATCGGATGACGATCTGTTCCGATTCCTGGACCGCGAGACGGCGGACGCGGTGTTCGGGGAACGCCGCCGCCGGGCACAGGACAACGATCCGGAGTTCCGCGCCGAACCTGCCGTCGCATCGCCCGCCATTTCGCTGATGATCACCAATCGCCAGAGGACCGCGCTTCGCAGCTTGGGGTTTTCGGATGCGGCGATCCGGACGATGACGCCGGCGGAGGCGCACGGATACCTGGGCCTCGACAAGCCTGAGCGCTGATCCACCCTGCGAAGACATCGACCCTGCTGGACGGACCACCGATCATCGTCATCCGCCCTCGCACTTTGCTGGGGATTTCGCGGCGTAACCGCTATCGGGCGGATCGGCTCTGCACCTAGGTTTCCGCCGAACCCGCTCGGCCCCATCGGCCTGAGCGGCCGGAGACCATCCGAGCCTGGACGCCGTGGAACCGACACACGCCTTTGATGCGATCGCGGATGCCCTCGAGACCACGGGGGCGTACCGGGTGCTGCGCCAGATCAGGCCGTTCGTGGACAGCGCCGAGCCGCCGGACGAGCCGACCTTCATCGGCCTGATCGTCGACACCGAGACGACGGGAGTGGATCACAGCCGCGATGCCGTGATCGAACTCGGCATGATCAAGTTCGCGTATGGTGCCAGCGGGCGGGTCTACCGGGTGCTCGAGACCCTGAACCAGCTCCAGGACCCGGGGCGCCCGATCCCGCCCGAGATCACGCGCCTCACCGGCATCAGCGACGCCGACGTGGCCGGGCAGGCCATCGACGATGCGGCGGTGCACGCCATGGTGGCCGACGCCGCCGTGGTGATCGCCCACAACGCCAGCTTCGACCGGCAGATGTGCGAGACCCGCTGGCCGGTCTTCGCGGAGAAGAACTGGGCCTGTTCCTGCCATCAGGTGCCCTGGCGCGACGAGGGACACGAGGGCCTGAAGCTCGGCTACCTGCTGATGGATTACGGCGTCTTCCACAAAGGGCATCGCGCCATCGACGATTGCCGGGCGCTGCTTGCCCTGTTGGCCGCCCCGCTGAAGACCTCTAAACGCCTGGCCCTGTCGTGCCTGCTGGAGACCGCCCGCAAGCCGACGGTGCGGGTTTGGGCCGCCGGCTCGCCGATCGCCCAGAAGGACGTTCTGAAAGGCCGCAGTTATCGCTGGAGCGGCCGACGCCGTTGCTGGTACATCGACATCGCGGAGGACCGCCTCGACGTCGAGCGCGCCTTCCTGTGCCGGGAGATCTACCAGCGCGAGGTCCACGACCTCGTGGCGGACCGCATCACGGCGCGGGACCGGTTCTCGGTCCGGACCAATCCGGAAGCCTGAGGGCGGCGTCGGACGTGCCCTACTGCCGACACGTCCCCTCCGCGGCCTGCGCGCGAGAACTCAGCGCCCCAGCAGGGCGGGAATGACGGACCGCAGGCGGGAATAGCCCCGCGTCGACCGCGCCCACGCGGCTTCGTCCCACGGGCGCCGGACGCGGCGGCAGGCATCCGGCAGGGCCGCCGCCGAGGGTCCGACCGGCGCCCAGGCCGTGACCACCGGGAGGTCGCCGGCCCAATCGGCCCCGGCCGGACCGGCCGCGCACCCGAAATGGGCCTCCGCCCGGGACAGGGCGTCCGCCATCGCGGCGGCGTCCGCCGCCTTCACCCGATCGGCGGCGGCATCGGCATGAACGATCAGGCCGCCGATGCGCACGACTCGCGCGGTCCCCAGCGGCAGGCTCTCCGGGTGGAGATCGTCGAGGTGCAGCAACAGGGCGACCTCGCCCTCCGGCGCCGTGTCGGCCGGCGGCAGCGGAACCTCGCGCGGCGGCATCGGCTCGTCGAGCGCATCCGGGTATTCGTCGAGCCCGACCGGATCGAAGCGCCCGTCCGTGTAGCGGCGGATGTTCTCCGCGCGGGCGACATAAGGCTTCCCTCGGGTGTGCAGGCCCGCCACCCAGCGCCAGGACAGCGTGTTGCTGGCCGGATCGCCGTCGAGCAGATGACGCAGGAAGAAATCCGCCCCGAGCGCCCATGGCAGCCGCAGGGTGAAGATCCAGATCGAGGCGAACCACATCCGGGCATGGTTGTGCAGCCAGTTCGTCGCCACGAGTTCGCCAGCCCAGTCGTCGAAGCCGTCGATGCCGGTCCGTCCTTCGATCGCCGCCTCGTAGGTTCGCCGCAGACCAGGGTCGGCGGCCAGCCGCGCATGCCCGTCCGCGACCAGTGCGCGAGAGTCGGTCCAGGCGGAGGGATGGGTTTCGAGGTGGCCTTTGAAATAGGTCCGCCAGAACACCTCGGAGACGAACTTCTCCGCGCCCCCGTCGCCGAACGCAGCGTCGGCCGCCGCCACGACCTCCGCCTCGGTGATGAGACGCCGGCGCAGGTAGGGCGACAGCGCCGACGTGGTCGGCGCAGCCCCCGGCCCCCGATCGGTGTTGCGGTCGGCCGCATAAGCCACGCCCGCGCCCCCGAGAAATTCGGAGAGGCGGGCAAGGCCGGCGGCGCGGGTGAGGGGGCGAATGTGGGACATGGCCCTGAGCTAGGGCCGCCCGGTCCGTGGCCGATGCGACCCAATCGCCACCGGACCGGGGCGTTCTAGTTCGGGATCAGCTCACGGGCGGGGCCGCCGGTTTCCTGGCCGCGGGCCTGAGCGTAGCCCGGCAGGGCGGGGTTGCGGGCATTGCCACTGTCGGTGTCCGGGCCGCCGAGCCAGTCCGCCGAACGCGGCGGCGTCAGGATCGAGCCGGTGATCGCCGGGCTCTCGGTCGGGTGCGGGAAAGTCCGGGCCTGGGAGGCGCCGGTCAGGGCCGCGATGCTGGCGGCAGATGCGAGAACGACGGCGGAAACAGTCTTGAACATCGTCATGTCGGGCCTCCTGTGGATCCTGCCTGATCCAACAGCGTCAAGCAGGGATGCCGGACAGACGATGTGTTCGGTTGCTTATTCCACCGGCCACTAAAGAATTCGGACTTCGTATCCGAGATCAGACCATCGAGGGGCAAGACGCGAGGCATGCGAGAAAGATTTCGATGCGCGCGTGGAATAATCGGGGCTCGGCCGCGTCCATGCCCCCGTAGCCGGTTCCGAAGCGCGTTCGGCCCGAACTGAAGAGGAGCCCCGCCCATGCCAGGAGACCGGACATGACGGACATGATGCGCCTCATCGAGCCGCTGATTCCAGCGCTGCGCCGCTACGCGCGGGCTCTGCTGCGCAACCCGGCCGATGCCGACGATCTCGTGCAGGATTGCCTGGAGCACGCCGTCGGCCGCTGGCACCAGCGCCGGGCCGATGGCGACGCCCGGACCTGGCTCTTCGCGATCGTCCACAATCTCGCGGTGACGCAGATGCGCCGACGCGCCCGCCGTGGCGCCCACCTGCCGATCGAGGACACCGCGGAGGCCAACCTCGCGGTGGCGCCGACGCAGGAGAGCGGCCTGCGCCACCGGGATCTGATGAGCGCGCTCGACGCCCTGCCGGAAGAGCAGCGCAGCGTCCTCCTGCTGGTGACGGTCGAGGGCCTGTCCTACGCCGAGACCGCCGACATCCTCGCCATCCCGACCGGGACCGTGATGTCCCGCCTGTCCCGGGCGCGGGACCGGATGATCCAACTGATGGACGGCGCCGACGCGACCGTTCCGGCCAAGCGCCCGCTCCTGCGGAGGGTGAAATGACCATGCGTCCGATCGGCGAAGACGATCTCCAGGGCCTCGTGGATGAGCGGCTCGAGGCGGCCCGGCAGCGCGAGGTCGAGGCCTTTCTCGACGACCATCCCGAGGCGCGGGCACGGGTCGAGCGTCTGGTCGCCCTGCGCGCCGAGATGCGCGCCGCCTTCGCGCCTGTCGCGGCCGAGCCGGTGCCGGCCCGGCTGAACCTGGCGCGGATCGCCGAGGCGCGCCGCCAGCCACCTCGTCCGGCGTGGCACGCGATGGCGGCCGGGCTTCTGCTCCTGGTCGGAGGGGCCGGAGGCTGGGGCCTGCGCGAGGCGGTCTCGCCGATGCCGACCGGCATCGAGGCCCTGGCCCAGTCGGCGAGCATGAACTACGCGGTCTATGCCCCCGACCACACCCGTCCGGTCGAGCTGGCAGCCACCAACCGGGACGAGATCGCGGGCTGGTTCTCGGCCCGGCTCAAACGGCCGGTCGGCGTGCCGGACCTGAGCGGCGCCGGCTATCGCCTCATGGGCGGGCGCCTCGTCGCCACGCCCCAGGGGCCGGCCGGGCTTCTGATGTACGATGACGGCCACGGCGCGCGCTTCGTGATGCTGATGCGGCCCATGTCGGTGCCCGGCGACGCGCCGATGCGGCCCTACGCGACAGCGTCCGCGAACGGCTACGCCTGGGCCCAGGACGGGCTCGGCTACAGCCTCGTCGGGGCCGCCGATCCCGCAATCCTGCACCCCCTCGCCGATACGATCCGGCGCGCCACCGCGAAGGCCATCTGAAGGTCCGCCATGTCCATCCTGAACGACCTCACGGGCGCCGATCCGGGCTTGACCCCACGCGCCGTCCTCCTCCGGCTCGGCGCCATCGGGGGCCTCGTCGCCGGCACCGCCGGGGCCTTCGCCGCCGTCGGCGGCTGGCTCTCGCCGGGCGCGCTGGACCAGGCGCGGATCGTCGACCGCTTCGAGCGGGTCAACGGCCCGCATCCGGGATTCCGGCGCAACCATGCCAAGGGGCTCTGCCTCGCCGGCCGCTTCGAGAGCAGCGGCCGGGGGGCGCGCCTGTCGAAGGCGTCGCTGTTCGGCGCCGGGCAGGTCACGCCGGTCACCGGGCGCATCGCGCTGGCGGGCGGCCAGCCTTATGCGGCGGATGCAGCCACCACGGTGCGCAGCCTCGCGCTGCGATTCCACCTGCCCAACGGCGAGGAATGGCGCACCGGTAACAACGACATCCCGGTCTTCCCGGTCCGCACCCCGGAGGCGTTCTACGAACAGCTCCTCGCCGCCAAACCGGACCCGGGCACGGGCAAGCCGAACCCCGACGCGCTGAAGGCGTTCTTCGCGGGGCATCCCGAGAGCGCGAAGGCGGCCGCCCTGATAAAGGCGCGGACGATCACCGCCGGGTTCGCCGACGACACCTTCCGCAGCCTCAACGCCTTCCGGTTCGTCGCCCGGGACGGCACGGAGACGCCCGTGCGCTGGGCGTTCGTGCCGGATCAGGCCGCCACGGCCGAGAGCGCGGCCCAGAGCGCACGGGCGGACAAGAATGTCCTGTTCGACGCCTTCGCGTCCGCGGTCCGTCGAGCGCCGGTGCGCTGGCACCTCGTCGCCACGCTCGGCGAAACGGGCGATCCCACGGCGGACGCGACACTGGTCTGGCCGACCGACCGCGCGACCGTCGATCTCGGGAGCGTCGTCGTCACCGCGACGGAGGCGGAGGCCGACGGCAATTGCCGCGACGTCAATTTCGACCCCCTGGTGCTGCCCGCCGGCATCGCGGGCTCGGACGATCCGCTGCTCAGCGCCCGCTCGGCGGCTTATTCCCAGTCCTTCACGCGCCGCGCCGGCGAGCCGAAGTCGCCCAGCGCCGTCCACGACACCCCCGCGTCAGGAGCCGGATTGTGAGCCACCCCGCACGCTTCAACCGGCCGGCACGGCTGCTGCACTGGGCCATGGCGGGCCTGATCCTCGCCATGCTGTTCATCGGCGTCGCGATGGTGACCTCGCTGGCGCATTATCAGGCCCTCGTGGCTTTGCACCGCCCCCTCGGGATCGGCATCCTGGTCCTGGCGGTGCTGCGCCTCGCCAATCGCTGGCGCCATCCGCCGCCGGACCTGCCGGCCGACCTTCCGGGCTGGCAGCGGCAGGCGGCGCATGCCTCCCACATCCTGCTCTATGGGCTGATGCTCGGACTGCCGCTGATCGGCTGGGCGATGCTGTCGGCGGCCGGGTATCCGATCGGACTCGCCGGCGCGCTGGTGCTTCCGCCGATTCTGCCGCGCGATCCCGGCCTCTATGCCTGGCTCCGTCCGCTGCATACGGTCCTGGCCTACGCCCTGTTCGGCCTCATCCTGGCCCATCTCGGGGCGGCTTTGATGCACGGGCTGATCCGCCGGGACGGTGTCTTCGCCAGCATGGCCCTGCGCCTGACGCCATCCCGGTCGCGATAAGCACGACGCCTGAGCAGCACGACCCCCGATCAGCACGACCGCAATGAACACGCCACAGAATACGAGGCGAGGCCGGATGGACCACACCGCAACGGGTCGGGTGCTCATCGCCGGGGGCGGCATCGCGGGTCTGGCCACCCGGCGGGCGCTGCACAGGCACGGCATTCCGACGCTGACCCTGGAACGGCGCGACGAGCCGGCCGATGCGGGCCTCGCCATCAACCTGCCGGGGAACGCGGTCCAGGCCCTCGCGCAGCTCGGCCTGGGCGATGCCCTGCGCACGGTGGGTTCGCCGGTGCGGCGACGCGAGTACCGCACCGAGAGCGGACGCCTCCTCTTCGCCGTCGACGAGGCGGCGTTCTGGGGAGACGAGATGCGTCCGCATTGCCTGCGCCGCACCGACCTTCTGCGCCTGCTGGCGCGCGACCTTCCCCCGGCCGATCTCCGGCTCGGCTTCGACATCGGCGCGGTGCGGCCGGAGCCGCAGGGCGTCACGGTCGACGGTCGGGACGGCAAGGTCGAGACCGGAGGGCTCCTGGTGGGCGCCGACGGGGTGCATTCCCGGGTACGACGCGACGTGTTCGGCGATGCCGCGCTCGGCGCGGCGATGCTGGCACCGGCGAGTTGGCGCTTCATGGCGCCGAACCCGGGCCTCGACGCCTGGACGCTGTGGGCCGGATCGGGCGGGTTGTTCCTGATGATCCCGGTCGATCGGAATGAGGTCTACGGCTGGATCTCGATCTCGGGGGCTTCCGCGTCCGGCCAAGCGCCGAGTACGAATCCGGGGCCGGACCTGGCCGCCTCCCGTGCTCGCTTCGCGTCGTTCCCGCGCCTCGTGCGCGACACCCTCGAGGCGGTCCTGGCCCGGCCGGGCGCGCTCTATCACTCACCTTTGGAGGAGGTTCGGATTCCGCATTGGACCCGGGACCGCGTGGTGCTGGTGGGCGACGCCGCGCACGCGACCGCCCCGGTCTGGGCCCAGGGCGCCGCCCTCGGCCTCGAAGATGCGCTGGTGCTCGCCGCGCTGCTGGCCGAGCGGACGGATTGGAGCACGGTGGGCGCGGCCTACGAGGCCCTGCGCCGGCCCCGCGTGGCCCATGTCCAGGCCATGACCGACCGGCTGTCACGCACCGCCCGGCTGCCCGGATGGGCCCGGAACCTGCTGCTCCCGGTCATCGGGCCGCGCAGCTACCGGGCCACCTACCAACCCCTGCGCATCCCGGTCCCGGCCTGAAGACCGCGCGCGAACGCTGGCGGTTCGGACCCGTCGATCCCGGCCGTCGATGTCTCCCGGGGACGGGCTCACGCGGCGATCAGGCTCTCGACGATCTCCTGAACGTTCAGCGCTTCGGCGAAGGTGGCGAGGGGATGCGGCTCGCCGTGCGCCATCCGGACGACGCCGTCCAGTTGACCCCGAAGGGCGATCAGCCGGGCGCGATCGTTGGGTAACGCGTCCTCCGCAGCTACGAAATGCCCGTCCGGTCCCATCCGCTCGGCGATGGACCAGTCGCGCAGGCGAATGGTGCCGGCGTCGCCTTCCAGGGTCCAGGTGTTGTGGTCGGCGAGGTCCGTTCCGCCGACTTGGCCTCGAAGGCGGACCGGGACGCCGCCCGCCGACAGCGTCGCCTCGATCGCCCGCTCCGCCCGACCGGCCTGCGGGAAGTCGGCATGACCCTCCAGCGATGCCAAAGGGCCGAGGAGACGCCGGGCCAGGAACAGGAAGTGCGAGACCACTTCGCGCGTGAAACCGCCCTCGGCGCGCGCATCGAGCCAGTTCGCCGCATCCGCCTGCCAGGGCCGGGGCCAGTGCGCGAAGGCGACCGCGATGGTGAGGCGGCGCGGCGTCCCGACGACACTCTCGGCGATCCAGCGCACGAGCCTGGCGACGGCCGGCGCGGCGGCGAACGGGAAATTGACCGCGCCCCGGATGTCGGCCTCATCCACGAAGCGGCGCGCCTCCGCCACATCGACGGCCAGCGGCTTCTCCAGGAAGAGGCTCCGGCCGGCCGCCGCGGCCCGGCGCGCATAGCCAAGATGCGAGGCGGGCGGCGAGGCCACGTAGACGCAGGCGCTGGCCGCGATGAGCGCATCCGCATCCGCCAGCCTTGGCACCGCCGGATATCGGGCGGCGATGCGCGCGAGCGCCGCTTCGGACGGGTCCCAGATCCCGGCGACCCGCACGGACCCGGCATCCGGCCCGGCCAGGACGCCGAGCATGCGCTCGCCCATGATGCCGGCGCCGATGATTCCGAGGGCAAGGGTGTCGCGCGTCATAGGCGAAAGGCTTTCAGGAATGAGGGTTGCGGAGACGAGGTTCTTCGGGCCGCAGGCGCCAGCGCCCGGGAGGCTTCCGATTCACGTCTCGGAGGCGGTCGCGATGCGCAATGCGGCGCCGGCTTCGGAGAGGCGCTGCAATTCCTCGGCCGGCTGGTGCGAATCCGTCACCAAGGTCCAGTTCCGGGGGAGCGGCGCCCAGGCGGTCTGCTCCGCCCGACCGAGCTTGCTTGCATCGGCGAGCACGATCACCTCGCGGGCCTGCCGCATCATGAGCGATTTGAGCGTGACCTGATCCAGGCTGGCCTCGCACAGGCCGCGCCCCGCCACGACGCCGTCCGCGCTCAGGATCGCGCGATCGGCCGTCATCAAGCGCAGCGCTTCGACCGCGAGCGGTCCGATGGTGCTCATGCTGGTGGCCCGCAGCGCCCCCCCCAGCACCACGAGGTCGAGCCCCGGTGCCTCGGTGAGGAAGGGCAGGAGCGCCAGGTTGTTGGTGATGATCCGAAGCCGCCGCGTGGCGAGAAGCTGGCCGAAGGCGGCCACGGTCGAGCCGGCATCGAGGATCAGCGTGTCGCCATCCGCCACCAGGTCGAGGGCGGCCCGCGCGATCGCCCGCTTCTCGGCGCCGTTCACCGCGAGCCGCTCGGCCAGCGTGGTTTCCGGCGGGCGCCTCGCCAGGATCGCGCCGCCATAAGTCCGGCGCACGGCGCGGATGGCCGAGAGGTGCTGAAGGTCGCGCCGCACCGTCGAGGCGGAGACGTTCAGGCGCAGGGCGACCTCGTCGACGTCGATCTCGCCGACGCTCAGGGCCTCCAGCAGCAGGTTCCGGCGCTCCTGGCTGCGCATCGACATGGGGCGGTCCTCCGGCCTTCGGTCCCGCGTCATGGCTGAGCCCGGCGGCGCTGGCCAGGAGGTTTCAGCCATCCCCGCCGGAAAGCCTCGTGTCTCAGGCGGCTTGCGCCTTCGGAGCGAGGTCGACGGCCTGACGCAGGGCCTCGATCAGGCTGCGCTCGTCGGCGATGCCGGTCCCGGCGATGTCGAAGGCGGTGCCGTGGTCGACGGAGGTGCGGATCACCGGCAGCCCCACGGTGATGTTCACGCCGGCCTCGAGGCCCAGCACCTTGATCGGGCCGTGACCCTGATCGTGGTACATCGCCACCACCATGTCGTAATCGCCACGTCCGGCCAGGAAGAACAGGGTGTCGGCCGGCAGCGGGCCGCGCACGTCCCAGCCCTTGGCGCGGCAGGCCTCGATCGCCGGCGTGATCTTGGCCGCTTCCTCGCCCCGGCCGAACAGGCCGTTCTCGCCGGCGTGCGGATTGATCGCGCAGACGCCGATCTTGGGGTTGGCGATCCCGGCCTTGACCAGGACGCCGTGGCCGCGTGCGATCACGCGCTCGACCAGGCCGGGCTCGATCTTCGCGATGGCGTCGATGAGCCCGATATGGGTCGTGACGTGGATGACCCGGAGCTTGGGCGAAACCAGCATCATCGAGACTTCGGGCGTACCCGTGAGATGCGCGAGCAATTCGGTATGGCCCGGAAACTTGTGACCGGCGGCGTGGAGGGCCTCCTTGGAGAGCGGCGCGGTGCAGATGCCCTGGGCCTGCCCGGCCTGGACCACCTCGACGGCCTTCTCGATGTAGCGGTAGGCCGCCTCGCCCGCGACCGGGGAGACCTGGCCGAACGGCAGGTCGGCGGGGACGACCTGGAGGTCCAGGCACTGAACCGCCGTCTTCTGGAAGTCCGCCGCGCCGGCATCGGACAGGGACTCGACGGACATGTCGGTGCCGACGAGCCGGCCGGCCTGCCGGAGACGTTCGGCATCGCCGATCACCAGGGGCTGGCACAGGGCCCGGACATCCGCGTGCGCCAGCGCCTTCATGATGATCTCCGGGCCGATGCCGGCGGGATCGCCCATGGTGATCGCGATGGTCGGACGGGTCATGAGAAGCTTCCTTGGGTTCGGACGGCGCGCAGGCGCTCGCTGATACGGATGAGGCTCTCGGCGTCGCCGAAGGCGCCGGCCTTCGTGGCGACGGGAATCGAGAGACGGCCCAGGGTCAGGCCGAGGGAAACGCCGGGTTCGATCTCGTCGACGAGGCGAATCCCGTCGATGCCGAAGCGGGCGAGGAGCGCGGCGGCGGTCTCGCCGCCGGTCGCCGCGACGGCGCCGATCCGCGTCGCGATCGGATCGAGGGCCTCGGCGAGCGCCCGCGCAAGGCGCGGTCCGAGGCTCATGTCGAGGGCGTCGCCGATGGCGATCTCCACCAGGGCGTCGTCCCCCGCCGCGATTACGGCGGCGACGCGGGCGGCCAGATCGGCCCGGCCGGCCAGATCGCCGAGCAGCGTATCGGGCGAGACCGGCAGATGGACGACGTGGTCTTGCGCCGCAAGCCTTCGCATGGCCGCGCGCGAGGCCGCCGCGAGCGACCCGACGACGATCAGGCTGCCGGATCGGCTCGGGGGGATGTGGACCGCCCCCGTCGGGGCGGGCGCAAGGGTGTCCGCGAGAGCGTGGGCCAGCCCGGCGCTGCCGATGAAGAAGGGAACCGGCGCCACGGCAAGGCTCGCCGCCGCGATCCGCGCCAGATCCCCGTCCGTCTCGGCATCGCAGATCGCCACGCCCGGTCCGCCTTCGGCGATGCGGGCGAGACGGGACGCGAGATCGGAGCTGCGGATGGCGGAGAGCGGAACCAGCGTCGTCTCGATCTCGGCCGTGCCCAGCACGAAGCCTAAATTGGCACTGGCGTAGGTGTGGTCCCGGCGCCAGACCTCGGCATCCTCCAAGGGACGTCCGGCGACATGGACGTGGCCCGCCAGCGTGGTTCGGCCGGTCGCCGGGAAGGCGGGGGCGCAGATCCCGAAGGCGGCGCCGGTCCGTTCCATCAGGTAAGCCATCGTGGCGGCGGTCTCGGCGGCGGGTTGTCCCCGAAGCGTCGAATCGATCTTCTTGAACAGAACCCTGTCCGGTTCGAGCCAGCGTTCGAGGAGGCCGCGATGGCGCTCGGCGGCGTCGGACGCGGACAGGCCGCGGCTGTCCGCGTCGTAGGCGAGCACCGGCAGGGGCCTGGAGTCATCCGGGGAGACATCGCCCGAGGTGGTGACGTCCCAGGTCACCGCGGCCGCGAGGCCGCGGCGCCCGAACGCGATGGCGCAATCCGCGGCGCCGGTCAGGTCATCGGCGAGAATGAGCCAGCGGTTGGACATCATCAGCGGCCGGCAACGGTCGGCGCGGCGGCGGAATCTGTAGCCTCCTCGGCGCCAGCCACTTCGGCGCCAACCACTTCGGGATCGCCGAAGCGCCGCGACACCCAGGCGGTGAGGATCGGAACCAGGATCGCCGTGACGACGACGCAGGCGGCCACCAGGATGGTCGCCGGCCCGGCCGCATCGGCATAGGCCGGGTTGGCGGAGGCGACGATCGCCGGCACCGCCGCCGCGTTGCCCGCCGTCGAGGCCGCGGCGACGCCCGCGACGCCGGTCCCCCCGGTCAGGCGATCGGCGAAGAACAGCGGGATGCCGGTGAAGACCACCACGGCGACCCCCATGGCGAGGCCGAGCAGGCCGGCCTGCCAGACCTTCGACAGGTCGAGGCCCGCCCCGAGCGCGAAGGCGAAGAACGGGATCATCACGGGAATCGCCCGGCTGAGGAAGGCTCGCATCTCACGGTCGAGGTTGCCGATGATCATGCCGACGAGCAGCGGCAGGATCGCGCCGACAAGCGTCTGCCAGGGGAAGGCCGAGAGCCCCGCCACCCCGAGAGTCACCATGGTGAGGAACGGCCCGCTCTCCAGCGACATCACGGTGTAGGCGCCGACGTCCCGCGGGCGCCCGTACTGGCCCATCAACGCCATATAGAGCCCGCCATTGGTGTCGTTCATCGCGGCGACGATGGCGAGGGTCGACAGCCCCGCGAACATGCCGGCCGCCACCGGCGCTTCGCCGAGCACCTGCCCGAAGATCAGGCCGAGGATCATGGCGATGCCGACCTTGACGACCAGCAGGGTGCCGCCCTTCTTCATGATGTAGGGCGTCGCGCGGAAATCGATGCTGGCGCCCATGCAGACGTAGAAGACCGCCAGGATCGTCAGAGCGCCGGAAAACAGCGCTCCGGTGAACGATCCGAACAGCTTCGGCGTGCCGGGGAAGAACGTGGCGATCAGGGCGCCGGCCAGCAACGGCACGACCATCATGCCGCCAGGCACGGATTCGATGGTCCGTTTGATCGGGATCTGCATGTCGGACGATCTCCCTGCGCATTTTGCGCAATTTTGATTCTGACTTCATCCCGGATCTGCCGAACAATCGGCAACGAACACGTTTCCTCCCGGAACGACGTCGATCATCTGCGCATTTTGCGCAGTTCGTCAATAATATTGCGCAAGTCGCGCACAACTGGCGGGGTCGGGACAGGCACGGCGGGCGCGAGTGACGGGTCCAGCGATGCGGCGGAGGCCAGCGCGCGTCCGGTGGCGTCGCGCCAGGGGCGGCCTCGAACCGCCTACGCGAGATGGCGGAGCGATGGCTTCGCACAGGGGACCTTCGCCCGGCCAACGGCCGCGCTGCGCGTCTCGGGACTGTCGGATTCGCGGATGCCGATCGAGAACCGCCCCGTCGATCGGATGGTCGCGTCGGAGCCGATCCGGCAGGGCGGGACGGCGCTCTTCGTCGGATCTGAGAGAGGGGCGGCGTTCGCAAGGCTGGAACGGCGTACCCTGGCGGCGCCGGCACGCTTGTCCAGCCAGAGCCGCGCGCCTGTTTCGACGCGCCGCGCGCCTGTTTCGACGCGCCGCGCGCCTGTTTCGACGCGCCGCGCGCCTGTTTCGACGCGTCGCGCGCTCGGCGCGCGACGGAGTCAGCGCGTCACGTAGACCTGCGTGCCCACCGAGACGCGCTCATACAAGTCGGTGATGTCCTGGTTGTACATGCGGATACAGCCGTAGGAGGCGTAAGTGCCGATGGAATTCGGCCGGTTGGTGCCGTGGATGGCGTACTCGCCGCCCGCGAGGGTCATGGCGGCGACGCCCATGGGATTGGACGGCGATCCACCGGCGATCACCGAGGGCAGACGCGGGTTGTCGCGCTTGACCTCGCGCGGCGGCGACCAGGCCGGCTCGACATACTTGCCGTCGATCTGGGTGGCGCCGCTCCACTGTTTGCCGGGCTTGCCGACGGCCACTGGATAGCGAATCGCGGTGCCGTCGCCGTTGACGAGATAGAGGCGGCGCTCCGAGGTGCGGACGATGATCGAGCCGGGCATCACGCCTTCATGAAAGGCGACGACCTCGCGCGCCTGGGCCGAAGCCACCAGGAAGTTTGCTTCCCCGCCGTTCACCCCGAGGACCGCCCCTGCGAGCGCCAAAACCCATCTGCCCTGCCGAACCATGACCCGTGCCTTCCGAAAGCGTGACCGTTTGCCCGATCATCAATCGCGCATCCAAGGTCTCGTTCCGGTAAAGCGAAGTGCTGAGCGTGCCGTATGACCCGGAAATCAGCAAGCGCGGTAAAGTCCCGCGACCACAATCAAGCTAAATCCGAGTGTTCATCTTTAGACTTCATTGACTCTGTTGATCCGAACGGTCCTTAGCGCTCGATCAGGGTCATGCCGGATGCGAGCCGCTGCTGCCAGCCGTGACGGACAAGCTCCGGGTCTTCGTGCTCCTCGACCGGAAACCCGACGCAGAGATAGGCCACGAGGCTCCAGGCACAGGGAACGTCCAGCGTTTTGCAGACGGCTCCAGGCTCGAGGATCGAGACCCAGCCGACTCCCAGTCCATGGGCGCGGGCTGCGAGCCAGAAGGTCTGGACGGCGGTGACGACGGAGTAGCGCAGCATTTCCGGCATGGTCGCCCGCCCGAGGCCGTGGCCGGTCACCGTGGCCTCGTCGCAGAACACCGCGAGGTGCACCGGCGCTTCCCGCAGGCCCGCGAGCTTCAGCCGCACATAGGCCTCGCGCTGCTCCGCCTGATAGGCTTCGGCCGCGGCCGCGTTGCACCGCTCGAAACTTGCGATCACCGCGGCGCGGCGGTCCGCATCGCTGACGCGGACGAAGCGCCAGGGCTGGCTGTTCCCGACCGAGGGGCTGAAGGCCGCCAGGTCGAGGCAGCGCTGCAGCAGCGTCTCGTCCACCGGGTCGGTCCGAAAGCGGCGCACGTCGCGGCGCCAGGCGAACAAGGTCGTGAGCGTCTCACGAAAATCGGCATCGAAGCTGGCCACGATCCGTCCCCGCGGTACATTTCAGTCTTCTTAGCCGGACTTTGCCGCCGCGGCAGAAGATTTTCGTCGCGGCGCGGGCTTCGCAGGCAAACTTGAAAAAAAGGGCCGCGCTCCGAAGAGGCGGCCTGAAGTCCTTGGGTCTCGAAACCTCTGGAATGTCGGTCCCGTGGACCCGGGCGCCGGCCGAGGAGCTGGGGAGCCGTGAAGATCGGACGCCGCACCGGCACGGGATCGACGAAGTTTCGGCCACAGGTATCGGCGCTCATCAAGGCCGACCCTGGGCCTGACGGCGGCAAAATCGTGATGATGGGTCTTGCCGGCGCCCGGCCGAATCGCCGCCCTTGCGGGTGGGAAGGCACGGCACCATGATGAGGGATCAATCCCCGGACAGGAGCGACGATGAGCGAAACAACCGGTGCCGATCCGCGATTGCCCGAGCCTGCCGCCCGGGTCATCCCCTTCCCGAACGTGCCGGTCACCCCTCAGATCGCCTTCGACCGTGCCGAGCTGCGCGTGATCTTCAATCTCTACGGCCGGATGGTGTCGCAGGGGGAATGGCGCGACTACGCCCTCGATTTCCGCCGCGACAAGGCGGTGTTCTCGATCTATCGGCGCAGCTCGGAGATGCCACTGTACCGGGTCGAGAAGGACCCGAAGCTAGCCCGGCGTCAGGGCGCCTACGCGGTGGTGGCAGCCTCCGGGCTGGTGATGAAGCGTGGCACCGATCTCGCCCGGGTGTTGGCCGTGCTGGAGCCGCCCCTGCGCGCGGTGTGACGCGGGGGGCGATACACCGAGGGCAAGGGGCGCCGCTCCCCAGACGTTGTCAGCCGGACCAACCCGTTCGACATGAAAAAGGCCCCGGCGGTGTCCCGCCGGGGCCTTTTCTTCGTTGGAGATTCGGTTCGCTTAGCGGCGGTCGCCGAGGAGCGAGAGCAGCATCTGGAACATGTTGATGAAGTCCAGGTACAGCGTCAGGGCACCGTTGACCGAAAGCTTGGCCGCACCCTCGGCATCGGCGCCGCTATAGAGGAACATCTCCTTGAGCTTCTGCGTGTCGTAGGCGGTGAGGCCTGCGAAGATCAGGACGCCGATCACCGAGATCGCGAACTGAAGCGCCGAAGAGGCGAGGAAGATGTTCACCAGCGAGGCGATGATGAGGCCGATCAGGCCCATCACCAGGAACGAGCCCATGCCCGACAGGCTGCGCTTGGTGGTGTAGCCGTAGAGGCTGAGACCGCCAAACGTCGCCGCCGTGATGAAGAACACCCGCACCACGCTGGCGCCCGTGAACACGAGCAGAAGCGAGGACATCGAGGCGCCCATCACCGCCGCGAAGGCGAAGAAGGTCAGGCGCGCCGAGGAGGCGGACATCCGGTCCATCCGCATCGAGAAGATGAAGATGAAGGCGAGCGGCGCCAGCATCACGACCCACTTCAGCGGGCTGGTGTAGAGCAGCTGGCCGAACGGCGTCAGGGCAAGGCCGCCGGCCGCCGTCTGCGCGACGGCGGCCATGTTGAGGCCCAGCGCCACGAGACCCGAGATCCCGAGACCAACGACCATGTTGTTGTAGACGCCGAGCATGAAGCTGCGCAGACCCTGGTCGATCTCGACCTGGCTACCGGCGTACCCGGTCGGCTGAGCGCCGTACCGGAAGGGGCTGTTATCGAATGCCATGGGAGTTTCCCTTGGAAGCTCTCTCAGCGTGTGATTTCGGAAGGAGGCTCACGCACAGGACCTCTGGCACCCTGCGGCGCCTCAGGACGAAATATGTTCGGTCACGCTGCCCTGCACAAGGGGCCAGCCAAGGCTGAAAGGGCTGAATCGCACCCGCCTGTGCTGCTATTTTCCTACTTTCGTCGGGGATTAAATCCGTCCGTCGACAGGTGAGGATTGAACGAGGCCCGGTTAACCAAGGCACAGTGCCCCGGTCTGGTCTTCGGAACCAAGCGCGCCTGTGCGGCGGATCAGGCCGCCGCCTTGTCGAGGCAGCACTTCTTGAACTTCTTGCCGCTGCCGCAGGGGCACGGGTCGTTGCGGCCGACGCTCTTCAACGGGTTGCGGACGGGCTGGCCGACATCCTCGGCCGTCCAGGCCAGAGCCGCGACCGGGTCTTCGATCAGTCCGAACCGCTCCGGGTCGAAGCGCGAGAGGTCGTCGGGGCGCGCCTCCGCGTGGCGCAGGGTCTTGGCGAACCAGGGTGGATCGCTGAACTCGTCGGTCAGCCGCCCGTCGCGGCGCGCGGCACGGACGCGGGGCTCCAGTTCGCGCAGGCCCAGCAGGGCGATGGCCTCTTCCCAGCCGGCCCAGCTGACATCCCCCTCCACAGCGGTCCGCTTGTCGTCGAAGCGGACCAGCAGGTCGCGCGCCACCGGCAGCGGAATCCGGCCTGTCTGCGTCAGATAGGCCAGGGCGGCGAAGCCCTCGTGCCGGACCATGCCGTCCGTGGTGCTGTCGACCAGCAGGGCGGAGAGCGGATCGACCCCGCCGTCGAAGACGCTGACCAGGATCTTGGCCAGCGTCGTCGTCACGGCGTCGCCGATCAGGATGTCGAGGGCCTCCCCGTCGGCGTGCAGTAGCCGCACCAGCGGCTTGAACACCCGCGTGTCGCGCGCGGCTGCCAGGACATGCAGGCCCCAGAACAGCAGGTCGGCCTCGGCCTCCGCGAGGTCCGGCGGCCCGGCCGCCCGATCGAGGACGTCGAGCACCGCTTCGGCGATCCGGTCCGGCTCCGCCAGGGCCTCGCGCATCTCGCGGACCGGGAGGTGCTTGGCCGCCGAGAGCGCGGAGACGAGAGCCGGATCGAGCATGCGTGCGGTGTCCTGTCAGGAGCGGAGAGTCGCCCCGGTCTTGCGTCCGACCTCGGCGACGATGCGGGCGGTCACCGCCTCGATCTCCGCATCGGTGAGGGTCCGATCGACCGGCTGGAGCCGGACCGCGATCGCCACCGACTTCGAGCCTTCGGGGATGCCGACACCCTCGTAGATGTCGAAGACGTCGATGCCGGTGATGAGCTTGCGCTCCGCTCCTTGCGCCGCCTTCACCACCTCGCCGGCAGCGACATCGCGTCCGACCACGAAGGCGAAGTCCCGCGAGATCGGCTGGAAGTCCGACAGCCCGAGGGCGGGCTTCACCTTGGTGGGACGGTATTTGGGAAGCGGTACGGCGTCGAGGGTGATCTCGAAGGCGACGAGCTGTCCTTTGAGGTCGAGGGCCTTCATCACGCGCGGATGCACCTCGCCGAAGAAGCCGACCGGGTTCTTGGGGCCGAACTGGAGCGTGCCGGACCGGCCCGGATGCAACCAGCCGGGCCCGCCCGCCACGACCTGCAGGCCGCCGGTGGGAATGCCGAAGGCGGCCAGCAGGGCCAGGGCGTCGGCCTTGGCGTCGAAGGCGTCGACGGCGTCAGTCCGCGCATCCCAGTGGCGTCCCGCACCCGCATGGGTCGCGGTCCCGCGCCGGATGGCGGCGGCCCGGATGGTCTGGCCCTCCGGCTGGTCGTCGGCGAAGCACTGGCCGACCTCGAACAGGGCGACGTCGGCGCTGCCGCGGTCGGCGTTGCGCTGGGCGGCGCGGAGCAGGCCGGGCACCAGACTCGGGCGCATGTCCGAGAGATCGGCGGCGATCGGATTGGCCAAGGCCAAGTCCGCCCCGCCGCCGCCGAACAGGACCGCGTCGTCGTGCGGGATGAACGACCAGGTCACGGCCTCGACGAGGCCTCGGCTCGCCAGCGCCCGTTTGGCGAGGCGCGTGCGCTTCTGCAGCACGGTCAGCACCGGCTTGCCCACCGCCGCCTCGATACGCGGCAGCGGCTTCGGCTCGATGCGGTCGAGCCCGGCGATGCGGATGATCTCCTCGACGAGGTCGGCCTTGCCCTCCACGTCCGGGCGCCAGGACGGAGTGAGCACCTTCACCCGGTCGCCCGAGCCGGCGACGTGGAAGCCCAGGGCCTCCAGGGACACCTTCATCTCGGCCCGGGACAGCTCGATGCCGGCCAGCCGCCGGGTCTCGGTCCAGGGGAAGTCGATGACGCGCTCCGTCTGCGGCGGCTCGCCGACGATCACGGGCTGGCTCGGACTACCGCCGCAGATCTCCAGCACGAGGCGGGTGGCGAGGTCGAGGCCCGGCAGGGTGAAGGCCGGATCGACGCCACGCTCGAAGCGGTAGCGGGCATCCGTGATGATTCCGAGCCGGCGGCCGGACTGGGCGATGTTCACCGGGTCCCACAGGGCCGATTCGATGAGGACATCGGTCGTCGACGCGTCGCAGCCCGAGGCCTCGCCGCCGATGATGCCGGCGATCGACTCGACGCCGTTGTCGTCGGCGATGACGACGGTATCCTCGCTCAGCGCGTAGGTCTTGCCGTCGAGAGCTTTCAGCGTCTCGCCGTCCCGGGCACGACGCACCATGAGGCCGCCCGCCACCTTGGCGGCATCGAAGACGTGGAGCGGCCGGCCGCGATCGAAGGTCAGGTAATTGGTGATGTCCACGAGCGCGTTGATCGGGCGCAGGCCGAGCGCCCGCAGGCGCGCCTGCATCCAGTCGGGCGACGGGCCGTTCGTGACGCCGCGCACGAGACGCAGGGTGAAATAGGGGCAGAGGCCCGCATCGGGCGCCGCGAAGTCGAGGGTGACGGGCACCGGACAGGCGCCCTCCCCGCGGACCGGCGGCTGCGGCGGCCGCTTGAGATCGCCGAGCCCGGTCGCCGCGAGATCGCGGGCGATGCCGTGGATCGAGGTGCAATCCGGCCGATTCGGAGTCAGATTGATCTCGACCACCGGGTCGTCGAGCTTGGCGTAGAGAGCGTAGGGCCGGCCCGTGGGCGCGTCCTCGGACAGGTCGAGGATCCCGCTCGATTCCTCGCCGAGGCCGAGTTCCGCGCCCGAGCACAGCATGCCGTGGCTCTCGACGCCGCGGATGGTGCCGACCGCCAAGGTCTTGTCGAGGCCCGGAACGTAGGTGCCGGGGGGCGCGAACACCGTCTTCATGCCGGCGCGGGCATTGGGGGCGCCGCACACCACCTGGAGCGGCTGGCCATCGCCGGCGTCGACCGTGCACACGCGCAGGCGATCGGCATTGGGGTGCTGCTCGGCCGTGAGGACATGCGCCACCACGAAGGGCTTCAGGCTGGCGGCCTTGTCCTCGATGCCTTCGACCTCCAGACCGATCCGCGTCAGCGTCTCGGCGATGGTTTCCAGGGAGGCCTCGGCATCGAGGTGGTCCTTGAGCCAGGAGAGGGTGAATTTCATGGGTTCGGCTCTTCGACTCAGATTGGTCGGGGTTTGGCGACCAGGAGGATCGCGAGTTCGAGACGTTGCGGCTTCTGCAGTTCTTCGATCAGCGCAATGGTCTGCCGAGCCGAAGCGATGATCGTCTGGGTCCGCTCCAGACTGACAGGAAGGACCGGCGACGCGTAATCGGCCGCATGTCGATCGTCCTGAAGCTTGGTGAATGCGGCACCGATTGCGAGAACCGTCGAGCCGATCCGTTCCGCGGCCTTGCCTGCGAGGCGCGTTTTTGCAGACCCATGATCCACAGATCGATAGATTGGATCGTGTGTCCCCGTTCTGCTCCAGCCGACCAGTTCATCCGCGCACAGGTAACAGAGCGCGTGGAACACCGCGTAATAGGCCGTACTGACAGCTCGGCGCATGGCCGCTTTCCTGACGTTCGGCGTACCGGGCGACAGCGCCAAGCCGTCCGCAACTTCGAGGAGATTATAGACCAGCGGGTTACCCAGCTTCGGCATCACTCGGTCTCGGCCGTATCGTCGGGTGGCAGGTCCTCGTTGGACACGGAGAAATCGAGATAGGGAAAGCGCTCCTCCCCATTCGCCAAAAGCTCGCTCCGCAACAGGCCTATGGCCCTGACCGAGGGGCGCTGGGCGGCCGGTACGGCCGAGGGCTTGAAGTGAGCAACGATCGCCAGCGCCTCGTCTCCGGCGTGATCGACGTAAGGGCGCACCTCCGCGCGATCGAAGCCGAACGGGCCAAGCGTTTCGCTCAAGGTCCGATGAACGATCGTTTCGATATCCGTCGCGGTCATGGCCTGGATCCCTCTGATGACCTAGCCCGTCAGACCGGCCACCAAGCTCGGAATGTCGAGCGGCCGGAACCCGTAATGGTCGAGCCAGCGCACATCCGCCTCGAAGAACGGGCGCAGGTCGGGCATGCCGTATTTCAGCATCGCGATCCGGTCGATGCCGACGCCGAAGGCGAAGCCCTGAACGCTGTCGGGATCGAGGCCGCAATTACGCAGCACGTTGGGGTGAACCATGCCGCAGCCGAGGATTTCGAGCCAGTCGGTGCCCTCGCCGAAGCGGATCTCGCCGCCCTTGCGCGAGCACTGGATGTCGACCTCGGCCGACGGTTCGGTGAAGGGGAAGAAGGACGGCCGGAACCGCATCTTCACCGACTCGACCTCGAAGAAGGTGCGGCAGAACTCCTCCAGAACCCATTTCAGATTGGCGATGTTGGCCGCCTTGTCGATCACCAGTCCCTCGACCTGATGGAACATCGGCGTATGCGTCTGGTCCGAATCGTGCCGGTAGGTCCGGCCCGGGCAGATCACCCGGATCGGCGGCTGCTGGGCCCGCATGGTCCGGATCTGCACCGGCGAGGTGTGGGTCCGCAGCACCTTGCGCTGACCGTTGCGGTCTGGAGCCAGGAAGAAGGTATCGTGCATCTCGCGGGCCGGGTGGCCGGGCGGGAAGTTGAGGGCGGTGAAGTTGTAGTCGTCGGTCTCGATGTCGGGACCTTCGGCCACCGAGAAGCCCATATCGGCGAAAATCGCCGTGATCTCGTCCATGACCTGGCTGATCGGGTGGACGCGGCCGCGTACCTCCGGCGCCTCGCGCACCGGCAAAGTCACGTCGATGCGCTCGGCCGCGAGACGGGCGGACAGCGCCGCCTCGGCCAGCGCATCGCGGCGCGCGGCGAGGGCGCCCTGCACCCGGTCGCGCAAACCGTTGATCAGGGGACCGCGGGTCTTGCGCTCGTCGGGCGTCATCGACCCCAGGGTCTTCAGGAGTTCGGAGACCGACCCCTTCTTGCCGAGGGCCGCGACGCGCACGGCATCGAGGGCGGCCTCGTCGGACGCGTCCGCGACCTGACGCAGCAGGTCGCCTTCGAGGGTATCGAGATCGGTCATCGATTCAACTCACCGGCTGCGGCGCCGACCCCGAGAGGGCCGGGCGGGCTCGATCGGCCTGGGGCGAGGGTTTTCCCGGGCGGCGCCCGCAATGCAAGCGGCGGGGAGCCGGAAAACACCCGTGTGGTACGAAAAGACGAAAGGCGCGGCTCCCCGGGGGCGCCGCGCCTTTCGTGAAGAACAGCGCTCGGCTCGCGGGCGAGCCGGGCTCGCCTCAGGCGGCCTTGGCGGCCGGAAGGGCAGCCTTGGCCAACTCGACCACTGCCGCGAAGGAGGCGGGCTCGTGGATGGCGAGCTCGGACAGGGCCTTGCGGTCCACCTCGATGCCGGAGATCGACAGGCCGTTGATGAAGCGCGAGTAGGTCAGGCCATGCTCACGGACCGCGGCGTTGAGGCGCTGGATCCAGAGCGCGCGGAACGTGCGCTTCTTGTTCTTCCGATCGCGGTAGGCATACTGCATGCCCTTCTCGACCGCCTGCTTGGCGATCCGGATCGTATTCTTGCGGCGGCCGTAATAACCACGGGCGGCCTTGAGGACTTTCTTGTGCTTCGCGTGACTGGTCACGCCGCGCTTGACGCGGGCCATGGGTGTTCTCCTGGATTACGAAAAAAGCAGTGTCGGCGTCGTGAAGGCTTACCGGCTGTTCGGCAGGAAGTACTTCTTCACGTTGGCAGCATCGCCCTCGAACAGGGTGGTGGTGCCGCGCAGGTTGCGGATCTGCTTCGTCGTCCGCTTGATCATCCCGTGGCGCTTGCCGGCCTGGGCATACATGACCTTGCCGGTGCCGGTGATCTTGAAGCGCTTCTTCGCGCCCGACTTGGTTTTCAGCTTGGGCATTTGGCTCTCCTGAACGCGCAGCGGCTCCGATCCGGTTCGGATCGAAGAGATGCGCTCGGTTGATGCTTCTGATGGAGCAGCACGAACCGCCACGGCAGCCCTATCGGCCGGGCGGTTCAACGCGAGGGGGCTATGACAGAAAAGCGACGCGGGTTCAATGCCGGGTTTGGCGCCGAGCTTCCGGGCCCTGCTCTGGCCATGCCGCGAGCCATGCCCCGGCCCAAGTTTCGGCAATGTCCTGCGCCAGACCCGAGGCGGGATCCCGCGCAACGTCGGCAGCTGGAAATTCCCTCGGAATTGCGGCGCGCGGTTGCTTGACAGCCCCCGGCCCGGAACCTACACCCCCGACACCGCCGGAAACGGGGCGGGACGTCAAGCGGGCGTAGCTCAGTTGGTTAGAGTGCCGGCCTGTCACGCCGGAGGTCGCGGGTTCGAGTCCCGTCGCCCGCGCCACGTCACTTCTGTTCCGAATCTAGGATGCGGGCGTAGCTCAGTCGGTTAGAGTGCCGGCCTGTCACGCCGGAGGTCGCGGGTTCGAGTCCCGTCGCCCGCGCCATCGTGTTCGCGACACGGTTCATCTCGCTTTTGCCTCCTTCCGCCCTACCCTTCTCCTGTCATCGGACCGGAGAGCGACGGATGTCGGGCGTCTTCTTCCTCTATTTCACTGTCTGCCTCGCGCGCGCGCCGGACACCTGCGAGTCGCGCAAGCTCGCCCTCGATGTCGAGGACGCCCCGGCCTGCCTGCACGTGGCCCAGCCGCAATTGGCCCAGTGGATCGGCACGCATCCCGAGTTTCGCATCATGGCCTGGCGCTGCGGCGCGCCGCCCCGCGATCACGGCACGCGGATCTGATCGCTCCACCGACCGTGGCCGACGCACCACAGGCGTGAGACGGCGCGCCCCAACTCGGAGCACGCCGCGTTTTCGCCGCATCGGACCGGGAAGGCCTTCACACCCGAAGCCTGCCGCGAGTCCCGTCCCAAACCATGCCTTCTGAAACTCTAGCCCCCGAAATCGCGACATCCGTTCACGCCACCCCCCTCCCCTGTCCTCGGTCGAGATTCTCCGGGTCCGAGGCCGGCGCGCGGATCGCCGCCCTATCCCTTCTCCTGGTGCTGGCCGGTTGCGGCTCGCCGGCGAGCCTGCTCGCACCCGATCAGCCGACCAGCGTGGTGATCCTCGACGAACAGGCGGCTGCCGCCGCGATCTCACGCTACCGGGCCCAGCACGGCCTCGGCCCGGTGGTAATCGATTCGAGCCTGATCCGGGCCGCATCCTATCAGGCCGCCTCCAACGCGAAGGCCGGGCGCCTGAGCCACGAGATCGGCGGCACCTTCAATGCCCGGATGGCGGAAGCCGGGTTCGGCCGCGCCTACGCCTCCGAGAATCTCAGCGCCGGCTCGGCCACCTTCGACGAGGTGCTGGCCCGCTGGAAGAATTCACCCGAGCACAACCGAAACATGTTGATGCCGCAACTCAAGCGCGTCGGCATCGCCCGGGTGGACGCACCCGGCACTCGCTACAAGCGCTTCTGGGCCCTGGTCATGACCGGCGGCTGACTAGGCGCCGTCGGTATCCGCCTCGGCCAGCCCATCCTGCAGGGACCGGATGATCGTCCGCATCTCGGGTACCATCGCGATGGCCTTGGCGATGCGCTGCGCCTCGTCCCGGGTCATCACCCCGGTCGCGGCCCGCCGATCGGCATCGTCGGAGAAGTACGTCCAGGCCACCGCAAGCCCTTCGCCGTCCTCGACGCAGAAGCTCTCGGCCCGCTCGACCACGATCCAGGGCGGCGGGAATCCCCGCGCGGGCTGCAGATCCGTTCCGGCTTCATCGCTCACGGATGCCCCCCTGCAGAAATCGTCGCTCGCCCGGGAGTCCTACGCGATGGCGCGCGCGCCTGCACGCCTCATGGGACAGCAGACCTGACGACAGGTGTCTGGTGGGCGGTGACGGGCTCGAACCGCCGACCCTCTCCGTGTAAAGGAGACGCTCTACCAACTGAGCTAACCGCCCGATGCGCCGCTTCGTAGCGGAAGCGGAGGATCGGGCGCAACCCTCTTGCCTGCATCGCAGCCCTCACCGCAGAGAAAAGGCCCCGGCGTATCCGCCGAGGCCTCGTGTCGCATCAGGGTCTGCTCAGCCCCGGAGGGGTGAGCATGAGCGCCCTAGTGGGCGATCACCGTCGCGGATTCCTCGTCGGCGATCACGGGACGGACCTTCGGGGCAGGCTCCTCCCATTCGATCGCCTCGGGGACGCGGACCAGGGCGTGCTGCAGCACTTGGTCCATCCGCGAGACGGGGATGATCTCCATCCCGTTCTTCACGCTGTCGGGCACCTCGGCGATGTCCTTGGCGTTCTCCTCGGGGATGAGGACCGTCTTGATGCCGCCGCGCAGAGCCGCGAGCAGCTTTTCCTTCAGGCCACCGATCGGGAGCACCCGACCGCGCAGGGTCACCTCACCCGTCATCGCCACGTCGCGACGCACCGGAATGCCCGTCAGCGTCGAGATGATCGCGGTCGCCATGCCGATGCCGGCGGACGGACCGTCCTTCGGGGTCGCCCCCTCCGGAACGTGGACGTGGATATCCCGACGCTCGAAGAGCGGCGGCTCGATGCCGAAATCGACGGCCCGCGAGCGGACGTAGCTCGCCGCAGCGGAGATCGATTCCTTCATCACGTCGCGCAGGTTGCCCGTGACCGTCATCTTGCCCTTACCGGGCATCATGACGCCTTCGATCGTCAGCAACTCGCCGCCGACTTCGGTCCAGGCCAAGCCCGTCACCACGCCGACCTGATCCTCCTCGTCGATCTCGCCGTAGCGGAACTTCGGCGGGCCGAGGAAGACCGGCAGGGTCTCCTCGGTGACGGCGACGGCCTTCACCTTGGTGATGAGGATCTCCTTCACCGCCTTGCGGATCAGGTTGGAGATCTCACGCTCCAGGTTGCGGACGCCCGCCTCCCGCGTGTAGCGGCGGATGAGCATCAGCAGGCCGGCATCGTCGATCTGCCACTCCTTCGCGTCGAGACCGTGCTTCTTCACGGCGCCCGGGATCAGGTGCTTGCGCGCGATCTCGAGCTTCTCTTCCTCGGTGTAGCCGGCGATGCGGATCACCTCCATGCGGTCCATCAGGGGTGCAGGGATGTTCAGGGTGTTGGCGGTGGTGACGAACATCACGTTCGACAGGTCGTAATCCACCTCTAGATAATGGTCGTTGAACGTGGCGTTCTGCTCCGGGTCGAGAACCTCCAGCAGGGCGGCCGACGGATCACCCCGGAAGTCCATGCCCATCTTGTCGATTTCATCGAGCAGAATGAGCGGGTTCGAGGTCTTCGCCTTGCGCATCGACTGGACGATCTTGCCCGGCATCGAGCCGATATAGGTCCGGCGGTGGCCGCGGATCTCGGCTTCGTCACGCACGCCGCCGAGCGACATACGCACGAACTCGCGACCCGTCGCCTTGGCGATGGATTTGCCGAGCGACGTCTTGCCGACACCCGGAGGTCCGACGAGGCACAGGATCGGGCCGGTGAGCTTGTTCGCACGCTGCTGCACGGCAAGGTACTCGACGATCCGCTCCTTCACCTTGTCGAGGCCGAAATGGTCCTCGTCGAGCATGACCTGGGCGCCGAGCAAGTCCTTCTTGATCTTTGAGCGCTTGCCCCACGGGATGCCGAGCATCCAGTCGAGGTAGTTGCGCACCACGGTCGCTTCCGCCGACATCGGCGACATTTGGCGCAGCTTCTTCAGCTCCGCCACCGCCTTGTCGCGAGCCTCCTTGGTGAATTTGGTCTTCTCGATCTTCTCCTCGAGCTCGGCCAGCTCGTCCTTGCCGTCCTCGGAGTCGCCCAACTCCTTCTGGATCGCCTTCATCTGCTCGTTGAGGTAGTATTCGCGCTGGGTCTTCTCCATCTGCCGCTTCACGCGGGTCCGGATGCGCTTTTCCACCTGGAGCACGGAGATCTCGCTCTCCATCAGCGACAGCACGCGCTCGAGGCGCTGCGCCACCGTGGGGATCTCCAGGATCGCCTGCTTGTCCGCGATCTTGACCGCGAGGTGCGAGCCGACGGTATCGGCGAGCTTCGAGGGCTCGTCGATCTGGGTGACGGCGGAGACGACCTCGGGCGAGATCTTCTTGTTGAGCTTCACGTAGTTCTCGAACTCGGCGATGACCGAGCGTGCGAGGGCTTCCGCCTCGACACTGTCACCGAGTTCGTCGGTGAGGGTCTCGGCCTCGGCCTCGTAATAGGTGTCGGACTTGGTGAAGCGCGAGATCTTGGCGCGGCCGGCGCCCTCGACCAGCACCTTCACGGTGCCGTCGGGCAGCTTCAGCAGCTGCAGCACGCTGGCCAGGGTGCCGATCTTGTAGATCGCGTCCGGCGAGGGGTCGTCCTCACTGGCATTGATCTGCGTCGCCAGGAGGATGTGACGGTCAGTGCGGACCGCCTCCTCGAGGGCGCGGATCGACTTCTCGCGACCGACGAACAGCGGCACGATGATGTGCGGGAAAACGACGATGTCGCGCAGGGGAAGGACGGCATAAGAGCCCGTCGAGCCCGGAACGACCGGCTGGCGCGATTTCGATTGAGTCATATCGGACTTCCTCATGATGGACGCCGGGCAGTCGCTCCTCCCAGGGAGCAAGCATCCTGCCAGGGGCCGACCGGGCCGCGAGGGGGTCGGAAGCGTGTTGGGAAGAAACGGTCCCTCGGAGGACCGTGTTCAGGGATGCGGCTGGTGGCGGGACACCGCACCTCGGCGGGTGAGCGTGCGGCCATCGCGCTGAGCCTGAGATGGAAATCGGGGCGGATGTTTTCAAGCATCCGCCCCGAGGCTCAACCCAGACCTGACGAGACCCGCGCGGCGCCTCAGGCGCTGACGCTGGCCGGGGCTTCCTTGTTGCGGTCACCGTGGATGTAGAGCGGCCGGGCCTTACCCTCGACCACCTCGGGGCCGATCACCACCTGCTCGACGGATTCGAGGCCCGGCAGGTCGTACATCGTCTCCAGCAGGATGGTCTCCAGGATGGAGCGCAGGCCGCGGGCACCGGTCTTCCGCTCGATCGCCTTGCGGGCGACCATGGACAACGCCTCCTCCTGGAAGGTGAGGTCGACATTCTCCATCTCGAACAGGCGCTGGTACTGCTTGACCAGGGCGTTCTTCGGCTCCTGCAAGATGCGCTTCAGCGCGGTCTCGTCGAGGTCCTCGAGGGTCGCCAGCACGGGCAAGCGGCCGACGAACTCGGGGATGAGGCCGAACTTCAGCAGGTCCTCGGGCTCGACGTTGCGGAAGATCTCGCCGGTGCGGCGGTCGTCCGGAGCCTGTACGGTAGCACCGAAGCCGATCGAGGTGCCCTTGCCGCGTGCCGAGATGATCCGCTCCAGGCCCGCGAAAGCGCCGCCGCAGATGAAGAGGATGTTGGTGGTGTCGACCTGCAGGAACTCCTGCTGCGGGTGCTTGCGCCCCCCCTGCGGCGGAACGCTGGCGACGGTGCCTTCCATGATCTTCAGGAGGGCCTGCTGCACGCCCTCGCCCGAGACGTCGCGGGTGATCGACGGGTTGTCGGACTTGCGCGAAATCTTGTCGATCTCGTCGATGTAGACGATGCCGCGCTGCGCCCGCTCGACATTGTAGTCGGAGGCCTGGAGCAGCTTCAGGATGATGTTCTCGACGTCTTCGCCGACATAGCCGGCTTCGGTCAGGGTGGTGGCGTCCGCCATGGTGAACGGCACGTCGAGGATGCGGGCCAGGGTCTGGGCCAGCAGCGTCTTGCCCGAGCCGGTCGGCCCGATCAGCATGATGTTCGACTTCGCCAGCTCGACGTCGTTGTGCTTCGAGGCATGGGCGAGGCGCTTGTAGTGGTTGTGGACCGCGACCGAGAGGACCTTCTTCGCGAAATCCTGGCCGATGACGTAGTCATCGAGCACGCGGCGGATTTCCTTCGGGGTCGGCACCCCGTCGCGCGACTTCACCAGGGAGGACTTCGATTCCTCGCGGATGATGTCCATGCACAGTTCGACACACTCGTCGCAGATGAACACCGTCGGGCCCGCGATCAGCTTGCGGACCTCGTGCTGGCTCTTGCCGCAAAACGAGCAGTACAGCGTGCTCTTCGAGTCGTTGCCGCCAGTCTTGCTCATATCGGTCTCCGTTCGCGGGCATGGCGCCGGTCCGGGGCGCACACGCATCCTTCGAATTTAATGGCGTCCGCCTAAAGAAACAGTCACCTGCGCGCATCTGCCGGCTTCGATCAGACTGGCGATGCAAGCACGCGACCGCGACGGGATCAAGGCGGGGCGGCGAAATGCAGCCGCCTCGTAACGACGCGCCGGACCGGACGAGTCCGGCGGTCGTTGCGAGATGTGGCGCCCGCGATCAGGCGGCGGCGGGCTCGGGCCGCTTCTGGATCACCTCGTCGATGAGCCCGAACTCCTTGGCGGCGTCGGCCGTCATGAAGTTGTCGCGCTCCAGCGCCTGCACGATGGTGTCGTAGTCGCGGCCGGTGTGCTTCACGTAGATCTCGTTGAGACGCTTCTTGAGCGCCTCGATCTCGCGGGCATGGATCAGGATGTCGGTGGCCTGGCCCTGGAAGCCGCCGGAGGGCTGGTGGACCATGATCCGGGCGTTCGGCAGGGCGAAGCGGTGGCCGGGCTCGCCGGCAGTCAGCAGCAGCGACCCCATCGACGCCGCCTGGCCGACGCAGAGCGTCGTCACAGGGCAGCGGATGAACTGCATCGTGTCGTAGATCGACAGGCCCGAGGTCACCACGCCGCCGGGCGAGTTGATGTAGAAGGAAATTTCCTTCTTCGGGTTTTCGGCTTCGAGGAAGAGCAGCTGCGCCACGATCAGCGACGCGCCGTAATCCTCCACCGGACCGGTGAGGAAGATGATGCGCTCGCGCAGCAGGCGCGAGTAGATGTCGAAGGCACGCTCACCGCGGCTCGACTGCTCGACCACCATGGGCACGAGCGCGCTGTTATAATAGTCGACCGGATCTCTCATCATCACGTGCCCCAGCTACAAGGGGTCCGGCCGCGCCGCGAATCGGGCGCGCACCGGACGTTTCAGCGAACTACGGCGATGGTGAACATCGCCTTACTCTCAAGCCCGCCGCCCTCGTGGGAGCAGCCAGGCTCAGTCGGCCTTGGCGACGGCGGGCAGGCCCTCGTCGGTTCCGGTCGAAGCCGACTCGGTCGTCTCGGCCTTGGCCTCGCCCTCGGCCGAAGCGTCGTCCTCGTCGGCGAACAGCGCCTCCTTCGAGACCGGCTCCTCGGTGAGCGTCACCTGCGCGAGCACGTGATCGACGACCTTCTCCTCGAAGATCGGCGCACGAAGCTCGGCGAGCGCCTGGGCGTTCTTGCGGTAGAAATCCCAGACCTGCTGCTCCTGGCCGGGATATTGCCGCACCCGGGCGATCAGCGCCTGGTTCACCTCGTCGTCCGTCACCTTGATATCGGCGGTCTCACCGACCTGCGCAAGCACCAAGCCGAGGCGGACGCGGCGCTCGGCGATTTTGCGATACTCGGCGGTCGCCTTCTCCTCGGTGGTGCCCTCGTCCTCGAAGGTCTTCTCGCGGGTCTTCAGGTCCTGCTCGACCTGGGCCCACACGGCGGCGAACTCCTGATGGACCAGGCTCGGAGGCAGCTCGAAGGCGTATTTGGTGTCGAGAGCGTCGAGGAGGTCCTTCTTGAGCTTGCGCCGGGACTGCGCCTCGAAGTCGCTGCCGATGGCGGTGGAGACCGCCTCCTTCAGCTTGTCGAGGGACTCCATGCCGAAGTTCTTCGCGAGCTCGTCGTCGATCTTGGTCTCGCCCGGAGCCTGGATCGCCGTCACGGTGACGTCGAACTCGGCATCCTTGCCGGCGAGATGCGCGGCGCCGTAGGCCTCCGGGAAGGTCGACTTGACCACCCGCTGGTCACCCACCTTGGCGCCGACGAGCTGCTCTTCGAAGCCCGGGATGAACGAGCCGGAGCCGAGCTCCAGGTCGATGCCCTCGCCCTTGCCGCCGTCGAACTCGGTTCCGTCGATGCGGCCGACGAAGTCGATGGTGACGCGGTCGCCGGTCTCGGCGGCGGCACCCTCCTCGCGGGGCGCGAACGCACGGTTGGACGATGCCATGCGGGTGATGGCCTCGTCGACCTCCTCATCGGAGGGCTTGGCCACCTGCTTGGTCAGATTGACGTCGGACAGGTCGACCAGCTCGAAGGTCGGCAGAACCTCGAGAGCGACGTTGAACGAAACGTCGGCTTTCGAATCGAGGGCGCGCTCGACGATCGACTGCTCGCCGGGGAACTCGATCTTCGGCTCGAGAGCGAGCTTGAGGTTGTTGTCCGTGACGATCTTCTGGTTCGCCTCGTTGACGGCGTTCTGCAGCACGTCGGCCATCACGGAGCGGCCATACAGCTTGCGCAGGTGCGCGACCGGCACCTTGCCCGGACGGAAGCCCTTGATCTGGGCCTTGTCCTTGAGGGTCGACAGCTCGCTGGTCAGGCGCTCCTCGAGCTCGTTCGCGGCGAGCAGGACCTGAAACTCGCGCTTCAGTCCCTGGGAGAGTGTCTCGGTCACCTGCATGGTCGTCTTTCCGCTGTCGTCCGTGTGATCGCGCAAATTCGGTCGGTCCCTCGTGGCCCGCCCGGGCGGGCACGACGAGGTCGGCGCCAGGACTGCGCGCCGCTGAAGGCCGGCTCCCTGCGGCGGGCCGACCGGCCATCGCTGTGAGCCAATCCGTTCCCGACGGCGATGGACTGGTGCGGGCGGAGGGGCTCGAACCCCCACGTCTTGCGACACTGGAACCTAAATCCAGCGCGTCTACCAGTTCCGCCACGCCCGCAAGCGCCAACGCCCAGCGCGCATTCCGCCGCCAGAGCGGGGTCCTATAGCACGCGCGCCACGGGCCGCAGCAAAAAAATCAGGCGGCCGTTCGGATCGCCGCGACGGGCCGGGCGACCCCGAATTGGCATCCGCCGAATCCGCATTCTACAAGCGCTGCCCGGACGTCCCGGTCTTCCGCCCCCGGTCTTCCGCCGAAGTCCCATGCTGCGTCATTCCATGCTGCACCATGCCATGCTGCGAGGTTCTATGCTGCGAGATCCCCTGCCGACCCCTCGATCGCTCGGCCCGAACGATCCGGTCTCGGCCTCGCGGCGAACCTGGCTCGGTGGTGTGGCGGCCCTGGCGCTGCTGCCGAGCGGCGCACGGGCGCAAGGGACGAAGACGCCTCCCCCTTCCGCACCTCCGTCCGCGCGCGCACCGGCCACCGACGGCCCGGCTCGCACCCTGTCGGCCGCGCCGAACACGCTGCGGCTGAAGCCGGAACCCGCCGTCCCGACGCCGGTCTGGTCGTTCGACGGCAAGGCGCCGCCGCCGGTGGTCCGGGTCCGGCGCGGCGAGACGGCCCGGCTCAACGTCGAGAACCGGACCGACAAACCCCTCAGCCTGCACTGGCACGGGGTGCGCAACCAGAACCCCATGGATGGGGTCGGCGGCGTAACCCAGGCGCCGATCGCCCCGGGCACTGACTTCACCTACGCATTCGTACCGCCCGATGCCGGCACGTTCCTGATTCGGCCCCTGGTGGTGGGTGGCTCCAGCGAGCCCTCGGGACGCGGCCTCGCCGGCGCCCTCGTCGTCGAGGAGACGACCCCGCCCGCCGTCGACCAGGACCTGACCCTGCTGATGCAGGACTGGCGCCTCGACGACGCCGACGCTCTGCTGCCCTTCGGCCAGCCGGCCTTCGCGGCGAGTTCCGGCCGCCTCGGCAGCCTCGTCACCCTCAACGGCGTGCCGGTCCCGGCCCCGATCACGGCCCGGCCCGGCAGCCGTCTGCGCCTGCGCCTCGGCAACGTCTGCAATGCGCGGGCGACCCGCATCCGCTTCGACGGCGTGAAGGTCTACGTGCTGGCGGTCGACGGCCAGCCGACCGACACCTTCGAGCCCCTTCGCGCCACCCTGCCGTTCCCGCCCGGCACCCGCTACGACCTGATGCTCGACATGCCGACCGAGGCCGGGACCACCGGTGCGATCACGGCGCTGATCGGCAACGGCATCGCGCTCGCCACCCTGGGCCTCACCGCGGAGGCCGCCGCGCCGCCGCGGCCGCCGATCACGAAGATCGGCGACAACCCGTTGCTGCCGGCCGAGGTCAAGCTGCAGAATGCCGTCCGGCGCGACATCACCCTCACGGGCGGCGCCCGGATCGACAAGGACAAGCCGGCCGCCGAGCCGAGCTACACCGGCGATCCCACCCGGATCTGGGCGGTCAACGGCGCCCCCGGCACGGCCGGAATGGCGCCGCTGTTCTCGGTGAAGCGCGGGCAGGTGGTGGTGCTGGCCATCCGCAACGAGACCGCGTTCCCGCAATCCCTGCACCTGCACGGCCACGCGTTCCGGCTGCTCCACCCCCTCGACGACGGCTGGGAGCCCTACTGGCTCGACACCTTCCAGCTTCTCGAAGGCCGTACCGCGCGCATCGCCTTCAAGGCCGACAATCCCGGGCGCTGGCTGATCAGCGCGACGGTGCTGGAGCGCTTCGATACCGGCCTGTGGACGCTGTTCGAGGTGACTTAAACCGGGACGAGGGCGCGCAGCACTGCCGGCATCATGTCCGGCAGGTCCTCGGCGATCAGGCCGGGGCCGTGGCGCAGGCCGGCATCGCCGTGGACCCAGACTCCCGCCGCCGCGGCCTCGAACGGCGCCATCCCCTGGGCCAGCAGCCCGGCGATGAGCCCCGCGAGTACGTCGCCCGCGCCGGCGGTGCCGAGATAGGGCGTGCCGTGATCGTTGATCGCCACGCGTCCGTCGGGGGCGGCGATCACCGTATCGGCCCCCTTCAGGACGATGACGGCCCCGACCAGGGCGGCGGCCCGGCGCGCACGCTCGACCTTGTCGGCCTCCGGATCGCCCGCTTCCGTGCCCTCGAAGAGGCGCGCGAACTCGCCCTCGTGCGGCGTCAGGACCGCCGCGGCGTCGCCATCGGCGAGATGGGCGCCGAGCAGGTGGGGCTGGCCCTTGAAGCTCGTCAGCGCATCGGCGTCGAGGACGAGGGCGCGCCCGGCGGCGGCGGCGACCGCCACCAGATCGCGGGTGGCCGCGCCGATCCCGAGCCCGGGACCGGCCAGCACCACGTTGAGGCGCTCATCGACCAGGAGGTCGTCGAGGTCGTCGGCGCTGTCGCAGGCCCGCAGCATGATCGCAGTGCAATGCGCGGCGTTCTCGGCCAGCGCCCCGGTCGGCGAGACCAGGGTGACGAGGCCGGCCCCGACCCGCAACGCTGCGCGCGCCGCCATCCGGGCGGCCCCCGTGCGGGTGGCCGGCCCGGACAGGACGACCGCGTGCCCGCGCGTGTACTTGTGGCTCGCGGCGGTCAGGCGCGGAAACGCCGCCTCCCACAGGCCAGGTCCATTGCGCCAGAGCGGCGCTCCCCCGGCGAGGCCGGCCTCCAGCGCTGCCGGGCCGGTGCCGATATCGGCGACGTGCAGGTCGCCGCCATGCGCGCGGCCGGGCTGCAACAGGTGCCCCGGCTTCAGGGCCACGAAGGTGACGGTTTCGGTCGCCCGCACCGCGACGCCGCGCACGGCCCCGGAATCGCCATCGATTCCGCTCGGGACGTCGACGGAGAGGATCGGGCAGGACGCCTGCCCGAGGCGGTCTACCAAGGCGGCCGTCTCGCCCTCGAGGTCGCGGGCCAGACCGGCGCCGAACAGCGCATCGATGACGAGGCCGTAAGCCGCCAGGTCGACGATCGCGGAGAGGTCCAGGACCGGGCCGCTCCAGCCCTGGGCCGCCTGCGCCGCATCGCCGGACAGGCCCCCGGGGGGCACCAGCCCGGCGAGGTCGACCAAGTGGCCGGCCTCGGCGAGCAGGCGCGCCGCCACGTAGCCGTCGCCGCCGTTGTTGCCCGGTCCGCACAGGACGAGGATGCGAAGTCCCTCCCCGGCCAGGGCGCGGGCGCGCTCCGCCACGGCGGCTCCGGCCCGCTCCATCAGGGCGAATCCGGATGTTCCGCCCGCGATCGCGGCTGCATCGACCCGGCGCATCGCCTCGACCTTGAGCAGTCGCAGGGTGGTCATGGGGAATCCCTTCTCGAATGCACCTCTGGGCTTCACGCGACAGCCTCAGGTTCGCTCATCGCCTAAACGATTTGCGGTGCGTGCATATTCCTTGTGCAGTTTTCCGGCGTCACCGAAGAAATCGGCGTGGCGAAGGCCGAACGGCGATGATACCAACGATGGGTCAAGCAGCATCGAGGTCAGGCCCGCCCGGCATGAAGAAGATCGAAGCGATCATCAAGCCTTTCAAACTCGACGAGGTGAAGGAAGCCCTGCAGGAGGTTGGCCTTCAGGGCATCACCGTGATCGAGGCAAAGGGCTTCGGACGCCAGAAGGGCCACACCGAACTCTATCGCGGGGCCGAATACGTCGTCGACTTCCTGCCCAAGGTGAAGCTCGAGATCGTGCTGTCGGACGCGCTGGTGGAGGGCGCCGTCGAGGCGATCCGCAAATCGGCCCAGACCGGCCGCATCGGCGACGGCAAGATCTTCGTCTCGACCATCGAGGAAGCGATCCGCATCCGCACCGGCGAGACCGGCACCGACGCGATCTGAGCGGCGAGCGCCAGGTCCCGTGACCGAGACGTCCTGCCGGCTCGATCCGGTGACCAGCCCCTCGGACTGGCGCCGATACCATACCCTCCGGCGCGACAACCTTTGGACGGCGCGCGGGCGGACGGGCTACGACGAGAACCACCCCGACGACCGTCGTGCCAACCACCATCCGCTCCTCCTGATTTCCGGGAACGAATCAGTGGGGGTCGTACGCCTCGACGATCGCCGCGATGGAACCGGCATCGTCCGGCTGGTGGCCATCGCACCGGACCGCCGGGGTCGAGGCCTCGGCCGCAGCTTGGGCGCGGAGGTCGAAGCCAAGGCGCGGGGACTCGGCATCCACACGCTGTTCGTAAACGCGGCACAGGACGCGGTGGGCTTCTACGAGGCAATGGACTGGGAACGCTTCGGGTGGGACGCCGCCGAGCTGGTTGGCGACGCCGCCGATTGCGTCCAGATGCGCAAGCTCCTGCCGCGCTGACGGCAGCCAGGACCGAAGACACGGCCCGTGGGCGACCCCGGAAACACCAGAGACAGATCTAAGTTTCTGTTTTTGCGTCTCTTCTGACAGCCGCCAAGTCACGGGCGCGCAGAAATTGCGCTGGCCGAGGCGCCGTAGCTGCGCTAAACGCTCGGCGCCCAATACCCTTCCGCTCTGCGGCGTGCCGATGCCCGCTGCGGCAAAACCACGGCCGCAACGGGCCGAGACATGAAGGAGACCTCCGAGGATGGCCAAGACAGCAGCCGACGTCCTGAAGGAAATCAGGGACAACGACGTCAAGTACGTCGACCTTCGGTTCACCGACCCGCGCGGTAAGTGGCAGCACGTCACGTTCGACGTCTCCCTCATCGACGACGAGATGTTCTCCGAAGGCACGATGTTCGACGGCTCGTCGATCGCCGGCTGGAAGGCCATCAACGAATCCGACATGCTGCTGATGCCGGACCCGGCCACCGCCTGCATGGACCCGTTCTTCTCGGCCTCGACCATGTCGATCGTCTGCGACGTGCTCGAGCCCTCCACCGGCGCGCCCTACAGCCGCGACCCGCGCGGCACCGCCAAGCTGGCCGAAGCCTTCCTCAAGTCCACCGGTATCGGCGACACCATCTATGTCGGTCCCGAGGCCGAGTTCTTCGTGTTCGACGACGTGAAGTTCGGCTCCGACCCGTATCACACCGGCTTCCAGCTCGATTCGACCGAGCTGCCGACCAACGGGTTCACCGATTACGAGGGCGGCAACCTCGGCCACCGCGTCGCCACCAAGGGCGGCTATTTCCCGGTGCCGCCGCAGGATTCGGCGCAGGACATGCGCGGCGAGATGCTGGCCGCCATGCAGTCGATGGGCGTGAAGGTCGAGAAGCACCACCACGAGGTGGCGTCCGCCCAGCACGAGCTCGGCATGAAGTTCGACACCCTGACCCTGCTCGCCGACCACATGCAGATCTACAAGTACTGCATCCATCAGGTCGCCCAGAGCTACGGCAAGACCGCGACGTTCATGCCGAAGCCCGTCTTCGGCGACAACGGCTCGGGCATGCACGTGCACCAGTCGATCTGGAAGGACGGCAAGCCGCTCTTCGCCGGCGACAAGTACGCCGATCTCAGCCAGGAATGCCTCTGGTACATCGGCGGCATCATCAAGCACGCGAAGGCGCTCAACGCCTTCACCAACCCGTCGACCAACTCCTACAAGCGCCTGGTGCCGGGCTACGAGGCTCCCGTGCTGCTCGCCTACTCGGCGCGCAACCGCTCGGCCTCCTGCCGTATCCCGTGGACCACGAACCCGAAGGCCAAGCGCGTCGAGGTTCGCTTCCCCGACCCGATGGCCAATCCCTACCTCGCCTTCTCGGCCCTGCTGATGGCCGGCCTCGACGGCATCATCAACAAGATCGATCCGGGCGCCGCCATGGACAAGGATCTCTACGACCTGCCCCCGCGCGAGCTGAAGAAGATCCCGACCGTCTGCGGCTCGCTCCGTGAGGCGCTGCAGAACCTCGACCGCGACCGCGCCTTCCTCAAGGCCGGCAACGTGTTCACCGACGACCAGATCGACTCGTTCATCGAGCTGAAGATGACCGAGGTCATGCGCTACGAGATGACCCCGCACCCGGTCGAATTCACGATGTACTACTCGCTCTGAGAGCGCGCGGGCCGGGCTTCGTGCCCGTCTCGCCCGGAACGATCCGAGACGCCGGGGCTCCGCGAGGGGCTCCGGCGTCTCGCGTTTCGGGCGCCCGGTTCTGATTCGGCTCCGTGCTGTCTCAGGTTGCCACTGCCCGGAGATGGATGCGTCCTGGGGAACCATGACCGATCCACTCGGCTTGCCGCCCCGACAGAGGGCCTGGGAAGCGGCCGGAGAGGGAACCAGGACAGGAAATGCCGAAGGACGACGCCGGAGACACCGGATTCCGGCGCGGCGACCGCCTCGAGCGCGCCAATGCCCTGGTGCAAACCCTGGCGATCCTCGCGGCCGGGGCCTGGGCCGTCTACACCTTCATCTACGAGGCCCGGATCAAGCCGGCGCTTGAGCCGCCCGCCGTCTCGGTCACCACGAACCTGGTGCGGGCGGGCGAGCGCGGCCAGCACGTGGCCATCCGCTCCACCGTGACGCGCAGAAATGTCGGCCAGACCGGCGTCCGCGTGCTCGGTCTCGTCTACAATGTGACCGGCGTGCGCGTGCGCTTCGAGGCGCAGACGCGGGACGGCGCCACGGCGCCCGACCGCACCACCACGGCGCGCGCCTACACCTTCGACGGCCCCGGCGAGGCGATCCTGCGCGAGAGCCGCCTGTTCGCCGGCGCCACCGACGCAGGCGGCGAACCCTCCGACCTCAATCCCGGCGAATCCGTCTCGCGCGACCTGATCGTCTATGCCGATCGCGACCGCTTCGACTTCGTGCGCTTCGAGGTCGGCCTTGCCTACACGCGGGGCGACGATCCGGCCGTGCAGCTTCGCTTCGTCACGGAGCCGAACGGCACCCTGGCGCTACGCCCGCGCGCCGATTGCCGGACCGAACCCGAAATCTGCGCGCGCCTGAAGACAACCGACTTCGCCACCGAATTCTCGCTCTGGTGATCCGACCCCGCCAGATGGCGCGAGCCGTCGTCGAGCCGCGACATGTCCTCTCATGGTGCATGCCTGCGACGGTTTTTCAGGGAACACGAGGCTATCGCGGCACCTTCACTTGAGGCTGCAGGCGTATCCCCGCTCCATCCGTACCAGCCTGGTCTTGAAAAACACATGCGTTGCTTGCCGTTGGAACCGGTGAGGCGCGTCCAGCAGCATCGTGTTGCTGTTCCTGATCTTGAGTGGCCATGCTGTTTCCTCCCGTCGATACGGATCACCCCCTGGCGGAACGGTTCCGCGACTTCATCCGGCATCGGCCCTTCCCCTGTGTCGGCGCCAAATCGGCCCTGTCGCGCGGGGGCATGACGGTGGTGGTGGCGCGCGGCATCGGCCAGGCATCCGACGATGCCCGGATCTACGCCGCGCTCCTGGCCTTCATCGCGCGCTATCTCCAGTCGCCGGAGATGTTCCGCAGCTTCGCCGTCCTGTTCGAGGGCGCCGCAACCACCTCCGAGGAGGGGTTCGAGACCGACCTATGGGCGCGGGTCCAGGCCCTGTCCGACCGGGACGGGCATCTCGGCCAGCCGCATGACGACCGCGTCGCCGCCGATCCCGAGGACCCGCACTTCTCGGTGAGCCTCGGCGGCGAGGGCTTCTTCATCGTGGGGCTGCATCCGGCCGCGAGCCGCCCGGCCCGGCGCTTCGCGGCCCCCGCCCTGGTGTTCAATCTGCACGACCAGTTCCAACGTCTGCGGGCCGAGGGCCGCTACGAGCATCTGCGCGACAGCATCGTCGAGCGCGATGTCGCGTTCGCGGGATCGCCCAACCCGATGCTGGCCGGGCATGGCGAGCGCTCGGCCGCGCGCCAGTTCAGCGGCCGGGCCGTCCCCGAGGATTGGACCTGCCCGTTCCGTCGCCGTTCCAAGCCCGCCAGCTGGGACGGCGCGGAGGTTCTGGCCGCCCTGCGCAAGGGCGCCTTCGTCGCCGACGGCGTGGAGGGTTAAGGCATGGACGCCGTCACCGCCCAGGCCATCCCGTTCCCGGACACCGATCCCGACAGCCTCGCCGCCCTGGTGCAGGCCGTGCGCGAGACCGGCTACAGCTTCACGACGGTCACGCCCGCCACCCACGCGCATGTCAATGCGCGGCCCCAGAACGCCCGTGCCCGAAACCTGCGGGACGTGCTCGGCTGGAGCCGCCCCTTCTCGCCCGAGATCCTGCCGGAGGCGGTGTTGACCGCCCTGGAGCGCGCCGGAGCGGTCTCGGCGCAGGGCGACGTCCGGACCCCGAACGTCCGCCTCTCCAGCCTCGACGGCGAACTCTTCCTGCATTCGGCCTATCCGCCGAGCGCAGCCGACGCGGTGTTCTTCGGCCCCGACACCCTGCGCTTTGCGGCGGCTGTCGTCGCCCATCTGGAGCAGCGCGAAGCCCCTGTCCGGCGGGCGGTCGATATCGGCTGCGGCTCCGGAGCCGCCGGGATCTGCATCGCCAAACGGGCGCCGGACGCGGAGGTCGCCCTCGTCGACATCAACCCGGCGGCCCTGCGGGCGGCGGCGGTCAATGCGCGCTCGGCGGGCGTCGGCAACGTGCGCCTGCACCGGAGTGACATGCTCACCGCCGTCGAAGGCGAGTTCGACCTCATCGTGTCGAACCCGCCATTCATGATCGATCGCGGCGCCCGCGCCTACCGCCACGGTGGCGGCCCTCTCGGGGCCGGCCTGTCCCTGGCGGTGGTGGAGGCGGCCCGCGCACGTCTGGCTCCCGGCGGCAGTCTCGTGCTGTTCACCGGGTCCGCCATCGTCGAGGGGCGCGACCCCTTCCGCGAAGCGGCAACCGCCCTCTGCGCCGAGGCCGGCCTGAGCTGGACCTATCGCGAGTTCGATCCCGACGAGTACGGCGAGGAACTCGCGGACCCGGCCTATGGCGATGTCGAGCGCATCGCGCTCGTCGTCCTGACGGCGACGCGGAGCTGAGCATGGCGGCGGCCCCGCAGATCGCGGACACCGACCGCGCCGAGTTCCTGCGCGATGCCCTGGCGGGCCTGCAGACACGGCCCCGGACCCTACCGGGCAAGTATCTGTGGGACGAAGCCGGGTCCGAGCTGTTCGACCGCATCTGCCACACCGCCGATTACTACCCGACCGGGCGCGAGATCGCGCTGCTGCCGGGCGTGGCATTGGAGGTGGCGGCCCGGATCGGACCGAGCGCCACCGTTGTGGAGTTCGGCAGCGGCGCCAGCCGCAAGATCCGCACCCTGCTCGACGCTCTCGACCGTCCGGCCGCCTATATCGCGGTCGACATTTCGGGCGATTACCTCGCCGAGGCGATCCGGAGACTCGCTCCGGATTACCCGCAGGTCGCCATGCAGGCGGTCTGCGCCGATTACAGCAAGCCGTTCCGCCTCCCCCTGCCGAGGTCGGGCGGGCCCGTGCTGGCCTTCTTCCCCGGAACCAGCATCGGCAATTTCACGCCCGACGAGGCCGGGGCCTTCCTGGCCCGCGCCCGGGAGGCCCTCGGCTCCTGCCTATTCCTGATCGGGGCCGACCCGACCATCGAGCGGGGTGCGCTGCAGGCGGCCTATGGCGGGGCCGACGGGCTCATGGCCGCCTTCCACCGCAATATCCTGGAGCGGATGAACCGGGAACTTGGCGCTGACTTCGACCTGGACGCCTTTCGGCACGAGGTGCGCCTGTGTGAACATCCGTTCCGGGTCGAGGCCCACCTGACCGCGACCACGCCGACCAGCGTCCGACTCGGCCCGACCCGGATCGACTTCGCCGCCGGCGACAGCATCCGCACCGACACCTCGCACAAGTACACGCCCGCGGCCTTCGCGCTCCTGGCGGCCGGAAGTGGCTGGAATCCGGAAACGCACTGGCTCGGCACGGGCGGCGGCTTCAGCCTTCACCTGCTGCGGAGCTGATCGGCCGGATCGCCTCTTCGCCGGATCCCTACTCCGCTGAGTCCCCTTCGCATCAACCCGGGAGAGCAAACATGGCACAGCAGGTTCCGGTCTCGCGGGAGGCCGTCATTCAGGATCTGGGGCTCGATGGGGACGAGGCCGGCGAGGCCCATGCGGTGACGGACGATCTCGCCTATCAGCGCCTCGCCATCGTCAACGTGGTGCTGTTCGGCTCACCCAACGCTGGCGACCGCGGCTGGGTGCTGATCGATGCCGGCCTCCCGGGCTCCCGGGGACGGATCGAAAAGTCCGCCGCTGCGCGCTTCGGCAATGGCGCGCGGCCAGCGGCAATCGTTCTCACCCACGGGCACTTCGACCATGTCGGGGTGCTGGAAGATCTCGCCGAGGCCTGGGACGCACCGGTCTACGCCCATGCGGCGGAGCACCCCTATCTCGACGGGTCCGCCGCCTATCCGGCGCCCGACCCGAGCGTGGGCGGCGGCGTGATGGCACGGATCGCGCCGCTCTACCCGACGCGCCCCGTCGACGTCCGCAAACGCCTGCACGCCCTGCCGCAGGATGGCAGCGTGCCGTCGATGCCGGGCTGGCGCTGGCTCCACACCCCGGGGCATTCGCCCGGCCACATTTCCTTGTGGCGGGAAGGCGATCGGTCGCTCATCGTCGGCGACGCCTTCGTGACCACGGCTCAGGAATCCGCCTACGCGGTCATGATGCAGGAACCCGAACTGCACGGCCCGCCCATGTACCTCACCACCGATTGGCCGGCCGCCCGGCGCTCAGTCGAGATCCTGGCGGCGCTCAAGCCCGAGCGGGTGATCACCGGGCACGGACGCCCGCTGGCAGGTCCCGACATGCGTCGGGCCCTCGACGCGCTCGCGCAGGATTTCGACCGCATCGCGGTTCCGGGCCAGGGCCGCTACGTCGACGCTCCGGCGACGGCGGAGAATGGCGGGGCCTACCGCGAGCGCTGAGAGGGTAAGGCAGGCGCGTCACCCGTCGTCACGCAAACTTGCGCAGGATATCACCACACCGATCACCCGATCTGCGGACATTCGCGCGACCCTGGCGTAAGATTCGCCGAAGGGCCGCCGCATCCGGCGAAAAAGCCTGCACCATCGTGCGAGGAAGAACACGCCATGCGGATGTCCCACCGTGCCACCGCCGCCCTGGCCGGCCTGCTGCTCACCGGGCTGGCGGCATCGGGCGCCGCCCGGGCCGCGGCCGGCGACGACGTCGCCGAGCGCGAGGCGCGCTGGAAGGATCTGCGGCAATCGCTCTTCGGGGATCGCGCGGTCGAGACCGCAAAGCCCCTGGTCCGCATGGACCTGCCGGACCGCGCCAACGACGCCGCGCTCGTGCCGCTGACGATGACCATGACCGACAAGGACCGGATCAAGGGCCTCTACCTGGTCATCGACGACAACCCGGCGCCCCTGGCCGCGCATTTCACCTTCGGTCCCGCCGCCGACCCGGAGGAACTGAAGCTGCGCATCCGGGTAAACACCTACAGCAACGTCCACGCGGTGGCCGAGACCCAGGACGGCGCCCTGATCCAGACCACCCAGTTCGTGAAGGCATCGGGCGGGTGCTCGGCCCCGATGGGCATGACCGACGACGAGGCGATGAAGGGCATGGGCGACATGCGTCTGAAATTCGCCGACCCGGCTTCCGGCGCGGCCTCTCCCGGCGCAACCGATTCCGGCAAGCCGATCGCCGCGACGCTGATGATCCGCCATCCCAACTTCACCGGGCTCCAGATGAACCAGGTCAGCCGCGAGTACACGCCAGCCCGCTACATCAACCGGATCAGCGTCACCTACGGCACGCAGAACGTCTTCGTGATGGAGGGCGACATCTCGATCTCGGCCAATCCGGTGATCAATTTCGCCCTGCGACCCGCCGGCAAGGGACCGGTCACGGTGGTGACGCAGGACAACCAGGGTGGGCGCTGGGAGCGCAGCTTCGATGTGCCGGCCGCCAGTCACTGACGCCCTGCGACGCCGCGCGGGCCTCGTCCTGGTCGCCACCCTCCTGGGCGCCGCCGCGCCGGCGGATTCGCCCGTCGCTGTGCCCGAGCCCGCCGGCTACTGGGACGGCGCGCTGCAGGGCTACACGCCGAAGACTCTGGCGGGTGCCACGGTGATCGACGCCGAGGCCGTCGAGGCCCTGATCGGCGCCGGCAACACCCTCCTGATCGACGTCTCGGAATCCGATCCGACGCCGCGCGATCTCGCGCCGGGGCGCCTGTGGCGGCCGATCCACCGGGCGATCCCGGACAGTATCTGGCTGCCGGGCGCCGGGTCCGGAACCCTCTCGGCCCAAGACGCCGCCGCCCTGGCCGAGCGGATCGAGACCCTGACGCGGGGGGACCGGACCCGCCCCGTGGTCACCTACTGCCACCCGGATTGCTGGGGCAGCTGGAACCTGGGGAAGCGCCTCGTCACCCTGGGCTACCGGTCGGTCCACTGGTTCCCGGCGGGGATCGAGGGCTGGCAGGAGAGGCATGACACGGGGGCGATCCGGCCCGACGCCGCCTGGACGCGCGCCCTGAAGACGGGCGGCGGGCCCTAGAATCACATCCTCTCCCTGCCGAAGGTCACGCCACCCATGCCGAACCGCCGCTCGATCCTCATGCTCCTGGCTCTCGCCCCCGTGTCCCTCTCTCCGCTGGGCCTCACTGTCCCGGCCCAGGCGGCCGACGCGTTGCCCTACACGCCGGAGGCCTTCGAGGCGGCGCAGAAGGCGGGCAAGCCGATCCTCATCGAGGTGAGCGCCCCCTGGTGCCCGATCTGCAAGACCCAGAAGCCGATCCTGGCCAAGCTCGGCGAGCAGGCCCGCTTCAAGGACCTGGTGATCTTCGAGGTCGATTTCGACACCCGCAAGGATGTGCTGCGCCGGTTCGACGCCCGCATGCAGAGCACCCTGATCGCCTTCAAGGGCGAGACCGAGACCGGCCGCTCGGTCGGCGAGACCCAGCCGGAATGGATCGAGGGCCTCGTCGAGAAGACCCTCTAGGGCACCCCCATGGGCAACGGCCTCGGACTCGCCTTCCTCGCCGGCCTGCTGTCGGTGCTGTCGCCCTGCGTGCTGCCGCTCCTGCCGCTGCTCCTCGGCGCGGCCGCGTCCGAGCACCGCTACGGCCCCCTGGCCCTGGCCACCGGACTCGCTCTCTCTTTCGTGGCGATCGGGCTGTTCGTGGCCACCATCGGCTTCGGCCTCGGCCTCGACACCGGCCTGTTCCGCACCGGCGCGGCCATTCTGATGATCCTGCTCGGATGCGTGCTGATGCTGCCGGCGGCGCAGACGCGGCTCGCGGTCGCGGCCGGGCCGGTGAGCGACTGGACCGAGGCCCGCTTCGGGGGCCTCTCCACCGCGGGCCTGTCCGGGCAGTTCGGCGTCGGGCTCCTCCTCGGCGCGGTCTGGAGCCCCTGCGTCGGGCCGACCCTCGGGGCGGCCTCGCTCCTCGCCGCGCAGGGCCGCGATCTCGGGTCCGTCGCCCTCACCATGGTGCTGTTCGGCCTCGGCGCCGCCCTGCCGCTGGTCCTGCTCGGCACCCTGTCGCGCGCGACGCTGGTGCGCTGGCGCGACCGGATGATGGGCCTCGGCAAGGGGCTCAAGGCCGCCCTCGGCCTCGTCCTGGTGGTGACGGGCCTCGCCATCGTGCTCGGCTACGACAAGGCGCTGGAAACCCGCCTCGTCGAAGCCTCGCCTGAATGGCTGACGCGGCTGACGACGCGGTACTGACGCCGCGCCCCGGTGCGCAGCTCGGGAATCGATTGGTTCGGGCGGCTCCATCGCGGTCCCTAGACCGTCTGGCCGCCATCCATCACGAGGGCATGCCCGATGACGAAGGCGGCCGGGTCCGAGCACAGCCAGAGTACGGCGGAGGCGATCTCGTCGGGCCGGCCCATCCGGCCGATCGGCTCCTGCGCGATCACCCGGGCGATGCCCTCGGGCGTGCCTCCGGTGAAGCGCTGCATCATCGGCGTGTCGATGATGCCCGGGCAGATGGCGTTCACCCGGATGTTCTGCGCGGCATAATCCAGAGCCGTCGCCTTGGTCAGGCCGATGACGCCGAACTTGGCGGCGCAATACGCCGCCTGACCGGCGATGCCCTTCACCCCGGCGCCCGAGGCGGTGTTGACGATCGAGCCGCCCCCGCTCGCGAGCATCAGGGGGATCTGGTACTTCATGCACAGGAACACGCCACGCAGGTTGACCCCGGCGATCCGGTCGAAGGTCTCCTCGCTGAGATCGACCATGGCAGTTACCGGCTGCTCGATCCCGGCATTGTTGAAGGCGAAGTCGAGCCGCCCGAAGGTGTCGACGGTCCGATCGAGGGCCGCCCGCACGTCGTCCGCCCGCGTCACGTCGCACCGGACGGCGATCGCCCGGGCACCCGTCGCCTCGATCAGCCGCGCCGTCTCGCGGCAGGCCTCTTCGGCGACGTCGGCGACCGCAACGCTGATGCCGGCCTGGGCGAAGGCCAGCGCCGTGGCGCGGCCGATGCCGCTCGTCGCCCCGGTCACGAAAGCGACCCTTCGGATGTCGGCGCCGGTTCGATCCATCGTCATGCTGCAGGTCTCCTGATTCCGCCTCGATCGGGGACCGAGGATGCTGCAAGAGACCTAGCGCCTCGGCGGATCAGCGATTAGCTGCTGAAACCCGCATGGGTTCATAAGTCCAGGTTATCAATGGCGCGCGGCAGCGTGAACGATCTGGTTGCCTTCCTGGCAGTCGCCCGCGAGCGCAGCTTCACCCGCGCGGCGGCGCAGCTCGGCGTGTCGCAGCCGGCTCTCAGCCAGACCATCCGCGACCTGGAGGCGCGGCTGGGACTCCGCCTGCTCAGCCGCACCACCCGCAGCGTCGCCCCGACCGATGCCGGCGAGCGCCTGATCCACAGCATCGGGCCGCATCTCGACGGGATCGAGGCCGGCCTCGCCGCACTGACCGCTCTGCGGGACAAGCCGGCCGGACTCGTGCGGATCACCGCACCCGATCACGCAGCCGAGACCGTCCTGTGGCCGGCTCTTGCGAGATTGCTGCCGGACTACCCCGACATCGCCGTGGAGGTGGTCACGGAAGGCAGCCTGACCAACATCGTCACCGAGCGCTTCGACGCGGGCGTGCGCTTCGGCGAGCACATCGAGCGGGACATGGTGGCGGTGCGGATCGGTCCCGATCTGCGCATGGCCGTGGTCGGCACCCCCGCCTACTTCACCGGACGATCCAGGCCGACCCATCCGGAAGATCTGACGGCCCATCGCTGCATCAACCTGCGCCGTCCGACCCGGGGCGGGTTCTACCCCTGGGAGTTCGAGAAGGCGGGCCGCGAAATCAACGTCCGGGTCGAGGGCCAGCTGGTGTTCACCAGCCTGCGCCTGATCCGGCGGGCGGCCCTGTCCGGCTTCGGGCTGGCCTACCTGCCGGAGGACCAGGTCCTGGCGGATGTGGCGGACGGACGGCTCGTGCGGGTTCTCGACCCGTGGTGCGAGCCGTTTCCCGGCTACCACCTCTACTATCCGAGCCAGCGCCAGCACGCCCCCGCCTTCGCCGTGGTGGTCGACGCCCTGCGGCATCGACAGGCGTCAACCTGAAGGCGGCGGCGCATCGCCGGCCCCGCGACTCGGCTTGCACAACCGGGTCGATCTTGGTCCATCAGCGAGAGCGCTCGCGGCCGTCGATCCGGCGGACCGATGGGCCGCAACCGTCAGGGAGATCCCGATGCCCCTCGTCGTCCCCGTCATCCTCGGTTCCGTGCGCGCCGACCGTCAGGGCCTGCGCGCCGCCCGCTTCGTGATCGCCGCCCTAGAAAGCCGCGGCATCGAGGCGCCGCTGGTCGACCCGGCCGTGCTGAACCTCCCGCTCCTCGACCGGATGTACAAGGAATACCCGGCGGGGACCGCGCCGGCCGTGCTCGAAGACCTCGCGACCCTGTATCGCCGCGCCGATGCGTTCCTGGTCGTCTCGGCCGAATACAACCATGCGATCCCGCCGGCCCTCGCGAACACCCTCGACCACTTCCTGGAGGAGTATGCCTGGCGACCCTCCGGCATCGTCTGTTACTCGGCCGGGCAATATGGCGGCGTGCGGGCGGCGATGCCGTTGCGCGCCATGCTGGCCGAGCTCGGCGCATCGAGCATTCCCTCGCTGCTGCCCATCCCCCGCGTCGGCAAGGCCCTCGACGAGGCCGGCGTCGCGCAGGATGAGTGGCTGCCCAGGGCGGCCCAACGCTTCCTCGACGAGCTGGTCTGGTATGCCGAGGCGCTTCGGGCGCAGCGCGCCAAGGGCACGCCCTACTGAGACGGACCCGGTTTGGCCAAAGCGTGGGAAAGAGCCGCTGTCGCAGGGACTGGAATCACGAGGCCCTGGCGCAGGGCTTGCCCGTGTGACGCCCGACCCGAACCACCCGAGCCGAGGCCCCCATGTCCACCATGTCCACCATGTCCACCATCGCCGCCACGCCCGATCCGTCCACGACACACAAATCTCCCGGCGCGGAGATCCGCACCCTGCTCGCCGCCCTGGTGCGGGCCGCCCTGATGTCGGACGATCACGCGAGCACGGCTTGGCGGGCGGCCGCCCGGGACGTGCAGGCGACGCTCGCCGCCGAACCGACGCGGGTGGCGAGCCTCAACATCGAGGGATTCTGGACCCTGGCGGTCCGCGATGCCGAGGCGCCGGAGTATCGCGAGGCCGAGAACCAGGTGCAGTTCGGCTTCCCGGCTCTGTCTCCGTTCACCCTCGACGAGATTACGGCGCCCGGCTTCGACGTCGATGCGGCCGTCGAGCGCCTGCGCAAGTCGGCAGCCACCGGCTGAATCCTGTCGACGGCGGATCCGATGCCCTCGCGGATGCCGTTGCCGGGGCGGCGTCCAGCGCCCATGTTAGCAAGAGCAGCCGGGCGGCGCTTCCGCTCCCGGCGAGACATGTTCTACCGCGTATGGCCTCGCGCCCGCGCAGCGAGCCGGATCCCTTGGCAAAACGCATCAATCCGAATCCCGGCGCTGCCGGCCTCCCCTCCCGCGAGCAGATCCTCGCCTTTATCGCCGCCTCGACCGAGACGGTCGGCAAGCGCGAGATCGCGGCGGCCTTCAACATCAAGGGCGCCGACCGCATCGGTCTCAAGCGCATCCTGAAAGAGATCGAGGAGGACGGCGCCATCGCGCGTGGGCGCGGCGGGCTGGCACCGTCCGACCGTCTGCCGCCGGTGGTTCTGGCCGACATCACCGCACGGGATCGCGACGGCGAGTTCCTGGCGAGCCCGGCCGAGTGGGACGTCGGCAACGGCCCCGCCCCGAAGATCACGGTCGCCTTGCCGCGCGGCGGCAAGCGTCCGGGCCAGCCGGCGCCCGGTATCGGCGACCGGGTGCTCCTGCGCGTCGAAGCGAGCGCCGGTGAGCCGGGCCGCTACACCGGCCGCGTCATCAAGGTTCTGGGGAAGAACAAGGCCGAGATCATCGGTATCTTCCGGGCCGGTCCCGACGGCGGACGCATCATCCCCGTCGAAAAGCGGGCACAGGGGCGCGAGATCGCGATTCCGGCCGGCGAGGAGGGGGAGGCCCGCGATGGCGACCTCGTCAGCGTCAGCCTCCAGCGCGAGAGCCGCTTCGGGCTGCCCCAGGGCCGGGTCCGCGAGCGCCTCGGGTCGCTGGGGTCGGAGAAGGCCGTCAGCCTGATCGCGCTGCACCTCCACCACATCCCGCACGTGTTTGCGGCGGCCACCCTGGCGGAGGCCGATGCAGTGGTGCCGGTGGGCCTGGTGAGCCGCGAGGATTGGCGCGCCGAACCGCTGCTGACCATCGATCCGCCGGACGCCAAGGACCACGACGACGCCGTGATGGCGACGCCCGATCCCGACCCGGCCAATGCCGGCGGCTTCATCGTCACCGTCGCGATCGCCGATGTCGCCGCCTATGTGCGCCCGGGCTCGGCCCTCGACCGCGAAGCCCTGGTGCGCGGCAACTCGGTCTATTTCCCGGATCGCGTCGTGCCGATGCTGCCCGAGCGCATCTCCAACGATCTCTGCTCCCTGCGTGAGGGCGAGGACCGGCCGGCCCTGGCTGTCCGCATGGTCATCGCGGCCGATGGGGCGAAGCGCCGGCACAGCGTCCACCGGGTGATGATGCGCTCGCGGGCCAAGCTCAGCTACGCCCAGGCCCAGGCCGCCATCGACGGTTTCGCCGACGACATCACCGCTCCCCTGCTCGAGCCCGTTCTGCGCCCGCTCTGGGCCGCCTACGCGGCTCTGCGCGAGGCTCGCGAGGCCCGCGGTCCGCTCGCCCTCGACCTGCCGGAGCGCAAGGTGCTGCTCACGGCCGACGGCGCGGTCGACCGCGTCGTGGTGCCGGCCCGTCTCGATGCCCATCGGCTCATCGAGGAGTTCATGATCCAGGCCAACGTCGCCGCGGCCGAAACTCTGGAGCAGGCCAAGCAGCCGCTGATCTACCGCGTCCACGACGAGCCGGCCCTGGAGAAGATGCGGGCGCTCGGCGAGGTGCTGGCCTCCATCGGGATCAAGCTGCCCAAGGAAGGCATCCTGCGTCCGGCCCTGTTCAACCGCATCCTCGGGACGGTGGCCGAGACCGAGCACGCGATCTTCATCAACGAGGTGGTCCTGCGCTCGCAGGCCCAGGCCGTCTACGCGGCGCAGAACCTCGGCCATTTCGGCCTGAACCTCCGTCGCTACGCCCACTTCACCTCGCCAATCCGGCGCTACGCCGACCTGATCGTCCACCGGGCCCTGATCGCGGCCTGCCGCCTCGGCCCGGACGGCCTGTCGTCGGAGGTCACGGTGGCGGCCCTCGACCAGATCGGCGAGCAGATCTCGGCCGCCGAGCGCCGGGCCATGGCGGCCGAGCGCGAGACCATCGACCGCCTCATCGCCCACCATCTCGCCGACCGGGTCGGCGCCACCTTCACCGGCCAGATCTCCGGCGTGACCCGCTCCGGCCTGTTCATCAAGCTCGACGAGACCGGGGCCGACGGCTTCGTGCCGATCTCGACCATCGGGGCGGACTATTACCGGCACGACGAGGCCAAGCACGCCCTGGTGGGCGAGCGCTCGGGCGAGACCCACCGCCTCGGCGACCGGGTCGAGGTCCGATTGGTGGAAGCCGCTGCCGTGGCCGGGGCCCTGCGCTTCGAATTGCTGTCCGAGGGGCAGGCCCGGCCGGAGCGTGCCGCACGCCCCGGGCCGAACCGCGCCATCCGCAAGCCCGGCGCGCCCGGGCGCCCGCCCGGCATCCGCAGCACCGGGTCGCGTCACCGCGGCTCGCGCCGCTGAGCGGAAGGGGCTAGGCTGCCAGGTCATGCGAGGAGCCGAGATGACGGACGGAATCGAACCGGGCCACCACGAACGCACACCGCTGGTGCGGGCGATGGCGCGCGGCTTCATCGGCCGCTGCCCCCATTGCGGCGAGGGCCGGATTTTCGGCCGCTTCCTCAAGGTCCGGCCGCATTGCGACGTCTGCGATCTCGAACTTGCGCATCACCGGGCCGACGACCTGCCGCCCTACATCGTCATCTTCATCGTCGGTCACATCGTCGGGTATTTCCTGCTCGAAACCGAGATGAATTACGACGTTCCCCTGTGGTTTCAGCTCAGCTTCTGGCCCCTCGTGACGCTGCTCGGGTCGCTGGCACTGCTGCAGCCCGTGAAGGGCGCCGTGGTCGGCCTGCAATATGCGCTTGGCATGCACGGCTTTGCCAAGCTACCGGTGCCGCGTGCGGGCACCGAACCGCAGGGCGAGGAGACACGGCATGGATCAGGTGACGGGCGCAGCGCCGACCGAGTTGCCGGCTTCGGCCCCGCCTGAGGCGCCGGCGCGCAAGCCAGCGCTCCGGCCCCGCAATGCCGCGACTCTGATCATTCTCGACCGTACCCGGCGCATTCCCAAAATTCTGATGGGTCGGCGCCATCCGGGGCTTGCCTTCATGCCGGGCAAATTCGTGTTCCCGGGCGGGCGGATCGAGCCGTGCGATCGCCACATGCCAGTGGCCGGTGCCCTCTCGGCGCGGGCGTCCGACGCGCTGGCGGTCCGCGTCCCGCGCGGGGGCAACGGGTTGGGGCGCGCCCTCGCCCTGGCGGCCATCCGCGAGACCTACGAGGAGACCGGCCTGCTGCTCGGAACTCGGGAATACGGACCGCCGGAGACGACGCCAGCGGGGACCTGGGATGCGTTTCGCGCGGCGGCGGTGATGCCGGATCTCGAA